>NZ_JBFBJJ010000007.1:0-174560 GCF_040686055.1 Microbacterium sp. NPDC086615
ACCTCGCGTGGGCTCAGGGACCTCGCGTGGCTGGAGGTCTCGGTGCGGCGGAGGTGGCTGAGCTTGTCGAAGCCTCCGGTCCCTTCGACAAGCTCTGGGACCTCGCGTGGGCTCTGGGACCTCGCGTGGGCTCAGGGACCTCGCGTGGGCTCAGGGACCTCGCGTGGGCTCAGGGACCTCGCGTGAATCAGAGGCCACCCCCCGCCCGCACCCACGCGTACGTGATCTCGGGGCGGCCCTGGCCCCCGTACCGGGGCACGCGGCGCACCCGCCCGACGTCGGCGAGGTGCTCCAGGTAGCGGCGCGCCGTCACGCGCGACATGCCCTCGGTCTCGCCGACCTCGGTCGACGACACGGCTCCGGATGCCGTGCGCACACGTTCCGCGACGGCCTGCAGCGTCTCGTCGCTCAGGCCCTTCGGCAGCCCCGGCGGGGTGACGGTGCGCAGCGATCCGAGCAGCGCGTCGACCTCCGACTGCGTCGCTTCACCGGCTGCGCGATCGAGGCCCTCGACGTAGGTGCGGTAGGCCTCGAGGCGCTCGCGGAACGCCGCGAACGCGAACGGCTTGATGAGGTACTGCACCACGCCGATCGACACGGCGGCCCGCACCGTCGCCGCATCGCGCACGGCCGTCACGGCGATGATGTCGACGCCCGAACCGGCCGCACGCACCCGCCGCGCGACGTCGAGGCCGTTGCCGTCGGGCATGGTCATGTCGAGCAGCACGAGGTCGATCCGCCGCTCCGGGTCGGCGAGGGCGGTGAGGGCCGCGCGCGCTCCCGACGCCTGTCCCGCGACCTCGAAGCCCGGCACCCGCGAGACGTACGCCGAGTGCAGCTCGAGCGCGAGCGCGTCGTCGTCGACGACGAGCACCCGGATCACGACGCCTCCTCCACCGACGGCAGGAACACCCGCACCGTCGTCGGGTCGCCGGTGATCTGCAGAGTTCCGCCCCGGGCGGCCACGATATCGCGCACGAGCGCGAGCCCGACGCCGCGGCCGCCGGGTGCCTGCTCGGGCTTCGTCGACGCGCCGAACGCAAAGGGGTCGGGCAGCGACGGGTCGAACCCTCCGCCGCTGTCCGACACCTCGATCGCGACGTCGCCGCCCTTCTCCGTCAGGGCCGCGCGCACCCACCGGGGCTCCGCGCCCGACGCCGCGGCATCCAGAGCGTTGTCGACGAGATTCCCGACGACCGTCACCGCTTCCGCGGGGGCGAGCGGCAGCCGCGGTCGCGGCTCCGACACATCGAGGTCGAGGCGCACGCCGCGCTCGTCCGCCTCGTCGAGCTTGCCCAGCAGGAGGGCGACCACGACGGCATCCTCGTCGTCCGAGACCAGCCGGTCGGCCAGTTCCTGGCGTTCGCCGGTGGATGCCACGATCAACCGCCGTGCGTCATCGAGCCGCCCGAGCTCCAGCAGCGCCAGCAGCGCGTGGAGGCGATTGCCGTGCTCGTGGGTCTGCGAGCGGAGGGTGTCGCTGAGCGTGCGGACGCCTTCGAGCTCGCCGAGCAGCGCCTGCAGTTCGGAGCGGTCGCGGAGCGTCATGACGTGTCCGCGTTCGGGCGCCCGCCGTCCATTGAGGTCTCGCGCGTCCTCCTGGTTGACGAGCAGGACGCGATCGCCGTTGACCACCGTCTCCTCGACCATGCGGCGCCCCGTCGAGATGGCCTCGGCGAGGGTGGCATCCATGTCGACGTCGTGCGGATCGAGCGAGACCTGGCCCATCGTCGCGGGCGGGAGCCCGAGCAGGTCGGCGGCCTCGTCGTTGTAGAGCACGATCCGTCCCTCGCGGTCGGTGACGACGAGCCCCTCGCGCAGCGAGTGCAGCACCGTCTCGTAGCTCTCGACGAGCCGCGACAGCTCGGCCGGGGTGTACGACCCCGTGACCCGTCGCGCGCTGCGGCGCACGTACAGCGCCCCGAGCACGCCGACGCCGACGATGGCGGCGGATGCCACGGCGATCAACGGCACGCGAGCGGCGAGGTCCTGCTGCACGGCGCCCAGGGTGACCCCGACCGAGACGAGCCCGACGATCGGGCCGTCCTCGTCGCCGCCCTCGCGGATCGGCGCGATCGTGCGCACCGACGGGCCGAGGGTGCCCTCGTACACCTCGGTGTAGGTCTGGCCCGCGAGGGCCTCCTCACGCGAACCCTGGTACTCCTGTCCGATCTGGTCACGATTTCGGTGGGTGAGACGGATGCCGTCCGGCGTCATGATCGTGACGAACGACAGGTCGGCGTCGCCCAGGATCGCCTCGACCATCGGCTGCAGCGTGTCGGAGTCGCGTTTCTCGACGAGCGCGGCGACGTCGGGCTCGTGGGCGAGCGTCTCGGCGACCGAGCGGGTGACCTGTTCGGCCTGGCGCTGCCCCGAGTCGCTGAGCTGGAACGACAGCAGCACCGCGAGCACACCGGCGACGAGCACGACGACGCCGAGGGAGACGAGCGCCAACCGCCCACCCACGCTCAGCCGCATGTCACACCCTTCGTCGCGCCTGCCGTGAACAATACGACCACAAATGGTTCCCCCGTCCCGCCTCGATCAAAGTCTTCACATCGACCGGCGCCCCCGCCGGACTCAACGAAGGCGTTAGAAAAGGGGAAACACCCGTGGCACTCTCACTCCGCACCACGCGCGACGGCCGGCCTCGCAAGAGGATCGACCGCAACCACTGGCTCTACATCTCGGTCATCCTCGCGGTCGTCGCCGGTGTGATCGTCGGCCTCGTCGCTCCCGCATTCGCGACGACCCTCGAGCCCATCGGCAAGGGCTTCGTCAGCCTGATCAAGATGATGATCGCCCCGGTGATCTTCTGCACGATCGTCGTGGGCATCGGGTCGATCGCCAAGGCCTCCACGGTCGGCAAGATCGGCGGCCTGGCGCTCGGCTACTTCCTCGTGATGTCGACCTTCGCGCTCGGCATCGGCCTGTTCGTGGGCAACATCATCCACCCCGGCGAGGGCCTCAACATCGCCGGTGCGCAGTACGACGCCGTTCCCGAGGCGACGACCACGCAGGACTTCATCCTGGGCATCATCCCGACCACGTTCTTCTCGGCCTTCACGGGCGGCAGCATCCTGCAGGTGCTGTTCATCGCACTGCTCGTCGGCTTCGCGCTGCAGGGGATGGGCGAGCGCGGGGCGCGCATGGTCGAGGGCATCAAGAACTTCCAGGTGCTGGTCTTCCGCATCCTCGGCATGATCCTGTGGCTCGCTCCGGTCGGTGCCTTCGGCGCCATCGCCGCGGTCGTCGGCAAGACCGGTTTCGGTGCCGTCATCAGCCTCGGCATTCTGATGGGTGCGTTCTACCTGACCTGCTTCCTCTTCATCGCGGTCGTCCTGGGTGGTCTGCTGTTCGCCGTCACCCGCGTCAACATCTTCTCGCTCATGAAGTACCTGGGCCGCGAGTACCTGCTGATCGTCGGCACCTCCTCGTCGGAGGCCGCTCTTCCCCGCCTCATCGCCAAGATGGAGCACCTCGGCGTCTCGAAGCCCGTCGTCGGCATCACCGTGCCGACCGGCTACTCGTTCAACCTCGACGGCACCGCGATCTACCTGACGATGGCGTCCCTCTTCATCGCGACCGCCATGGGTGCGCCGATGTCGATCCCCGAGCAGATCGGCCTGCTGATCTTCATGATCATCGCCTCCAAGGGCGCGGCCGGCGTCACCGGTGCCGGTCTCGCGACCCTCGCCGGCGGTCTCTCGGCCTACCGCCCCGACCTGGTCAACGGCGTCGGCGTCATCGTCGGCATCGACCGCTTCATGTCGGAGGCCCGCGCGGTCACCAACTTCACCGGCAACGCGGTGGCGACGCTCCTCATCGGCGCCTGGACCAAGCAGTACGACGGACAGCGCGTCCGTGAGGTACTCGCCGGCAACATCCCGTTCGACGAGACGCTCCTCACCGGTCACGACCACTCGGCGACGCCCGCGGATGCCAAGACGGAGCTCCCCGCGACGGTCGACACGCAGGCGCTCAACGCCTTCCGTGCTCAGGCTGAGGCGGAGGCCGCGGCGAAGGGTCGCTCGTGAGCCTGACCCACGACACCCCGGCGGGGGCGGCTTCGGCCGCCCCCGCCCCCGCGCGTGTCGACCTCGCGCGCACCTGGATGCTCCGTTCGCCTCTCGCCGGCCACCTCGAGACCGCGGCCGACGTGCTCGTGCTCGACCTCGAAGACGGCCTCCCCGCCGGCCGCAAGGGCGAGGGACGCGACCGTGCACGTCGAGCGGCGGCTCACGCTCCGGTCTGGCTGCGCATCAGCGCCGCCGGTACCCACGACGGAGAAGACGACCTCGCCCTCGGCCGCGAGCTCGACGACAGCCTCGCCGGTGTCGTGCTCGCGATGTGCGCGGGTCCGGCCGATGTCGCCCACGTCGCGGCATCCCTCCCCTCCGGCGTCTCGATCGTCGCGATGGTCGAGTCGGCCGCGGCCCTGCTCGCCGCCCCCGCGATCGCCGCGCACCCCGCCACGCGCCGCCTCGCCTTCGGCACGGGAGACTTCCGCCGCGACACCGGCATGTCGGCCGACCGACTCGCCCTTTCGTGGCCGCGCGCGCAGCTCGTCGTCGCTTCGGCAGCGGCGGGGATCGCCGGTCCCATCGACGGACCGTGCGGTCCCGTCGACCACGCTCGGGATGCCGCGCTCCACGCCGTCGCGATGGGCTTCACCGGCACTCTCGCGCTGCAGGATGCCGCCGTCCCCGGCGCTCACGCCGGCTTCACGCCCGCAGCCGACGAGGTCGACCGCGCGAGGGCGCTGCTGTCGGCGTCGCCCGACGGTCCGGTCGACGGCTCGTACGCCCCGACACTCGCTCGCGCTCGCGCGCTGGTGGAGCGGGCGGAGGCGCTCGCCGCGCTGTAGCCCGCCCCCAGGTCCCTGAGCTTGTCGAAGGACCCGCGGGTTCCGGTGGCTTCGACGGGCTCAGCCACCTTGGTTCCGAGGTCCCTGAGCTTGTTGAAGGGCCGGTCTCATCGCACGGGTTCCGGTGGCTTCGACAGGCTCAGCCACCGTGGTTCCGAGGTCCCTGAGCTTGTCGAAGGGCCCGGTCCCATCGCACGGGTTCCGGTGGCTTCGACAGGCTCAGCCACCTTGGTTCCGAGGTCCCTGAGCTTGTCGAAGGGCCCGCGGGTTCCGGTGGCTTCGACGGGCTCAGCCACCTGGCGCGATGTCCTGAGCGCGCCCGGAGGCTGCAACAGGCTCAGCCACCTGCGCCGGAGCGCCGGAACCACCGCCGCCGCACCACCGGCGCGACGGCCGCCGCTTCCTCGCGGGCCCGCCGCCGCTCCGCCCACGCCGCCACCTCGGCCTCGACGTCGACGGTCGGCGTCACCACGGGCGGCCCGCCCTGCAGCTGACGACGCGCCTCGATGACGCGCCGGTTGAAGTCGTGCAGCGCCTCACGGACGTCGGGCTCTCGGGCGATGGCATCCATTCGCTCGGCGCGCTCGGCGTACTCGACGCGCAGCGTCAGGGCGGGCGGACCGAGACCGGTGAGCTGCTCCGCCTCGATCTTGCGCCGGATCCACCAGTCGGGGTCGTGCGTCCCGCCCAGGTCGGGGAGGGGTTTGCCGGCTCCGGGCAGGTTGTCGAACTCTCCGCGGCGGATCGCCTGCTGGATCGAGGTTTCGACGTACGCGGCCCGCTCCGCCGCGGTCGACCCGCGCTGCGGCCCATTCGCCGCGGGTTCGGGCTCGAGTCCGCTCGCACGCAGCTCGCGGTCGAGTCGGTAGCGCTCGGCCGACTGGCGTGGGTCGTCGCTCATGGGCACCTCCGGTCCTTCCAGGCTACGACGGCACCGTCGGACGGGGGCCGGCGCGCGGCAGTGCGAGCTCGAGCCGGTGCAGCGTGCCGAACTCCGGAGAAATGGATGCCACGGCCCCCGCCCGCGGCCACCGTGGCGTCGAACGGGCGAAATGTCCGGAGTTTCGCACGCCCATCGTCAGCAACCGCCCCCGACTCACATCCCCAGACGCCGCAACCTCTGCCGCGCCATGTCCTGCGCGCGCGGACCCGACCCGAGAGCCCGCTCGGTCACCCGCAGAATGACGCGCGTCACGCTCAGCACGGGCAGCGGCCACCGCCGCACGCCGAGCATCGCGCGGTACCGGCGGGGGATCGTTGCCACCGCCGCCGCGAACAGCACCCGGTAGGCGATTCCCATCGATCCGCGGAACGGGGGCTTTCGCAGAAACCGCACCACATCGTCGACCCGCTCGCCGCCCCGCAGCTCGCCTCGCTCCCAGAACCCGTCGATCTCGGCCCGCAGCGCCGCGCGTGTGAGCGGCGGATCGACGACGCGCATGAGCCGCCCCGCGGTCGCCCAGTCGGCGACGTACGCGTCCGCGCCGCCCGGGATCGGCTTCCGCGACACCTCGTGCCCCGACAGGAACGCGTCGGTGAACGCGAGATGCACCCAGCGCACGAGGTCGGGCGCCTCGGCGGAGTACGCCCGCTCGCTTCCGTCGCCGGCGCGGTACTCGCCTTTCACGCGCTGGTGGAATCGGCCGACGCGTGCGGTCTCGGCATCCGCCTGTGTCCGTGAACCGTAAGTGAGCGTGATGACCCAGCGGACGGTGCCGGTGAGACGCCCGATCGGATCCTCGCGGTACCTCGACCAGTCGTGCACCCCGGCGAGGGCACCCGGGTGCAGGGCCTGGAGCAGAAGGGCCCGGATGCCGGCGACCAGGGTCCCCATTCCGGCATGAACCGTCCACGCGGGGCCGTTCTCGGCGAAGTATCCGGCGTCGTCTCCCTCTGCGATGTCCCGCACGTAGGGGGCCATGCCGGTCGGGTGTCCGGCGAGGGCGACGAGCAGCTTTCCCCGCAGCGACGCGATCCAGTCGGGAACGGGGGAGGGGGAGTCGCTCACCTCTCCAGCGTGCCACCGCCGCGCACGACGGGCGCCGAGGTGTCGCGGCATCGAGAGAGTCAGTGTCCCTCGTGCGAGATGACCGGCACCGTGCCGTCGTCGCGCAGCAGGACGGCGTTCTGCGTCGCAC
This sequence comes from Microbacterium sp. NPDC086615, assembly GCF_040686055.1. Taxonomy (NCBI): domain Bacteria; kingdom Bacillati; phylum Actinomycetota; class Actinomycetes; order Micrococcales; family Microbacteriaceae; genus Microbacterium; species Microbacterium sp. NPDC086615. The sequence continues at coordinate 7,006 of NZ_JBFBJJ010000007.1, forward strand.
CGAGCGCGGGAGTCACGACGACCGCGATCACCGCGGCGGCGACCAGCAGGCCCACGACGCTCATGGGCTGCGCGGTCCGCTCGGGATGAGCGACGCGGCGCCGACGGCGCAGATGCACCGCGGCGCTCGCGCCGACGATGACGAGAAGCAGGGATGCCGCAGCCACCGCGAGCACACTGGTGTGCGCCGGGACGACGAACAGCATCGCCGCGACGCCGAAGAGCGCGACGAGGCTGCCGCCGAGGGCAGAGCCAGGAGTGACCAGGCGTCCAGCCCACAGGACGACGCCGCCCCACGCCAGGGCGGCGAGCCCGAGGGCCACCAGGCCGGTTCCGAGGCCGATGGCGACGGCCTCGGAACCGGGACGGGTGATCGCACCCGCGCCGAGGGCGGCGGTGATGAGTCCGGCCCCCCACGCGGATACAGAGGGCCACGACCGCACGAAGGTCGCAGCTGTCATGCTCAGACCGCCGCAGTGCGGGGGACGTTGCGCTCGGTGCCGAGGCCGACACCCAGGAGCACGACGGCGCTGGCGAGGTGCAGGAAGTGGTCGGGGACGTTCAGCGCGAGGATGTTCGCCGAGGTGCCGGTCAAGAAGAAGCCGGCGATACCGAGCAGCAGGTAGACGGCACCGACGGTGGTGTTGACGCCCTTGGCAGCGCGGGCGTTCGCGAGACCGGCGACGAGCAGAGCGCCACCGATCAGGAGGTGCGCGATGTTGTGCAGCGGGTTGACCTCGAAGATCCCCAGGAGCAGTCCGCCCTGGGTCGCGATGAAGCCCACGCCGCCGGTCACGGCGAAGCCGAGCAGACCGACGAGCAGGTACACGGCCCCGAAGATCGTGGCCACGAGGCGGTTAGGTGAAGAGCTCATGGTGAACCTCCCAGTGAGTTAGCAGCGACCTCGTGGCCGCCTTCCTCACATCTTCGGAGACAATGGCTGGTTCGGATTGGGCTTTGCACGACCCCGCATTGTCCGGTACAAGCAGGCTCTCAACGCGCCGGCATCCGGAAACGACAGAAGGCCCCCGAGTACTCTCCGAGGCCCTCCGTTACATAGGTCACCATACGAACCGGCGGGGCGCCTCCTCAGGGGATTGCATTTCACACACTGTTCACGTAGCGGGCCGCGCTGCCACACTCTGCTCATGAAATTCGAGACGACTCTGTCGCAGATGGGCAACAACACCGGCATCGAGGTCCCGCCCGAGGTCGTGGACGCGCTCGGCGGGGGCAAGCGCGCCGCCGTCATCGTCGACGTGAACGGCTACGTGTACTCGAGCACGGTCGGCGTCATGGCGGGCAAGACGCTCATTCCGTTCTCGTCCGACAAGCGTGCCGCCACAGGCCTCTCGGGCGGGGATGCCATCACCGTCGACCTGCAGCTCGACACGTCGCCGCGCACGGTCGAGGTGCCCGCCGACCTCGCGTCCGCGCTCGCCGAAGCGGGTGTGCGCGAGGCATTCGATGCGCTGTCCCCGAGCGCCCGCAAGGCTCATGTGACGAACGTCGAGGGAGCCAAGGCGGCCGACACGCGCGCCCGCCGGATCGACGCGATCGTGGCCAAGCTCGGCTAGTCCGACCGGCTCGTTCGAACGCCCCGACCGATAACCTGGGAGGGGAGGATGTCGTGGGTCGCACAAAGGATGCCATTGCCGAGGGGCTGTCGATCGCGACGGCGGCGGCACGGCTCACGGTGCGCAACCGCATCCTCGTCGAGACGATCGCCCGCGGCGGGCAGTTCGACAGCGAGGTCTTCGCTGACTTCGCGCGCAAGACCCTTCGGGCTCTCGCTGACGAGCAAGACCAAGCTGCCGAGCGGGTGACGCACCAGCGGAAGCGCGCGTGGGGTCGGTTCTCCGACTCCTCGGGAACGCACGATTACCGCGACCGCGATACACGAAACCTCCGCCGTCGCGCGAACCAGTCGCGTGGGGTCGCGAAAGAGCTGCGCGCTCTCGCCGACGATCCGGAGCGCGTGGAGGCCCTGGTGGCCGCCGCCCGGATGGCAGCGTGGGGAGACGTCGAGGCGAACCTCCGTCAGCGCCTCGATGTCGAGGGCATGACCGCCGACGCCGATCCCGATTACGCCACGATGCGTCGCGCGCGCATGGACGCCCTGCGCATGGTCGACCTCGCGCGCCTCGCCTCGCAGGCGAAGCGCAAGGCGAAAGAGAAGGCCGCGGCCGAGACCGAGAACCCCGACGCCGAGAACGACGAGAAACCCGCCAAGACCGGCAAGAAGAACAAGTCCAACGCACGCTGACGCAGAATCCGCCGCGAGCGGAATGTCACACGAGGCGGTCGGCCGGACATTCCCGGGTATGGACGAAGCCGGGTTGTGGCGCCGCGTCGCCGCCGACGGCGATGAAAGGGCATTGGGCGACCTCTACGAGCGGCACGTCGACCGCGTGTTCCGTCACGCCGCGCGATTGGCATCCGATCGACGGGATGCCGAGGATGCCACGGCCGTGGCCTTCTTCGAACTCTGGCGCCGGCGTGACGCGGTGCGTGTCGTCGACGGGTCGCCGCTGCCGTGGCTTCTCGCGACGACGACGAACGCGCTGCGCAACCTTCAGCGCTCGTCGGCTCGCTATCGGCGTTTGCTCGACACCCTGCCCCGCTCGGCGGACGCGAGCTCCGCCGAGGACGAGGTCTTCGCCGATGAGAGCGCTCGTGCGCTCCTCGCACCGCTCGGCGCGGTCGATCGACAGCTCGTGATGCTCGTGCACCTCGAGGGCTATCGGGCTGACGAAGCCGCGGTGGTGGTGGGGCTCAGCGCCGCGGCGGCGCGTGCTCGCCTCTCTCGTGCGCGAGCGAAGCTGCGCGATCTCGTCCCGGATGCCACACGCGAGGAGGATTCTGCATGAACGCACCGCGCATCGATCCCGTCTTCCGCGCGGGACTGCATCGCCAGCTCGTCGCGCAGACGAAGCTTCCGCAGCGGCGCAGTCGCGCGAAGCTGTTCGTCATCGCGGGGGCGGGGGCGATCGTGCTCGCCGCGGGTGGGACGGCGGCGACCGCCGAGCTCTGGACTCTCCCCGGCGGCACGGTCACCAGTGAGCTCGGTGCTCCCGTCACCGCGGAGGGCTCGGGCGACGGCACGCTGGTTCTGCCGCCTCGCCCCGACGCCGCGAATCAGGTCCGTATCGAGCTGCGCTGCCTCACGCCGGGCACCTTCACTTTTCCCGCGGGATCGGTGACGTGCACCGCGGATGACTTCGTCGCGCACCCTGATGGCGCGGTGTCGTGGATCGACGTGCCCGTCGACGCGGTCGGTTCCGAGCTCGTGGTGTCGTCCGGCGCCGACGAGAGGTGGCGTCTCACCGCGACCTACCTCGACGCGGAGCCCGTGCCGCTCGCGGTGAATGATCGGGGCCAGAACTATGGCTCGGCGGGCGCGGGGGAGGAGCCCGACCTCATCGCTGTCGTCGCGACGAACGGCCGTCAGGGCTACGTCGATGCTGACGAGTTGGCGGATGCCACGGGCTCGAGTCACGACTTCACGTCGCCCGAAGAGGCCTTGCGGTGGCAGGAAGAGCGCGCTGGTCGGGCGGTCGTGGTGCCGGTGTACCTGTCGGACGGGGTGACGAGGGTCGGGGACTTCGTGGTTGGGTGACCCGCGTCGGTGACGCAACGAGTGAGGCCCCGTCGACCGAAGTCGACGGGGCCTCACTCGTTGCTGTGTGTGCGCTTACGCCTTGTTCTCGGCGCGGTTGCGACGAACCTTCGCGGCGACCGCGACCGTCGCACCGGCGAGCACGAGCGCGCCGCCACCGATGTAGATGCCCATGAGCGACTCACCGTTGACACCGGTCGCCGGGAGAGCGTTGCTGCTGCCACCGTTGCTTCCGCCGCCGTTGCTGTCGGCGCGCGCGCCGGTCGCGGCGAGCGTGTAAGAGCCGCTGGGGTTGGCGGGAAGCGTCACGACGGCCGTGGCCGAGCCGGAGGCATCTGCCGTCTTGGTGACCGACGCCGAGGTGACGGGGAGGCTTGCCGTGGCAATGTTAGCCCCGGTGACACCGCGGCCGACAAGGGTGAACGTGACCTCTGCGCCGGGCTGGAAGCCCGGGACCGGAACCGGCCCATTGGACGTGACGGTGACCGTGACGGTGTCGGGGCTGGTGGGGACGTACGCCTGCGCGGCGACGGGCGCGGCGAGGAGCAGCGCGGCGGCGACAGATGCCGAGGCGACTGCCGTAGTGAGACGACGCTTCATGAGAGCCTGCTTTCGAAACCGATATGGCGGTACGGGGTGGGTCCGCGCGGTGCCGACAGTCGTCCAAGTGGCGCGTGCGGACGGGATTGATGCGGTGTCGTGCGGCTGAATGCTTTCTTGAGTATCCCCTACGGATCTGCTGGATTGCAAACCGTAGCGGTTTCTTCTGAGTAAACAATCTGCGACACGTAAGGATGTTGCTTCTCAATCCGCTATGAGAGCGGACCGAGTTGCACGTAACGTGACCGGGCTGAGTCGCCTGGAGCTCACCAGGACGCTTGTGGTGCGCAAGCCGAGCTGGGTGACTGTCGGATGGCGCCATCGGATCGTCGGTCCGAGGTGCCGCGGGTGGCATCGCTATCCGACCGTCGCTGACGCAAGTTCGCGCGGTTGAGGGTGTTCGCCGCCGCCGCCGCTGTCGCCGCAAACGTTGCCGATGTCGACGAGATCGGCCGTGAGGACCGGTCAGACAAACCCGCTTTGCCGTGTGTACGGTAGCGGGCCAGTCACGGCGGGTGCAGTGGTGCGAGACTCCCGGGGCTTGACGGGTCTTGACCCGTGATCTTGGACACGCTGATTCCAGAACGAACGCTGGGGGAGCGAGAATCCAAGTATGCAAGGAAGAACCTAGACCGACGAGTTCCGGCGGCGGGCGGTGGACCTGTGTGAATCGACGCCCTGTGCGACGCTCAAGGGCATTGCGGTCGATCTCGGGATCTCTCGTGGCGCGCTGAAGGAGTGGGTCGACAAGCTCGGTTCCGGGACGACCGCCATCGGTGGCGTGGCGGCGTCTGACGGGTCTTGTCCGGACTCGCAGGCGGCGCGGGTGGTGCGGCTCGAAGCGGAGAACACGGCGCTGAAAGCTGAGGCCCGCAGGCTCGAAACGGAGCGGGACATTCTCCGTCAGGCGGCGAAGTATTTCGCCGGGGAGACGAACTGGTGAACCACTTCCAGTTCGTCGAAGACCACAAGGACGCCTACGGCGTGAAGCGGTTGTGCGAGGATCCGGATGCTGCAGGACCCCGCCCAGGGTGGTGGTTGCGCCTAGCAAATCAATGCGGTTTCCGCGACGTAAACATTTCGCAAGCAGTCCGTCACACGCGCGACGAGGGCGCATTTCGTCTCCGAAATCAGCGCCCCATCGAGAAGGTCGCAGAGAATGAGCCCGTCGAGTGACTTCGCAGGTCTACTCCAGGGAGGCAACCGTGGGGATCTGGCACGACGCGCGCACCACGGGATCGAGAGCGGCGTCGGCGGTGGGCGTGACGAACGCCTCCGCCTCCGTTGCAGTCGATGCTCCGCGCACCACCACATCGACGCCGATGGTCTGCTGCGGCGTCACGTCGACGCCGAAGGTCAACACCGTCCGCCCGTCGAAGGTGGCGCGGGCGAAGCTTGCGCCGTTCGTCGTGTGCGCCGAGACCAGGACGAAACCCTCGGGGAGGTAGACGTTGCCGACCACTTTCGCCGTTCCGGGAGCCGTCCCATAGGCAGCGTTCCCGGTGATGTAGGTCGGCAGCGAGGTGGCCGCGTCGGCGGGCGCCGTGCTTGTGAGGTCAAGGTGAAGGGTGAGCTGTCGCGGGAGAGACGGATCGGACGACGGGCACGAGTCCCACGCCAGTGAGGTGTGGGGCGCGACGTAATAGCTCATCTTCGAGCCGGTACCGTCGTTGAGGTAGAGGCCGAAGCGTGCCGTTCGCTCGTCCGTAGAGGGGATGGGCCCGGCGATCGTCGTGCCCGCGAGCACCGCCTGTTCGTCGGCATCGGCGCTCCACATGAGGAGTCGGTGTTCGTTTCCGGCGCGGCTGAGGGCCGACACGAAGCCGGAGGCGGATCCCCGCCCATCGAGAAGCGCTTGGAAGACGGCACCGGTCGAGGCCGCGAAGAAAGCGTCTTGCTGAGCGGGGTCGGGGTAGCGCTCGTAGACCCCGTTCATAAGAAGGTCCACGGCGTTGTCGGAGGACAACTTCTCGCCGTCGGGAAGAGTGACGGGTCCGGTGGCGGACAGAATGTAAGAGAGCACGACCGGGTCGATCGCGATCACGCCGTCAACGGATACGCCTGTTTTCTTAGCAAAGAATTCTTTCGCGAGAGGTCCGTCGATCGAGAAGTCGGGAATTTCGGTGAGATTGTGGAAGTAGCGCGCAGGTCGCGTGCCGTAGATGTCGACGATCTCCGCGGGCAGATCGACCACGGGCTGCGTGGTGCCGCGCGAGAGGCCCGTTGCTGATTCCGTCCCGCCGAGTGAAACAGCTCCGTTGTCGGTAGTGAGCAGGATTGCGCTACCCGATATGCCGCCCAGGGAGCGCCACTCAGCGTTGTTTTGCACGAGCACGAGATAACGACGCTCGCCGTCTTGCCCCAGCATGTCGGGGAGCAGCTGTGCTGTGCGGGCGAGGGCGTCGATGAAGGTGGCGGATTGCGTGAATACGTCGCCCGCTTGGTCGACGGCACCGCTCAGGCCGCCGACGAGCGGCGTACGATCGATGTCCTGCACGGCCTTCGCGGCATCCGTCGCTGGACGCACGGCGGCCTGCGCAGGCTCGCGTAGCATGCCCAAGGCTGACGGGTCGATTCGCCCCCCAGCCGGCTTGAGACTCTCTGCGGACACTCCCTCCGCCGCCGTGGACAAGGGAAGAAAGCTTCGGTTCAGAAGTTGATCAGAAGACGCTGTAATGGTGCGAAACGCATCGACTTGCGGTCCGACCCACGGCGTGAGCGACGCCACCTCCCAAAAGGGCCCGGAGGTCAGTCCGTGGGCGGCGGACGCTTCTTCGCCAAGTGACTTGAGCCGAGCGACCGCGGACGCGGGGTCGGTAGTCACAGCGTGGACCGCATCCGCGGCCCCCGACTGCACGCGAGAAAGATGCTGGTAAGCGAGGAAGCCAGTTACTACCACCCATACGGTCGCGAGGGAACCCAAAATCAGTCCGGCTGCGAGAATCCACAGTAACCAGCGTCCCAGGACAAGCGTCTGGCGAGGCAACAATTGCGTGCCTGACACGTTCAGTCCCCCCGCCTCGACTCTCGAGTACTTCGCCGCGGAGTGAACGCAAGGTCATCAAACGGCCGCTGCGCTGAGCTCGCAGGGGGAAGCGAGTCGAGGCGGCGTCGTTTCGAGATCTTTCGGGTGGACGCCCCGCCACTCCTTGATTCTTCACGGTAACCGTAACCGTAACCGTACGCCGAGTAGTACGAGTCTGGACCGCGTGTAGGAACCATAGACATCACAAAGCCAGCGAGCTTCGCGTCGACCGCCCTCAGGGCCTGGGTTGCGAGAGCGAGCTGATGGCGAGTCGTCTTACCTGCTGAGACGACCATCATCGCACCACTAGTAACCCGCGCCAGGATCGCGGCGTCGGTCACGGGCAACAGTGGCGGTGCGTCACACAAGACGACGTCGAAGGTTTTCTCGAACATCGTGATGAGGGTTCCCATTCGGGCTGAACCAAGAAGTTCGCTCGGGTTCGGCGGGATTTTACCGGCAGGCAGGACGTAGAGACTGCGGCCGCCCCAGGGAAGCATGACGTCATTCACTTCAGCTCGGCCAATCAACACATCTGTCAAACCTGCACCACCTTCGATGCCGAGATACTCGGCGACTTTCGGTTTACGCAGATCTGTGTCGAGGAGAGCTACACGCTTGCCCGCGTCGGCAAGTGCGATCGCGAGGTTGATAGTTGTGGTGGACTTTCCCTCGCTAGGGATAGAACTAGTGACGACGAAGCTCGATCTTCCTCCCATGTCCAAGAACTGCAGATTAGTTCTCAAAGTCCGGAAAGACTCCGCTCGAGGACTTAGTGGATCCGCATGGACGATGAGTGGACGATCCTTGGCCTTCGCGTCGAAGGCAATCGCCCCGATGTTTGGTGACTTCGTGATGGACTCAGCTTCCCTCGGCGATCTGACGCGATTGTCGAGGGCGCTCCGCAGCACCGCCGAGACAAGCCCAAGGGCGATGCCGCCTGCCAAACCAATCAAGAGATTTAGCGGCCAGGAGGGGCTCGACGGAGCTTGCGCGGGAACCGCGTCGCGGACCCGACTCAGTCGGACCGGACTGCTGCCATCCTCGGCCTCTGGTTCAAGTTGCGGCACGGTTGTTGAGAGGCTCGAAGCGACCGCATTTGCTAGCGCAGCCGCGCGAGCTGGATCGGGGTCCGACGCGGTTACGGTGATGAGCGTGGAGCTCAAGGTGGCTGAAACCTTAATTCTGCTCGCGAGTTCGTCAGCTGAGTAACCGAGCTCCAAATCCCGAAGAACAGGCTCGAGCACCGCCGGTGTTGAGGCCAGCTCGACGTACGTGTTGATTCGAGCCTGCGTGAAACTGGAGCCCTGTTGAAGATCAGCGGCGGAACTACCCGCCTGCGTTGAAACGAACACCGTGCTCGTGGACTCGTAGATCGTCGTCCGAGTGGCGGTGTAGGCCCCTGCAAGCGCAAGACCGATAAAACCCGAGGAAACTATCAGGAGCCAGTTCTTGCGGAGGGTGCGGATGTAGTCGCTGAACTCCATGTTGCCTCTCGAAAAACGCGGCCAGTAGCGCCACTGGTCGATCCTCGACAGTCTGACACACGAACTATTCCATCTCTGCGTCCGGGCGGGAACGAACAGGTTTCGACGACGGTGGATGGAGTCAGCAATCGTGTCGACTCGCAGTTCAGTACGCCCAATGCCGAGCGGCGAGCGTCCTTCGATGAACGGCGCTGCTGGCGCGGCCTCGCAGAAGTTCCTTCCGCCGGCGCCGGACCTCGCGGGCTAGCTCCTGGAGCCGCCTCGTCGGGCACCACTTACATCTGCATCAGCGTATAAGTTCTACCCGTGACCATACCCGGGCCGATGCCTCCCCGAGCAAAGACCTCGCAACGCAACCATCCTTCGTCGCTGCCCTCGACTGGTGGGCCAGCGGATGAGCGCGACGGATCGCAAGACGGGCGCGAAAAGTTGGGTCGTCGGACGAGGCGAGGCGCAGTGAGCGACTGGCGGCTAGGAACAGGTGGGGCCAGGCGGTGGGATTCGCGCGTGCTGACCATCGTCATGATCGGGCTGGTGCTGTCGGCATGTGCCGCCCGCCTCTTGATGCCGATCGCGGGATTCGGGTTTCCGTCCACACAGCTGTTTGTCACCTGGGCCTGTTTACTCCTCCTGATTGTGCTCGGTTTGTTGCGCAGGGTGCCCAGCCCATTATTGCTCTGCCGAACCACCGACCTTCTGTGGGGAGTCGGTCTGGGTCTAGCGCTCCGCATATTGCAAGGATTTCTCAGCGGCGCAAATTCAAGTCCCTTTCCAGACCTGCGCGTCGTGGGGGGCGCAAATCAATTTACCGAGGCCGCCGTAGCCGTGCTTGGGAGCGTTCTCGTGGCTCCAGTGTTGGAGGAGGGTGTCTTTCGCGGTCTCGCCTTGGTGTCGTGCTACGTATATTTGCGTCGCCGAGTCGGCGGTGTTCCTGCCGCAATCGCGTCTGCGCTCATATCGTCCGCGCTATTTGTGCTTATGCACACAAGTGGCGGAAGCTCCGGCATTGAGTCGGCGCTGCAGCTACTCATCCTTGCGGTCACCCTCTGCGGTTTGGTTTTCGCCACTGGTCGAATTTGGGGCTCCATCTTCGCGCACGTAACTTACAACGCGACATTCAGCGTTCTGATGATCGTGGGGAGCATCGCTAACGGATGACCTGCGTGCACATCTACTGGCCCCTTACCTGTAATACGCCCGAAACGCGCACGACGGACGTCGGACGACGCATGGTCGTGCGGACGAAACATGCGGATGGTAACGTGCTCACGAATACCCCAAGTGTCCAGATCGCGACTGGGAGCCTTGCTACGACGCGCTGAGATCGAAGAAGCGCCTAACCCTTGTTTTCAATCTGGTCGATCGGAGTGCACGGGATATGCCCGACGTGGTACGCCAACTCGCTGCCGCATGATGCGTTGCGAAGCGGCGGGCCTGGGCCATCGTCTGAATGTCGGGGTTTCGGCTCTTGGGAACTAGGAAATAGTCAGGGGCGATCATGCAAACCGCTTCATCACTCAGCACAGACGGATCTGCGGCAACGACCGACGTTAGCGCGAGGGGGCCAGTCAGACTCAATACCTCATTGCCGGCGTTGGTCAACGCCTCGTCACTCAGCTGCCCGATTTTTTCTTGGAGTGCCATCACGATGGGGTGTGCAGGCGAAAAAGCGAGAAAGCTATTTGTCAGATTCGGCCCCTCGCTCAAGAGTACGGCTGAACGGTTTCTAACGATGGGGTCGATCGCTCTGTGTGCTTCGTAGTCCGCGTCAACGTAGACACCGCCGTACTTCGCAAGAATGTCGACCCGCAAGATGTCAGCTTTAGCGGCATAGGAGTCAGCGTAATGAATTTGACGCTGGTTCAACGCCTCACTGATATGCGCGTCCGTCCACAGTCGATATTGCCAGCCCGGATGGGTATCTTTCCAGGATTTCATCCACTCCTGAACCTGGGAGGGCGGTTCGCCGCCCAGCCAGATCTGGTGCAAGACCCGAGGAATACTCTGCGGCATAGTGTTTCTCCAGCTGATCGAGGGAGCCGAATTGGAAACAAAAATCTCAGTCATTACAGTCACCTATAATGACCTGCGAGGGCTTCAGCGCACCCGCGAAAGCGTCCAAGCGCAGTCATACCTCGGTGCCGAGCATATCATCATCGATGGTGCGTCCTCTGACGGGTCCCCGGCTTACTTGCAATCCATTGCATCGCAAGCTTCGGTCACGGTTCGGTCCGAGCCCGACAAGGGAATCTTTGACGCGATGAATAAGGGTCTTGCGATAGCTGACGGCGATCTCATTGTCTTTATGAATGCTGGGGACACGTTTAGAGCGCCCGATACGTTATCCATCGTTGCTGAGTCGTACGCAACGCACCGATGGGGTTGGGCTTATGGCTCTGTCCAATATGTGGACGCTGATGGTCGTGGAAAAGGAATTATCCACAGACAACGACATAGGCAGAGATTGCTCGAGCTTGGTTTAACTTTTGTGCCTCACCAGACCATGTACGTCAGCAGGGCGCTTGTGGATAGATTGGGCAGATTCGACGAAACCCTGAGCATGGCGGCCGATCAGGACTACGCCATCCGGGCCGGAAGAATGTCAAACCCAACTGTGATTCCCGAGGTTCTCTGCAACTTTGAAATCGGTGGAGCTCACGGTTCTCTTGGCCGGATTCAGCGCGAGATGATCTTTCATCGCATCCGGCTCCGAAACGGCCTTCTTGTAATGCGTTCAAGAAACATCGATCGCATCTTCGCTTTCGCCAATGGCGCGCGATGGTTCGCCCGCGATTCCGTCGTCCGCATGATCCGCGGTGTTAGACCGGACCGTTGAGGGACCCGTTGTGAGTTCTCCTCTTCGACGACTTGTCAGCGCAGCAGGCGCACGACTAGGGGTGCTGCCTATCACCGCAGTGGCGAGTCTTTTAATTTCGCGTACTGTTAGTATCGAATACTCTGTCGACGTATACGCTATCTTCATCCTTGCTTACACAATACCCGCACTTCTGCCCTCTTTCGATTTTGGTTTGGGGGCGCCTGTAACCACAGCAGCGGCAAATATCGAGACACAAGGTAGCGTGTTCAGGTGGGTTTTCCAACGTGCGAGCCGCATCCTGGCGGCTATCGCCGTCGGCGTCGTGGCCCTTGGGGCCGTCGCCACTTTCCTGCCAGGGTGGGATGTCCTGTTGGGGTTCGGTGACCCCAGCTATAACACGGCGTTTCTTGTTGCGACTGTTTTCATCGCTGCCTCCATCGCTTTGGGGCTGGGGCCAGCGCTCATGCTGGGGCAGGGGAAGAATTCGCTGCTAACAATCCTCCAGGGAATTAGTGGACCTCTAACCCTTGGCATTGTGTTTCTGCTTGCAATGTTGGGCCTTCCGCCATGGTGGACCGCTGCTTTCGCCCCAGCTGGCCTATTCGTGACCAACACCGCCATCTACATTGTGGCGCGATCAGATGCACGCGTACGTGCCGTTTCGGGCGTCGCCCCGACGCGCGTGAGCGTGGCTGGGGTCGCGATTCCGATGCTCATTATCTTGATCGCGACGCCTATAGCTATTCAGTCCGGCAGAGTTGCGCTCTCATGGATGACTGATTTGCCGACAGTCGCCGCGTACGCGGCAGCTTTCACCCTGTTCGGGCCAGCTTATTCAGTTGGCCAGATAGCGGGCAGATCACTGTGGCCGGACTTTGTTCGAACCCGCAATAACCCGTCCGCGCAGAGATCTTTGTTTCTACGCGCGTTCGCGATTTGTGCGGGGATTGGCATCGTTCTTGCGGTCGGATTCTACGTAACAGCTCCGTTCGCCACCAGTCTTGTATTTCCCGAGAGCATCAATATCTCTCGGCAAACATGGGTATGGATGGCCTTGTCGGTATTTGTCATAGCGGTTCATCAACCAGGCGCAATGTTGATGACCGACGAAGTGGGATTGCGAGTCCAGGCGGCTACATCCCTGGCACTGGCGGTCTTCGTCTTGATTTGCACTGTCGCTCTAGCAGGTTCGATGCATGAAGCGGCGCCAGCGTTCAGCCTCGCCGCGGGGTTTTTGCTCATTCAGATGGTGCCGGTAACAGCGGTGGCCGTTCGTCGTCTGCGTGCAACTTGAATAGCGCGACACCCATTGCGACGCCTAGCGTCACAATCACAGTTGGACTGAACAGAAGATTCCATAGAATTTCGACCATCAGCACAACGACCACAATGGAAGTTGGGTTCGCGACCGAGGCTGACCCAATCGAGCTTCGGATGAGCATCCATCCGGCGTAGGCAATGAGTACCATACCCACCAAGCCGTAGTGACTCCAGAAGTTCCAGAAAGTCGAATGGAACTCGATGCGTCCAGCAGTCATGTACTGCGCCACGGTCGTGTAATCCTTTAGGCCGTCCGGAACTCGCTGCCCTGAGATTATCGGCGCCCAATCGATCGCAGCCGGGCCTACACCTGAACCGAAGCCGAGGGGACGATAGATAAACCCGGCCAGGGCGGCACCCCATTCGGAACGACCGCCAAGAACTATGTTCCCATCGCCCCAACGCAACTGAAGCTCGGTACGCTCGCGAACGGGTTCTCCAAACAGGCCGCCCAACACAAGTTCGAATACTAGCCAAGCCGACCCCGCCGCAATCGCGGCGAACAACATGAACTTCGACGCGGTTGAAGTGCGGCGTATTCGATCAACTCTTGGAAGTGCGACGCAAAGTACTGCCGCCAATAGCAGACCCAATGCCCAGCTTCGATATCCAGACACGACACTGACGATCGCCAAGAGCAATAATGTTGTCAACGACATGCGGATAGAGACGGCGGCGATGCCAAGTGCCAATATTGAGACTGGAAGTGCGAACGCAAATTTCCAGGGATTGACGGTCAAGAGGGGCGTGGAAAGAACTGCAACAGGAAGATATCCAATACTCCAGAGAATCAAAAACGTTCTGACGCCCAAGATTTTGGAAGCCCAGAATGCGGAAACAGATATCAATACCAACCCAACGAGAGTCCCTGTGTCAAAAATCAGGAAGTCAACTGAGATTCTTCGAGCGGGAACTTCACTTATTGACTGGAGGGCGAGCAAAATCCCCGAGATCCCTGCAAGTGTACTTATCGCGATAAGCGCAAATGATGCTCTAATCGATACTCGGTTGAAGACCACCGGCCACAACACAAGCGCGATAATCGAGCCGATGGAGAGCCAGCTAGCGATCGGAGATCGAACGGTCAAGGTTAGGGCGATTAATACGGCCGCAAAACGCTCTAGGATCTGATCGCGAGAAAAGACGCTCGATCGGATCGCTTCGGATAACTGTGTTGGAGTTGTCAAATGCGGCTCTATACCTTCACTTGCCCGACAACTTTCGCCGGGTTCCCCGCGATAAGCGAGTTCGCCGGGAACTGTCCCCGTACAACGCTACCGGCAGCGATTACGGAGTTTTCACCGACCCGCGATCCCGCGAGAATGATTGCGCGGCTGCCAACGAAAACATTCCGCTCCAGCACGACGGCGTCGTTTGCTTTAGTTGCCGGACGTGGCTCATACCGTCGATTGATCGAGTGTGTCGGATGCATGTTTGAGTCCAGAATCATCGCTCCCGAACCAACGAGGCATCCATCCTGAATAGTGATTGAGCTCGCCGCAACGATTGTGCATCCGCTCATTCCGCAATCGTCACCAATGATGAGGCTTGCGCCCGCCCCAACAGCGCGCAGCACAATTGGCTGCTGGACTCCGATTATTTGCGCTCGGCAAGAACTTTCTAGCACCACACGGGCTCCGATGCGTGCTTCGCTGTCGGGATGAACGGTGACCACGGGGCGGCCTGAGATGTAGGGCTCTTCACCGAGCGCTACGCCCCGCAGCTTCAGTTCCGCGGCATAGGCGCCGCTTTTCAACTTTGAGACTGCCCGCCGTATCTTGTTAAGCATGGTCCCTCCAGCTTCGTGCGCGGCCCTCGCCGATTTCCGGACGTGTCGGGTATGCAATCGCGTTAGGGGGAATTGACTTAGTGACCACTACTCCGGCAGACACGTGTGAACCGTCACCCACATTGACCGGGCCAAGGATGATGGCGTTCGGGCCGATGAAAACGTTATCGCCAATGGTCGGGGAACTGCCTCGAACGGCGCCAATTGTCACGCCCTGATGAATGCGACAGTTTCGGCCGATCGTAGCGCCGCCATTTACCACTATGGACGACAGGTGAGCAATGGATAGCCCGGTGTCGAAGCATCCTAAAGGGATGTGTACTCCGGTTCGCTGCGAAACAAACTCGTACCTGAGCCTATGAAAGGCGTACTGTCCGGCTCTGTACCAATTTTCCCCGCGTCGGTCTCGAGCAGCCTCCGCGTTTCGGAGCGCTAAGAGAAAGTGCAAAACTGGATCGCGCCATCGCAGCAGAAAATATCCGCGTTTCGACCTTTGGCGCTTGAGATCCGCCAATTCTGCTTTGACTTCACTCGAGTTCATCATCGACCCTTGATTTTCTGAGTTCCATTGCCGCCGCTTGGAGGACGTGCGACCAGTCTAGTTGGTCAGCGGAGATTGCGATCGCTAGTCCTACGCTCTGTGCATAAGCGGCGAGATCTGATTGATGTTCGTCCACATGTTGGCCCGTTGCGCCCGATCGCGGCACGATAATTGGGATTTTGCTAGCGAGTAGGGTCGTGAGGATTGAGCCTGTCCCCGCGTGGGTGATCACCACATCTGCTGCCCGGCTGCGCTCATGCACCTCCTGCCATGTCATCGTCGCCTTACCCTGGATCGAGAGATCCCTCACGTCGGTCGGGCCGTATTGGAAATATACGTCAACACTCGGTGGGGTGATCTCGAGAATGCGCTCAATGAGGGGGCGGAAGCCCACATGCTGATTTGCGCCGAGGGAAACAAAAATCGAGTTGACATCTCGGGTGTCGGCGACGGTTTTCGCCCCCGTAAACTGGTCGAAGACTGAGCCACGAAAGGACCAGCGCTCGTTGGCCAGCTGTTCATGCTGAACTCGTCGCTCAATAAAGGGAAGAAGGTTGATTACGCGGCCGGTTAGTGAAAGGCGTGTAGCTCGCGTAGCGCTTTCGATGTATGTCATGGGTACCCGCTTCACCGCGGCAGGTATGTACAGAGACAAAGCTATGCCTGCCCCAGTGCTGTAAATGTGCTCAACTTGGCGATCGACCAGTCGCCTCGCGGACCAAGCATTCTTTAGAACGCCGATTATATCGCGCGGGGCGCGGTGCGGAAGGTATGTGACATTTTCTCCCGCCAAGAGTGACTCGCTCTGTGGGGTTTGGTCCGTGATCCAGATGATTTCGCTGGCTGGTATCGCTCCGGTGCTTGAGAGCAGTTTCAGCTGCATGAGGTGCCCACCGCTGCCCGCGGCCATCAATGTAGTTTTCATCTTTGCACCAGTCCGTACGTCTCGAGTAGTTCTGATTCCAATCTGGTGCGTGAGTATTTTTCGTCGTACATCCTTCGTGCTAGTTGTCCGTCCGCCGCCGCAGCCCCGGGATCGCACAGGTAGTGGATTATGCTGGCAGCTAGGGTGCTGGAATCCTCTGGTTGCACCACAACCCCTCCCTTCCCGATCTGCTCAGGCATCGCGCCGACGGCAGAGACAATCGTTGGTCTGCCTGCCTGTAACGCCTCGATCACGAATATGGGCATCGCCTCAGCTCGAGAGGGCAGAACCGCGACGCGGCTCTTGCCCAAAGCTTCGCAGACATGGAGTTCCGTTACTCGTCCTTTCGAGACGACATTTTTGCCGCTCACGTGGAAGTCACGTTCCAGCGGGCCATAGAGGTGTAGTTGCGCGTCTGGAACCTGCTTTGTCACCTCTGCCCACGCGTCGAGGAGCGTGTCGACACCTTTTCGTCGGCCAACGGAGCCCGCAAAGATCACGATGCGCTCAGTTTTCTCGACTGGGGTGGGCACCATGGCGGGTGGAGTGGGGGGTGGATTCGTTGCCAATTTGACGGTCTGCTGCGGTGCGAGCTGGACCACTCTTTTGTACGCCCCTTCGTTCAGGACGCAGACGGCGCTTGCCCGGCTCAAGACAGCCCGATATATGAGCCTCCACGGTAATGAATTGGAGGTCGAAACAAAAGCAGATCCGTGTACGGTAAGAACAACTCGGTTCTTGCGTCGGAAGAAGAATGCCAAGGCGCCTTCGCGGATGAATGACCCTAGGTGCGACACGTGAATATGAATGACCGTGTCGGTATTCGTTTGGATGATCTTCCGTAGCTGGCTCATTGCCTCGAGAAAGGTCCGTACTGGCTGCTTACCTCCGTCACCCTCCGTCCCTCTCCAGGAGGCGACTGCGTGCATGTCGAGCGCGGACCATTGCTGAGTGACATAGGCTCGGATGACTGACTCGATGCCGCCGAGCCCTTCGACGGATGGTCCGACGTGAACCACTTGCGTTCTGCTTCTCATCATTCGCCCACGTTTCTTGGGAACCGCGGTCCGAGACGTGCAATTGGGTTCCCCCCCCAGACTTCCCCAGCTGGAACGTTGCCCGTTACCAGCGACATTGGCGCGATAAGCGTCGACCGGCCGATCTCGGAACCGCCGAGAATCATGCAACGTGACGTTATCCATGCGCCAGATTGCACATGTATCTGACGTGTGACCAGCGCCATGTCGCGCCGATGTGCGTGACTGCCGGTCGTGAGGAACGTTTCTTGTGAGATGACGACGTCGTGTCCGACGTAGACGTGGTCCTGATTGTGGAACCACACTCCCTCGCCGATCCACGAGCGGTCGCCGATGTGCAGCTTCCACGGAAACTTGACGCGCGTGCGGGGGCGGAAGACGACGCCGCTTCCGATTTCTGCGCCGAACGCTCGAAGCACGCGGACTCGCAGTCCTGAGCTGATCTGCCATGGATTTGTGATGAAAATCAGCTCGCAAATCGCCCACAGATACACCTGCCAGGCTGGCCGATCCCAGGCCGCACGCTCACCGGGGGCCTTCGAAAGATCGATCACCGGAATGTCGCTCACGGTGGTCCCTTTCCTGTAACTGTGTCGTAACGGTCGCGGCGGTATCCTCTGTCCCGTGAACCCACCGCGAACGCTCTTCTTCGGGCTGAACTATCCCCCGGAGACTACGGGAATTTCCCCGTACACCGGTGCCATGGCCGAGGGCCTGACGCGGCAGGGCCACGAGGTTCGGGCCATCGTGGCGCACCCTCATTATCCGGATTGGAAGATCACGCCAGGTTACGGGCAGTGGTCGCGCAGCGAACGGATTCGGGGTGTCGACGTGCATCGACTGCGGCATTTCGTTCCTGGGCAGCCTTCGTCGTTGCCGCGTGCCCTCTCGGAAGCCACGTTCGGACTGCGGCAGATTTTCGTTCGGTGGGGTCAGCCCTCGGCGATCGTCGCGGTTTCGCCAGCTTTGATCTCGTCTGTTCTCGTCCGTGCTCGTTCATTACTGTCGCACCGTAATACCCCCTTCGTCGTCTGGGTGCAGGATCTCTACGGCATCGGCATGACGGAAATAGGCCACGGTGGCGGTCTGTCGGAACGCGTCATTCGCGGGCTCGAGCGCTGGCTGTTGCGCTCAGCCACCATGGTCGTCGTCATTCACGATCGGTTCTCGGATCGAGTGCATGCCGACTTTGGAGTAGCGCTGGAGCGCATCGCCGTCATCAGGAACTGGACACACGTGACAGCGACTTCTGGCGTCGATGTGGCTGCAGTTCGGGCGTCCTACGGATGGGGCCACGACGAAACGGTGGTCCTGCACACGGGAAATATGGGGACCAAGCAGGGGCTCCACCACGTCGTCGATGCGGGTCGGCTGGCCCACCAGCGCGGTGAACGCGTACGTTTCGTGCTGGTGGGAAAGGGCTCCCAGCGCGAGGAGCTGGCTGCGCGCATTGCAGGAGAGCCCACGACGACCGAGCTCCTGCCGCCGCTCGATGACGCTGCATTCGCCGCGATCTTGCAGTCCGCCGACATGTTGTTGGTTAACGAGCTGCCAGGTGTCGCGGAAATGTGCGTGCCGAGCAAACTGACGTCTTACTTCACGTCCGGTCGACCGGTTCTCGCGGCCACCGACGCGCTGGGTATTACCGCTCAAGAAGTGCACAACGCCGAAGCCGGGATGATCGTTGCCGCGGGCGACGCGGAAGCCCTTCTCGAGGGCGCGATCGCGCTCGCCGCAGACCCCGAGGAGGGGCTCCGGATGGGCGAGAACGGCAAACGTTACAAAGAGACCGTGCTGAATGAAACATTCGCTATCGAGCGATTCGATAGTCTGCTCGCGGATCTGACCGCCGAAGCCGCCGTGAAGACTCCGGTTTAACTCTCTTTCTCGCTTCCCGAACGGCAGAAAAACGTGACAAAACGCGCCCTCATTACAGGCATCACCGGTCAAGACGGCTCCTACCTCGCCGAACTTCTTCTCGCGAAGGGGTACGAGGTTCATGGCGTCATCCGCCGCGCCTCGACCTTCAACACCAGCCGCATCGACCACCTTTACGTCGACCCGCACGACCCTGAAGCCAAGCTCTTCCTGCATTACGGCGACCTTTCCGACGGTGCGCGACTCGTCACGCTGATGTCGGAGATCAACCCCGACGAGGTCTACAACCTCGCCGCGCAGTCGCATGTGCGTGTGTCTTTCGACGAGCCCGAGCACACCGCCGACACGACGGGAACCGGAACGATCCGCCTCCTCGAGGCCGTTCGCCTGTCGGGAATCGACACGAAGTACTACCAGGCCTCGACGTCGGAGCTCTACGGAGCGACGCCGCCGCCGCAGAACGAGGAGACGCCCTTCTACCCGCGCTCTCCGTACGCGGCCGCCAAGCTGTACAGCTACTGGATCACCAAGAACTACCGCGAGGCGTACGACATGTTCGCGGTGAATGGCATCCTGTTCAACCACGAATCGCCCCGTCGTGGTGAGACCTTCGTCACGCGCAAGATCACGCGCGCCGTCGCCCGTATCAAGGCGGGTCTGCAGAACGACCTCTACCTCGGCAACCTCGACTCGATCCGCGACTGGGGGTACGCCGCCGAGTATGTCGAGGGAATGTGGCGCATTCTTCAGGCTGAGACCCCGGAAGACTTCGTGCTCGCCACGGGCGTGGGGTACACGATCCGCGAGTTCCTCGAGACGTCGTTCGGGCACGTGGGCCTCGACTGGCAGGAGTTCGTCAAGTTCGACGAGCGCTACCTCCGGCCCACCGAGGTCGACGCCCTGATCGGCGACCCCACCAAAGCTGCCGACAAGCTCGGCTGGGTGCCTTCGGTCCGCGGCGACGAACTCGCGAGGATCATGGTCGACGCCGACATCACCGCGCTCGAACGGGGCCCGGAGTGGATCGACACGGTGAAGCTCCCCACCTGGAGCAACGCGGAGCTTCTCGGAGCGCGTGCGTGAGTACCGCTGTTGACGGCGTGAGCTACACCCCGCACGAACTGGACCGCGATGCGACGTTCTACGTCGCTGGACACCGGGGACTCGTGGGATCGGCGATCGTCCGACGGCTCGAGGCGGCCGGCTTCGACAACATCGTCGGAAAGACCTCGGCGGAACTCGATCTGAAAGACCGCGACGCCGTCTTCGCCTACGTCGAAGAGACCAAGCCGAAGTACCTGGTGTTGGCTGCGGCGAAGGTCGGTGGCATCCTGGCGAACTCGACCTACCCGGTCGACTTCCTCAGCGAGAACATGCGTATTCAGGTCAACGTGCTCGACGCGGCTCTCGCCAACGACGTGGAGCGCGTGCTGTTCCTCGGGTCGTCGTGCATCTACCCGAAGTTCGCGGAGCAACCCATCCGTGAGGACTCGCTTCTCACGGGACACCTCGAGCCGACGAACGACGCGTACGCGATCGCCAAGATCGCCGGCATCCTGCAGACCCAGGCGGTTCGCCGCCAGTACGGTCTGCCGTGGATCAGCGCGATGCCGACGAACCTCTACGGTCCGAACGACAACTTCTCGCCGAAGGGCTCGCACGTGCTCCCGGCATTGATTCGTCGCTACGACGAGGCGGCGCAGGCGGGGGCTGAGAGCGTCACGAACTGGGGCACGGGAACGCCGCGTCGCGAGTTCTTGCACGCGGACGACATGGCGGACGCGTGCCTGCACCTGCTCGAGCACTACGACGGACCCGACCAGGTCAACGTGGGCACGGGGTCGGACGTGACGATCCGCGAGATCGCCGAGACGATCGCGCGCGTGACCGGCTTCGAGGGCGAGACCGAGTGGGACACCTCGAAGCCCGACGGCACGCCCCAGAAGCTCCTCGATGTCTCGAAGCTTGCCGAGGCGGGCTGGACCGCGAAGATCTCGCTCGAAGAGGGCATGGAGCGCACCGTCGCCTGGTACCGCGACCACGTCGGCGCGGTGCGCCAATAGGTGTTCCGCCACGTCGTTCTGTTCCGGGTCCGTGACGATGTCGCGGACCCGGACGTTTCCGCGGCCATCGCCGAGCTGCGGACGGTGGGGGAGTGGCCCGGCATCCTCTCGTGGGATGTCGCGCTGTCGCTGGATACGCGTAAAGGGCGTGTGATCGTCGAGGACGGGACGTTCGTCGACCGTGCGGCGTTCGAGGAATGGCGCGTGACCGAAAGGCACCTCGTCGCTGGGAAGAGAATGGCGGCGATCAGCGACTGGTGGGTGGGGGACTGGGAGCGGGCGCGACCTTTTGAGGATCGGACGGGTTGATCGCCCTAGCCGCCTGAGAACTCCCGTTCAGCGTGCGCAGCGCCAACCATTGGGGTTGTAAGCGACGACTGTCCCGTACGCTCCGCTTCCGAACTGCTGGCGACAAGCCTTGTTGACGTCGATGCTGACCAGGGCGTGCGTGTAGCTGTTGGTGCACCGCCAGTAGTAGGGAGAAGTGAACGACTGGGTCACCGGATACCAGACGGATCCGACGTTGTTCTTGCAGTAGGCGTTGAAGCTCGGAGTCCCCAGGATCGTCGCCGCTGACGCAGGCGCCGACACCCCGAGAACCGACCCTCCGACAACCACGAGGGCAAGGAGCCACATGCGAAACGTCTTCTTCATGAATAGGCCTTTCTCTTCGTAATGAGGCCACTGAGTGCGCCGTGTCAGCCAGAGTGGACCAGTCGTCGGGGCGGGTCAATCGACCGGATCAGGAGATGCGAAGTTGTGACCTCCAGGCTCCGGTGGGCGCCGCGACGGTCTGTGCGCGCCGGTCGGCCTTGGCCGGAAGCGATCGGCGGACCGGTGCGGCCGACACGCGAGTCAGCGGCTCGTGCCGTTCTTCTCCCACGCCCTTGGGAGTTCCACGAACGGGAGCTTCGCGCCGGGATGCGGGAGAGGGCGAAAGACGCCCCAGGCTCCGCCTCGCGTCGGCCGCGATTCGTGTGAAAAGTGCGCCAAAAATGAGACAAGGCCGGTCGGAATTTCTTCCGGACCGGACCTCTTACTGTCTCAACACAGTGTGCGCCCGAAGGGACTCGAACCCCTAACCTTCTGATCCGTAGTCAGATGCTCTATCCATTGAGCTACGGGCGCAGGGCCTCCGCGCGAAACGGCGCGCAGGCCGTGGTCCAGCATAGCCGCGACCGACGGAGACGTCTAATCGGCCCGGAACGGCGTGCATCCCGGGCGTGGCGCGAGGGTGACGACGGGGTGTCCGGACGGGGCGGGACGTACGCTGGCCGAATGAGCGCTTACACCTCCGCGTTCGAGCTGTTCTCCATCGGGATCGGACCCTCGAGCTCCCACACCGTCGGCCCCATGAAGGCCGCACTCCAGTTCGCCACACGACTCGAGAGCGAAGGCATCCTGGGGCGCGTGACGTATGTGTCCTGCTACCTCTACGGCTCACTCGGCGCGACCGGCATCGGGCATGGGACGCCCGACGCCGTGGTCGCCGGGTTGCACGGCTGGGATCCCGAAACCGTCGACCCGGATGCCGTCCGGCGGCTGTGGGTGGACTGGCCCGACGGACGTCAGCTCCCGCTCGCCGGGTCGCACGCGGTCCGCTTCCAAAAGGCCGACATCTCGCTCGAGCCGCGGAGGCGTCTGCCCGGCCACCCCAACGCCATGACCCTCGTTGCGCGCGACGTCCGCGACCACGTGATTGCGGAAGACACCTACTACTCGATCGGAGGCGGGTTCATCCGGCGCGAGGGGGAGCCTGCGCGCGTGGCTGCTGCACCCTTCCCGCTCGCGTTCGATGACGCGGCGACCCTCATCGAACTGTGCGACGAGCAGGGCATCACGATCGCCGAGGCAGCACGCCGCAACGAAGAGGCCCTGCGGTCCGACGAAGAGATCGCCGCGGGCCTCGACCGGATCTGGGATGCCATGGCCGCCTGCGTCAACGCCGGACTCGAGCACGACGGTGTGCTTCCCGGCATCCTGAAGGTGAAGCGCCGTGCGGCGGTGATCCGGCAGCAGCTCGAAGAGATCGAAGCCGAGGGACACCGCGAGCTGCCGGGGGAGTGGCTCGGGGCGTTCGCGCTCGCCGTGAACGAAGAGAACGCGGCCGGAGGGCGCGTCGTGACAGCGCCGACGAACGGCGCCGCGGGCATCCTGCCGGCCGTGGCGATGTACTGGTGGCGGTTCCTCGCCGACTCCGGCCTCGGTGCCGGCAATGCTGTCACCCCATACGGCGAGTTGGTCGGGAGCGCGCTGCTCGGTTACGACGGTCACGCCGTGACGCGCGGCGAGGTCGCCGGGTGGGACGACGGCGACGTGGCCGAGGCGAACCGACGCCGTGGCATCCGTCGATTCCTGCTGACGGCGACGGCGCTCGGCTCGCTGTTCAAGGCCAACGCGTCGATCTCGGGCGCCGAGGGCGGATGCCAGGCCGAGGTCGGATCCGCCTGCGCGATGGCCGCCGGTGGTCTGACGGCCGTGATGGGCGGAACGAACCGCCAGATCGAGAACGCCGCCGAGATCGCCATGGAGCACCACCTCGGGCTCACCTGTGACCCGGTGGGCGGGCTCGTACAGATCCCGTGCATCGAGCGCAACGCGATCGCCGCGTCGACCGCCGTGACCGCGGCACGTCTGGCGCTGCGCGGAGACGGCTCGCACTACGTGTCGCTGGACGCCGTCGTCGAGACGATGCGTCAGACCGGCATCGACATGTCGACCAAGTACAAGGAGACGAGCGAAGGCGGCCTCGCGGTCAACGTCATCGAGTGCTGACGCGGCTGCGCCCTCCGGGTGGTCGTGAGGCCGCCAGGCGCGGTGGGGCCGATCGGGTCAGCGCTCGCCGCGGAGCTTCGCGGTCAGCGCGTGCAGCTGCGCGAGCTCGTCGTCGTCGAGGCGGGCCATCCGGTCGGCGATCGAACGCCCGTGGGCGGCGGCGATCTTTCGGAACATCACGGCGCCAGCTTCGGTCGCGGTGACGAGTGAGCCGCGTCCGTCTTCGGGGTCGGCGCACTTCGTGAGGAGGCCGCGAGCGACCATGCGCTCGACGAGGCGCGAGACGCTCGGCTGGCTGATCAGCATGTTGCCCGTGACGTCGCGCAGACGCGCGGTCATCTCGGGGGCGCGGGTGACCGTGAGGAGCACGTCGTACTCGGCCTGCGTCAGGTCGGTCCCCTCGAAGTCCGATCGCAGTTCTTCGAAGACCTCGTGCTGCGCCCGGAAAAGGCTCTCCCAGGCCTGGACGGCGAGGCGGCGATCGGTCATGTCTCCACGATAGAGGGATGCTTTGCTCCCGGGCGCAGATGTGTAAAATGCGGGAGATGTCCCGCCTATATGTGCGGGAAGTTTCTCGCATATGGAGGCGTCGTGATTCCGATCCGCCCGCAGCCCGGCTCCTCGCGGAGTCTCTCATCGTTCGTCGGCAGAATTCAGCCGACTGAGGATGCACTGCAGATGCTCGAACGGGGCGTGGATCTTCTCGTCAGTGATCCGCGGCGCATGGGCAAGACGCAGTTCCTCCGATACCTGGCGCGTGAAGCCGCGTCCGATTGGGTCTCGGTGATGATCGACTTCGAAGACGTGCACACAGCCACGGCGTTCCTTGAGCGGGCAGCCCAGGCGCTCAGCGGTGAACAGGCGCTTTCGGCACAGTTCCGGCAGACGGTGCTGGCGTTCTTCCGCACCTTCGAGGGTGCCGAGGTGGGGGTGGCCACGGTTGGGTCCCTGAAGCTCAGCGCGGCCTTCGAAGGTCAGGACCCGTTGGTGCTTCTCGACCGCATCGTCAGCCAACTCGACCGTGAGCGGGCGGACGGGCGAGGCGTCCTCCTACTGCTCGACGAGGTGCCGATAGCGATTCGGAACATCGAACGCCGCGAAGGCGCGGACGCTGCTCGTTCGGTGCTGCAGACGCTGCGGAGGCTCACGCAGACGACCCGTCATGTGCGGTGGGTGGTGTGCGGTTCGATCGGATTCCATCATGTCCTGCGTGCGATCGGCGCAACCCAGGGAGACATAAACTCCCTGACAAATCTCCCTCTCGGTCCCTTGGCCGAGTCCGAGAGCTGGGAATTGGCGAACAGGCTTCTCCTCGGTGCCGGCTGCGCGCCCGGCGATATCGATGACGAGTCGGTCCGCACGCACGCCGAAGAATGCGGAGCCATCCCGTTCTTGATGCACCACCTCGGACTCCTGATCGAGCAGCGCGGTTGGCGCGCGCCGACCCCCGCGCAGGTCCGTTCCGCTTTCGTGGATCTGCTCAACGATCACGACGGGAGCCACGCGGTCGATCACTTCGTGGAGCGGCTCGACGAAAACTACGGGGCTAACGCGGCACTTGCGCGCGCGATTCTCGACGCCATTGCACAGGGCGGAGCGGTGACCGCTTCGGAAATTGCTACGCAGTTCTCCAACGCGGCGACGGCGGAGGATATCGGCCAGATTCTCGATCTGCTGACACGAGACCATTACCTTCGGATGACTTCCCGCAGGTTCGAGTGGCGGTACACGGTGATCAAACGCATCTGGGCGCACCGTCGACACCTTGAAACGGTGCTCTGATGGCTATCGCCCGGTTCACCCCGTCGCTGATGCCTCGAGAAACTTTGGAAGCGATCTTCGTCGCGCGTCAGCCGCTTTTGCGGAGCATTGTGGATCGTGTTCTCAGCTCCGTCACGACGGACGAGCGGCACCACACACTCGTCGTCGGACCTCGTGGTTCGGGTAAGACCCATCTGTTGTCGCTCGTCAACTACGGAGCGGTCGACCTCATCGCGGCCGGGCATCGGCTGCAACTCGCTTGGCTGCCTGAGGATCCGTGGACGGTCGCATCGTATAGGCACCTGTTGGCTCAAATTCTGAGTCGACTGTCCCCGAACATCACTCCGGCTTCCTCGACCGATGCGGGCATCCTCGAGGAGCAGCTGCTCGAGGCTGCGGCTGGGCAGGGTCCCGTCGTCGTGCTCCTGGAGAACCTCGATCAGATCCTCGTCCAGATCGGCGAAACCGGTCAACGACAACTTCGACATCTTCTTCAGACGACGGGTGCCCTCGTGATTGTGGCCACGACGACGCGACTGGACCGCAACCTCACCGACACCGCCAGCCCCTTTTTCGGTTTCTTCACGCCCATCGCCCTGCGTTCCTTCACCGTGGATGAAGCTCAGGAAATGTTGATCGCCGTGGCTCGCGAGAACGGAGACAGCGAGCTGGTGCGGCGACTCGAGACCCCTCTCGGGCGCGCTCGATTGCAGGTGGTCTCGCACCTGGCCGGAGGTCAACCACGGCTTTGGGCTGCGCTCGCATCGGCGCTGACCATCGACAAGTTGGATGAGCTGGCTGAACTGCTGATCAGCCGGTTCGACGATCTGACTCCGTATTACCAGGAGCAGCTGGCGCGCCTGTCTCCTCATCAGAGGTTGGTGATCGCTGAACTCGTGACAGCAGATCGTCCGTTGCACGTGAAAGATCTCGCCGCGCGGTTGGGCATCGACCGCCGAAGCGTCGCAAAGACTCTCAGTGAGCTGTCTTCGATGCAGTGGGTGGAGACGTCGCAATCGGTGTTCCTCGAGGGGGCCGATCGTCGGCGCTCGTATTACGAGCTCGCAGAGCCTCTCGCGCGATTGTCCTTTCAACTGAAGGAATCGCGTGGCGAACCCATTCGGCTTGTCGTCGATTTCCTCAAAGGGTGGTTCGATCCTGCTGAAACGAAAGGGGCGGGCGAGTACGCACTGATCCTCGAGAAGGAGTTCGTCGGTGACGGTGTGGGCTCAGCGATCCGCCGACTGAGCGGGCTTCCCGCCACGCGTGCGTCCGCGCTGGCGCAGCTAGGAGCGGTCGACGACGCGTTACTGGAGGCTTCTGCAGGGCGGGGTGAGGCGGTCATGGGGCTTCCTACGCCCCTCAGGGTTGTTTTGGAAGAAGCTGTCGAAAGCGCGTCTGATCGGCTCGATGCGATCCACGGCGAGCGGATTCGTGTTCACCTCCTCGCGTTGGATGAGGTGGGGGACGTGCCTGCGCGAGCTGATGAGACGTGGGCTCGACGTGCCATGACGTTGCGATCAGTCGATGGAGGAAGCGGCATTCCCCAGAGTGTTGTGATTCAGTGGCTCGCGGCGGGCTGGCACTTCGATCGCGCACAGTCGGCATTGGCGTCTCTCGTGCTGGCCGTCGGCGAGGATGACCCATCTGTGATGCCCGCCCGCGATTCCCTGGCATCCGCGTTCCTGAACGCCGGGCGCGGCGACGACGCGGTGAAGCTGTACGCGCGTTCGCTCGAAGTCAGCGAACGGCTGCTCGGCCGTGATCACGTGAACTTCATCGTGAGTGAGGCCAATCTTGCGCACGCGCACCACATCGCCGGTCGAGTAGATGTTGCCGTGCGGCTCTACGCCGATGCTCTCGAGCACGCGCCGCGCGTTCTCGATGACGCCCATCCGTCCGTGTCGACGCTCAAGATCAACTTCGCTGCGGCGCTCCTGGACGACGGTGAAGCGGACCGCGGTGTCGCTCTCCTCGAGGAGGTCGTCGCGGCCCGCGAAGCCAACGCCGGGCGGACGCACCCCGGAACCCTGACAGCGTTGAACAATCTTGCGGGAGCCTACGAGCAACAGGGGAAGGTCGATCTCGCGATCGACATCGCTCGCGAAGTTCTTCGCGCCCGCGAGGACGCGCTCGGACCGGATGACCCACAGACCTTGGCGAGTAGGAACAACCTTGCAAGCTACCTCGAGACAGCAGGTGACCTGGCCGCCGCAATTGACATGTATGAGGTGAATCTGTCGGAGGCGGAGCGCCTCCTCGGGCCCGATCATCCGCACACCATCACGAGCCGCAGCAACCTCGGCTTCGCGATGTTCGCAGCTGGACGTCTGAGGCGAGCCGTCGAACTCTGGGAACAATCCCTCGAGCAGCGGCGTCATCTGCTCGGAGATGCCCACCCGCTGACGCTACTCAGCGTCGAGAATCTCGCGATCGCCTACCGCAAAGTGGGAGAGTTCGCGAAGGCGGACTCACTCGATGCGGAGGCCGCCCGATCCTGGACAGAGTGAGGGCCGGCCGGAGAGGCTTCCGACCGGCCCTTATCCCTGCACCAAGAGTGTCCTGCAATCACATGTCGGTAGCTGCCACAGCAAAACAACTACCGTGCGAGCACTCTATAACGGTGAGATAACGGAAGGGAAGAGGGTGGCGTTATCTTTTTGTGATCACTCGTCGTCAGCGCCCGCGGACGTGGTTCCACTGCGTGATGACCGCGTTGCCGTGCTCGAAGCCCAGCTCGCTCACGGCTGAGGTGCCGAGCACGAAGTACCGCCCGCCGGCGGCGGTCAGACCGAGCCACACCCCCGCGAGGGCGCGGAGGAAGTGCGCGTGCGAGAACACGAGGATCTGTTCGCCGTTCTCGAGGCGAGGGCGCAGGTCGTCGAGAAGGGATGCCGCACGCGCAGTGACCTGCTCGATGCTCTCGCCCGGAGTGGCACCGGCGGGAGCGCCCGCCTGCCAGATGGTCCAGGGGTGGCCCAGCTGCTCGATGATCTCGGGTGTCGTCAGCCCCTCGTAGGCGCCGTAGTCCCACTCGACCAGCCGCGGCTCCAGCTGTGCGTCGGGGTAGCCGGCTCGGGCGGCGGTCTCCACCGCGCGCTGGAGGGGGCTCGTGAGCACGAGGTCGAAGCGGCGCGTCGCGAGGAGTGTCCCCGCGAGCTCGGCCTTGTAGGCGCCCGTTTCGGTGAGGGGGATGTCGGTGAGTCCGGTGTGGCGGCCGGTGCGGCTCCACTCGGTCTCGCCGTGGCGCACGAGCACGAGGCGTCCGTCGGGTTCGGTGAGATCTGCGTCGTTCACTCCCTCATCCTCCCGCTTCGGATCGACTTCGCGGTGGCGGAAAACGGGCGAAGAGCAGAAGAAGGGCCGGCCGAGAAACTCGACCGGCCCATTCTCTGCACCAGAGTGTCCTGCAATCACATGCCGGTAGTCGCCACAGCAAAACAACTACCGTGCGAGCACTCTATAACGGTGAGATAACGGAGGGGAAGAGGTCGGCGTTATCTTTTCGTGATTCATAGGTGGCTCATCAATTCGCGTCACGGCGCGGTCCCGTTCATCCACCCTCGAAGGATCGACCGACGCCCGTCAGCCCCACCATGCCACGCTGAGCGAAGGCGTGCACGAGGGGCGTGACCGCCGGGGGAGGAAGCCATGAAGGTCGCCGTGTGCGGTGCGACGGGTGTCGTCGGGTCCCACGTTCGTCGACTCGCCCAGGCCCGGGGCCACGAGGTCGTCTCGCTCACCCGGTCGACCGGGCACGACCTCACGAAAGGGCTGTCCGAGGACGCGCTCGCCGGAGTGGACACGATCATCGACGTCAGCGGCATCCAGACGCTGTCTCGGAAACGGGCGACCGATTACTTCCTCGCGGTGTCGCGAACGCTCCAGGAGGCCGGCGCGGCAGCGGGGGTCTCGCACATGGTGGCGCTGTCCATCGTCGGTATCGACGGGATCACGTCTTCGTACTACGGGGCGAAGGAGGAGCAGGAACGCGCTGTCCGTGCGGGTGTGCTGCCGTGGACTCTGCTGCGCGCCGCACAGTTCCACGAGTTCGCGGCGCAGACCATCGAGCGCGGATCGGTGGGGCCGCTCGTCGTCGTGCCCCGCGCACGCGTCCGGCCGGTCGCGGCCGCCGAGGTGGCCGACGCCCTGGTCGCCCTCGCCGAGGCCGGCCCCGCGGGCGAAGCGACCGACCTCGTCGGGCCGCGAGACGAGATCCTCGTCGACATGGTCCGGGCGCTTCTTGCGCGACGGGGAAGCCGGCGCCCGGTGGTCGAGGTTCCGCTCCCGGGGGCGATGGGGAAAGCCATGAGCTCGGGTCGACTCAGGGGTGCGCCGGACGCGTCGCAACAGGGGCGCCAGACCTTCGCGGAGTGGCTGGATCAGTCCTGACGCCGGAGAGGCGTCGCGTCCAGAGCCGCTGCGAGATCGGCGAGCAGGTCGTCGGCGTCTTCGAGACCCACCGAGAGGCGAAGGTGACCGTACCGGCGGAACTCCGGAGGGTAGGTCGCGGTGCGGGGACCGTCGGCGGCGGTGTGCACGATGAGGCTGTCGTCGTGGCCGAGCGAGAAACCCGACGTGATCAGGCGCAGGTTCGCCACGAAGCGATTCTGCACGTCGGGGTCCCCGTCGAGGGCGAACGCCATCATGCCGCCGTACGCCTCTCCGCCGAACTGCCGCCGAGCGAGCGCGTGCCCGGGGTGGGACGCCAGCCCCGGATAGGCGACGAACGCCACGCGCGGATCGGCCTCGAGGAACTCGGCGACCCGCTGTGCCGACGCGAAGTGCTGGCGCAGCCGCAGCGGAAGTGTGACTGAACCGCGCTGGATCATCCAGGCGTTGAAAGGTGAGATGACACCGCCGACGTCGACCATGGCGTCGGCCTTGATCGGCTCGATCAGCTCGGTGCGACCGATCACCGCGCCGCCCATCGCGTCGCCGTGGCCGTTGATGTACTTCGTCAGCGAGTGCACGACGAGATCGGCACCGTCGGACAGCGGCCGGTAGAACGGCGGGGGCGTGAACGTCGAGTCGACCATGAGGATCGCCCCGCCGGCGTGCGCGATGTCGGCCAGCATGGCGATGTCGGCGACTTTCGTCGTCGGATTGGCGATGGCTTCGACGCACACGAGGCGCGTCTCTGGCCGGATCGCCGCGCGCACGGCATCCGGATCCGTCACATCCACGAAGGTCGCCTCGATGCCGTACCGGCGGGGGAGCAGCTCGGTCCAGAGGCGCCAGGTCGCTTCGTAGACGACGTCGCTGACGACGACGTGGTCGCCCGCGCTGACGTGCGTGAAGAACACCGCGTGCAGGGCGGCGACTCCGGATGCCAGGGCCACCGCGTCCTCGCCGCCCTCGAGGGCGGCGAGCTTGCGCTCGAGGGCCTGCTGGTTGACGCCGGTGTTGCGCGTGTAGAGGCCGGGGGCAGTCGCCGACCAGCTGATCTCGCTGGGATCGTCGGGCAAGGCGAAAGAGTTCGACATGACGAGCGGTGTGCGCAGTGCCCGCGTGCTGTCCAGTTCGATGCCGGCGTGGACGGCGAGGCTCGCCTCGGAGAGGGTCGCGGCGTCGGTGCGGTCGGGTCGTGACGTCATCGCTGTGGCCTTCCTGTCGCCGGGTGACGGGGCGATCGATCTGAGCTACCCTAGCGTGCAATATAGACACGCGCGAGTGTCTAATTTGCACGAGGAGCACTCATGGCCGGTCCCCGCATCGACGCCGTCGACGAGCGCATCCTGAACGAGTTGCGGACCGACGCCCGGATCCCGCTCGTGACGCTGGCGGCTCGCGTTCACCTGTCACGCAACGCCGTGAAGCAGCGCATGGAGCGCATGGAACGCGACGGTCTCATCGCCGGATACACCCTCGCCCGCGGTCGCGCCGACGACGGGCGCGTCACCGCCATCGTGCTGGTATACCGGGCGGATCGCATGCGCGGCGCGGGCGTCATCACCGAGCTCGCGCGCATCCCCGAGGTGGTCCAATGCGACATCCTCTCGGGGCAGTTCGACCTGCTCGTGACCCTGCGCGCGGAGTCGATGGACCGCATCGGCCAGATCTGGGAGAGCATCGCGGCGCTTCCCGGGGTCTCCGACACCGTCACGTCGGTCTCGCTGACGCGGGTCATCGACCGCGCCTGACGCCTGGAGCTGAGGAGACATCGAGCGGATGCCACGCCCTCGCGCTCGTGGCCGGAGGGCGTGGCATCCGAGGGTCATGCGTTGATGCACACGACCTTGGGCTGGGTCATCTCCTCGTAGGCGAAGCGCACTCCTTCGCGGCCCATGCTCCCGTATTTGGCCCCGCCGAACGGCATGCTGTCGACGCGGTAGTCGGAGGAGTCGTTGATCATGACGCCCCCGGCCTCCAGGCGCTCCGCCACGCGCAGGGCGCGGCCGAGGTCGCGGGTGAACAGCCCGGCGTGCAGGGCGTAGTCGATGTCGTTCGCCTGGGTCACGGCTTCGTCCTCGGTGTCGAACGGCGCGAGGACGACGACGGGGGCGAACGCTTCGTCGGCCCACAGCTCGCACGAGAGAGCGACTCCCTCCACGACCGTCGGGGCGTAGACCGAGCCGTCGCGGCGATGACCGGCGAGCACGCGGGCACCGGCTCGCACGGCGTCGTCGACGACCCGCTCGGCGCGCTTCGCGGCATCCACGGTGATCATCGGCCCGACGTCGGTCGCCTCGTCGGTCGGATCGCCCGCCCGCAGGGCCGCCGCCGCGGCGACGAAACGCTCGCGGAACGCGGCATAGATCCCGCGCTGCACGAGGATGCGCTGTGCGCCGACGCAGTTCTGTCCTGCGGCCCAGAATGCCCCCGAGGCGCACGCCTCGACCGCGTGCGCGAGGTCGGCGTCGTCGAACACGAGCACGGGGGCGTTCCCGCCGAGCTCCATCGCGAGCCGCTTCAGGCCCGCTCCGCGCGCGATCGCCTCGCCCGTGGCGAAGCCGCCGGTGAACGACACGAGCCGCACCTCGCGCGCCGAGACCAGGGCCGCGGCCACATCGCGATCGCCGTGCACGACCGTCACGATCTCGTCGGGCAGACCCGCGTCGATCAGGATGCCGACGAGGAACTCCGCCGTGAGCGGGGTGTGCGGCGACGGCTTGAGGATCACGGAATTGCCGCCGGCCAGAGCCGGTCCGAGCTTGTGCGCGACGAGGTTCAGCGCGTCGTTGTACGGCGTGATCGCCACGACGATGCCGAGCGGTTCGCGGGTGAACCAGCCCTTCCGGTTCTCGGACCCCTCGAAGGCGTCGAACGGGATGACCTCACCCGTCGCCGCGCGCGCCGTCTCGGCCGAGAGTGACAGCGTCGTCACGGCCCGTCGCACCTCTTTGCGGGCCTGCCGGATCGTCTTGCCGGCCTCGCGCACGATGAGCGCCGCCGCCTCGTCGGCACGGTCCTCGAGCAGCTGCGCCGCCCGGTGCAGGACCGCGTGCCGGGCGAAGCGGGAGAGGTCTCGCGACAGCTCGGCGCCGACGCGAGCGCGATCGAGCACGACGGGCACGTCGTTCACGCCGATGGTCGGGACGCTCCCGATCACCGAGTCGTCGAGCGGATTGCGCACCTCGAGAGCGTCGGCGGGAGTCATGAGCGTCATCGCCGTGCCGCCGCGGTCTGCGCCACGCGGGCGTCGATCTCGATGATGTCCGAGAGCAGGGCGTATGCCGTTTCGACGCGTCCCGCCCCGGGGCCGCTCACGGTCACGGTCCCCAGCAGATCGGTCTCGAACGACACCGCGTTGGTGGGGCCGCTGATGCCGGCCAGCGGGTGGGTGAGGGGGAGGGCGACGGGTTCCACGCTCGCGCGCACCGAGCCGTCGGGCAGGCGTTCGGCCGCGCCGATGAGCTTGTAGCGCAGCCCGCGGGCGGCGGCATCCACGATGTCGGCGGGAGTGATTCCCGTGATGCCGGTGCAGGTCACGTCGGCGGGGGTGATGTCGGCGCCGAGGACCTCGTTGGCGAGGATCACGACCTTCAGACGTACGTCGGAGCCTTCGATGTCGGCGGTCGGGTCGGCTTCCGCGTAGCCGAGGGTCTGCGCCTCCGCGACGGACGCGGCGAGGTCCATGCCCGCCTCCATCTGGCCGAGAACATAGTTGCTCGTGCCGTTCAGGATGCCGCGCACCGCGTCGACGCGCAGCCCCTGCAGGGTGGAGGCGGCGAAACGCAACACGGGCGTACCGCTGACGACGGAGCCTTCGTAGGCGAAGTGGACGTCGTTCGCGGCGGCGATCGCGTTCAACTGCGGACCGGCGAGAGCAACCGGTCCCTTGTTGGTCGTGGTGACGCTCTTCCCCGCCTCCAGGGCGAGGCGCACGTGCGAGACGCCGGGCTCGCCGTCGATCGGGTTGGTGAACGTCGCCTCGACGACGATGTCGGCGGTCGTGTTCCGGATGACCTCGACGTTGCGGGGCTCGGCATCCCCACCCGGCCAGCCGGCGAACGTCGCGCCCGGTGCCAGAGCGAAGACGGCGTCCAGATCGATGCCGTCCTCCTGCATGAGAGATCCGAGACGCAGATCGGTGATCGCGACGACACGGAGTGCGAAGCCGAGCTCGGTCGCGAGCTCGTCGCCGCGGTCGCGGATGAGTTCGGCCAGGGCGCGGTTCACGCCGCCGAAGCCGATGAGGGCGAGATCGTGACGGTTCATGGGTCTCCTCGGAAGGGTGCAGGACGGGGTCTGCGGATATCGTCCGTCGCCGTCGTGTCGCTCTGCGCCTGGCATTTCGGCGGCGGCTGATGCCGATATGTCGGTGCGGGTGACGGATTGTCCGACCGGTTTCCCGACTCTCCGCACTCTTGAGCGCAAGGGCGGGGACCGCTACTGTCCGAGGAAACATGTGCGAAATGAACACAGGGCAGTGTTCATGCCACACGAAACGCGATCCGTTCCCCTTCTTCCGAATGCGAGACGCCATGCCACGCTCCACCGACTCCACGTCCCTTCCGAACGCCCTGCCGCAGACCGTCGCGACACAGGTGCCGCTGCGCCGCCTGCAGCGCTCCATGGACGCGCGCCACCTCGTGATGATCGCCCTGGGCGGCGTCATCGGGTCGGGGCTCTTCCTCAGCTCGGGGTACACGATCAATCAGGCCGGGCCCCTGGGGGCGATCGTCGCCTACCTCGTCGGCGCCTTCGTCGTGTACCTCGTGATGTCGTGCCTCGGAGAGCTCGCCGTGGCCTATCCCGTGTCGGGTGCCTTCCACATCTACGCGGCCCGCGCGATCAGCCCCGCGACCGGCTTCACCACGGCATGGCTCTACTGGCTCTGCTGGGTCGTCGCACTGGGCTCCGAGTTCACCGCGGCCGGGATCCTGATGCAGAGGTGGTTCCCCGGCGTCGAGGTGTGGGTGTGGTGCCTGATCTTCGCCGGCATCCTGTTCACCCTCAATGCGATCTCGGCGCGCGTGTTCGGGGAGACGGAGTTCTGGTTCTCGCTCATCAAGGTGGTCGCGATCGTCGCGCTCATCGTGCTCGGCGGTGCCGCGATCTTCGGCTTCACCCCGCTGTCGTCCGAGCACCCCGGGGCCGTCCTGTTCAGCAACTTCTCGACGCCGGACGGGCTCTTCCCCACCGGTATCGCCGGCGTGCTCATGACCTCTCTCGCCGTCTTCTACGCGTTCAGCGGCTCGGAGCTCATCGGTGTCGCCGCAGGTGAGACGAAGGACCCCGCCCGGAACATCCCGAAGGCCCTGCGCTCGACGGTGCTGCGCCTTCTCGT
The DNA here is from genome assembly GCF_040686055.1 of Microbacterium sp. NPDC086615. Classification (NCBI taxonomy): domain Bacteria; kingdom Bacillati; phylum Actinomycetota; class Actinomycetes; order Micrococcales; family Microbacteriaceae; genus Microbacterium; species Microbacterium sp. NPDC086615. Next base: position 42,376 of record NZ_JBFBJJ010000007.1, read on the forward strand.
GCTCTTCGTCGGCTCCATCACCGTCATCGCCGCGATCCTGCCCTACGAGCAGGCGGGCCTGACCTCGAGCCCCTTCGTCGACGTCTTCGAGTACGTCGGGGTGCCCTTCGCCGGCGACATCATGAACTTCGTCATCATCACCGCGCTGCTCTCGGCGGGCAACAGCGGCCTCTTCTCGTGCGCGCGGATGCTGTTCTCGCTCGCCGAAGAAGGGCACGCACCGCGCGCGTTCACGAAGCTCACCTCCCGCGGCATCCCGATCGTCGCCCTCAGCGTCAGCATGGCCGTGGGACTCGTCTCCCTGGTGTCGAGCGTGATCGCCGCCGAGACCGTCTACCTCGTGCTGGTCTCGATCGCCGGTTTCGCCGTCGTCGCGGTGTGGATGTCGATCGTCGCGGCACAGTTCTTCCACCGGCGGGCCTTCGTCCGCGGGGGTGGGGACGTGAAGACGCTCGCCTACCGCACGCCGTTCTACCCCTTCGTGCCGATCCTCGCGTTCGTGCTGCTCGGCGTCTCGATCGTCGCGATCGCCTTCGATCCGAACCAGGTCGCGGCGCTGTACTTCGGCATCCCGTTCGTCGTCGCGTGCTACCTGTTCTTCTGGTGGCGGTACGGTCGTCGAGGAGCCGCGCCCGCCGCCGTCGTCGACGAGGAGGCGCCGGCGGCTCCCGCACACGAAGGACGCTGATGAACCCGCCCGCCTCGCTGACGCAGGGACTCGCCCTGCTGCACACCGCGGTCGAGCGGGAGCGATCGGGTCGGCCCGGCTGGGCGCTGTCGCGCCTGGCCGAGGCCGCGGGCGTCGAACGCAGTCGCGCCTCCCGCGTCACACAGGACCTGCGCCGCCTCGACTTCGTCGAACGCGACGAGTCCTCGGCGCTCCGCGCGGGGCGGGCGTACTTCGTCGCGGCGGGGGCACGACACGAACCGTGGCTGCGCGCCGCCCGCGCGCACCTCCGGGGCATGGCGGCACAGCTCGGCATGACGGCGCGGGTCGTCGCCGCTGATGGGCCGCGGGCGCTGCTGCTCCGTGTCGAGGGGGCGGATGCCGCCGGCGAAGGCACCCTCCGTCCCGCGGCGGTCACCCCGATCTGGTGCACGGGCGCCGGAAGGGCGCTGCTCTGGGATCACTCGCTCGCCGACCTCGACGCCTTGCTCGGCGAGGCGCAGTTCGTCGGCGTCGGTGGTCCCGGTGCGGCTCGCACGGTCGCCGCCGTCGATGCCCTGCAGCGACGAGACCGGGCGCGCGGACTGGTGGTCGCGCACGAAGAATACGTGGCGGGAGTCGACGAGTATGCCCTCCCCGTACGGGGCAGACACGGTATCGTCGCGGCGGTTTCGCTCAGCGGTTCGGCCGCCGGAAACGGTCGTGACGATCGGATCGAGGCCCTGCTCGCCGACAGTGCGGAGCGCTTGAGCACTCTCGCCCAGGCCTGAGCGTCAGTGGATGCCGTGCCCCAAGCGCGTCGACAATATGGCGGCCGCGGTGAGACAGGCATCGGCGAGCGCCGCCGTGCGCGGTTGCAGTGCCGCCCGCTCTCCGACGACCTGGACCGCAGCGACGACCTCGCCGCGGAAGTCCCACACCGGAGCGGCCACCGAGTAGAGGCCGGCCTCGGCTTCCTCGTCGACGATCGTGTATCCGCGATCGCGGGCGGCGTGCAGCCGGGTCAGGAAATCGTCGACGGAGCGCGGCGCCCGAGGGCCGTCGCTCTTGAAGGCGGTGGCGGCGAAGACCGCCCGAACCTCGTCGTCGGGGGCGTCCCACAGCACCGCCTGGCCCGCGTCGCTGCAGAACGCGGGGTAGGCGCGGCCCACCCAGGTGCCGATCATGCGCGACACCGCCGGCACGCTCTCGACGATCGTGACGGTCGTATCTCCGCGCAGAACGCCGAGGAAGACGGCTTCCCCCGTGGTCGCGGCGAGCTCGTCGAGCACGCTGAGCCCTTCGAGACGCAGACGCCGGTCGACGAGGTCTTCGGCGGCGGTGTACCACGCCCACGACAGCCGGTAGCGGCGCCCGCTGTCGCGAGCGACGACGTCCTGGTCCGCGAGCGCGGCGAGGGTGCGCGAGACGTGCGATCGTTCTCGTCCCAGCGCCCGGGCCACGTCCGTCGCGGAAGCGCCCTGGCCCTCGCGCGTGAGGAGCGCGAGGCTCGCGATGACGTCGAAGGCCCGGATGACGGTCGACGTCGCCTCGTCGTCGGCGACGGCGGCTCCTCGATCGGCGGGGGTCATCGTCACAGCGTAGCCAGGGGTCGCGAACGACGACTCCCCGCGTCACGCGTCCGCGCGTCGGGACGCCCGGGAGAGGCGACGAACGTCCGATCAATTACTCTGGCTCGCGGCGTCCGCGAGTATCGGCGGCATCCGCTCCGAGCACGAATGCGAGCACATCCATGAACCGCCCCTCGGATCCCTCCACGGCGCAGCCCGCCCCGCAACGGCAACTGCGCCGCGCCATGAGCGCCCGCCACCTCGTGATGATCGCCCTCGGCGGCGTGATCGGGTCGGGGCTCTTCCTCAGCTCCGGCTACACGATCCACCAGGCGGGACCCCTCGGGGCCGTGCTCGCCTACCTGCTCGGAGCCTTCGTGGTGTGGCTCGTCATGGTGTGCCTGGGCGAGCTCGCCGTCGTCTACCCGGTCTCGGGATCCATCCACATCTACGCGGCCCGCACGATGGGACCGGCGACCGGTTTCGTCACGGCCTGGCTGTACTGGCTCTGCTGGGTGGTCGCCCTCGGGTCGGAGTTCACGGCATCCGGAATTCTCATGCAGCGGTGGTTCCCGAACGTCGACGTGTGGGTGTGGTGTCTGGTGTTCGCCGGCATCCTGTTCACCCTCAACGCGATCTCGGCGCGCGTGTTCGGGGAGACCGAGTTCTGGTTCGCGGCGATCAAGGTCATCGCGATCCTCGCGCTCATCGTGTTGGGGACCATGGCGATCTTCGGGTTCACCCCGCTGTCGACCAGCCCGCACGAGGCGGTGCTGCTCAGCAACTTCGAGACGCCCGACGGTCTGCTGCCGGCGGGACTGGGCGGCGTGCTCATCACCTCGCTCGCCGTCTTCTACGCCTTCAGCGGCGCGGAGCTCGTGGGTGTCGCCGCGGGCGAGACGAAGGATCCCGGCCGCAACATCCCGCGTGCGCTGCGGTCGACCGTGCTGCGCCTGCTCGTGCTGTTCGTCTGCTCGATCACCGTGATCGCCGCGCTCCTTCCCTACGAACAGGCGGGGCTCAGCTCGAGCCCGTTCGTCGACGTCTTCGAGTACGTCGGTGTGCCGTACGCGGCCGACATCATGAACTTCGTCGTCATCACCGCGCTGCTCTCGGTGGGGAACAGCGGCCTGTACTCGTGTGCGCGGATGCTGTTCTCGCTCGCGGAAGAGGGCTACGCGCCACGTGCCTTCACGCGGCTCACCCGCCGTGGCATCCCGATGATCGCCCTCCTGGTGAGCCTGGCGATCGGTCTCGTCTCGCTCATCTCGAGTGTCATCGCCGCCGAGACCGTGTATCTCGTGCTGGTCTCGATCGCCGGCTTCGCCGCGGTGGCCGTCTGGATGTCGATCGTCGCGGCGCAGTACTTCCACCGGCGCGCGTTCGTCCGCGGCGGGGGAGATGTCGCGACACTCGTCTACCGCACACCGTTCTATCCGGTGGTGCCGATCCTGGCGTTCGTCCTGCTGACGGCCTCGATCGTCGCGATCGCCTTCGACCCCGAACAGGCTCCGGCGCTGTACTTCGGCATCCCGTTCGTCGGCCTCTGCTACCTCTTCTTCTGGTGGCGGTACGGCCGCAAGGGCGTCACCCCGCGCGCGCTCGACGAGGAGGCGCCGGTCGCCTGAGCCGGGGCGCGCGCCTATACGTGCCGTCGAAACCGGCCCGCGCCACCGTACGTCGTGGTGGCTGTCGCCGGTGGGCGGGGCACAGTACGTTCTCCGGAAAGGCGACGCGGCCCCGGCCGGGGGCGTGTCCGACGCTGGGGAGGCATCCGTGGAGACCGTCGACACGATCGTCGTGGGGGCAGGTGTGTCGGGTCTCGCCGCGGCGCGCTTGCTCACGCGTGCCGGACGCCGCGTCATCGTGCTCGAAGCGCGCGACCGGATCGGCGGCCGGACCCACACCGACCGCTCCGGCGGACACGTCACCGACCGCGGAGCGTCGTGGATCCACGGTATCGACGACAGCCCGGTCGCCGAGGCGGCGCGCGCCTTCGGGATGCCGATGGTCGAGTTCACGGTGGGTGGCTACCAGCCGGCCGGTCGTCCGCTGACGTACTTCGATGAGAACGGCGGGCGTCTCTCCGCCGAAGCGGTCGAGCAGTACGCCGTCGACATCCGCGCGCTGAACGCGGCCCTCGTCGATGTGATCGCCGATTCCGCTCCGGATGCCACGTACGCCGACGTCGTCGATCGAGCGCTGGCCCAGCAGGACTGGGACGACGAGCGCAAGACGCGCGTGCGCGAGTACAACGACCGTCGCGCCCAGGAGCAGTACGGCGTCGCGATGACGGGGCTCGGGGCGCACGGCCTCGACGACGACACCGTCAACGGCGACGAGGTGGTCTTCCCCCGCGGATACGACGAGCTCGCCCGCAACTTCGCCGACGGGGTCGACGTGCGGCTGTCACACGTCGTGTCGGCGGTGCGCTGGTCGCCCGAGGGCGTCACGGTCGACACCGACCGCGGCTCCTTCTCGGCCGAGAACGCGATCGTCACCGTCCCCGTGGGTGTTCTGCAGTCCGGCGATCTCTCGATCGAGCCCGAGCTGCCCGAGGAGCATCGCCGCGCCCTCGGACTGCTGCGGATGAACGCCTTCGAGAAGGTCGTGCTGCGCTTCCCCGAGAGATTCTGGGATGCCGGGGTCTACGGCATCCGTCAGCTCGGTGCCGAGGGGGAGTGGTGGCACTCGTGGTACGACCTCGGCCGGATCCACGACGAGCCCGCCCTGCTGACCTTCGCCGCCGGTCCGGCGGCCGTCGCGACCCGCGAGTGGTCGGACGAGGAGATCGTCGCCTCGACGGTGGCGCAGTTGCGGCGCCTGTTCGGGAACGACATCCCCGAACCCGAGAGCGCGGTCGTGACGCGCTGGCAGGACGATCCGTTCGCGCGCGGTTCGTACGCGTACATGCTTCCTGGCTCGGTCGGTCCCGACCATGACCAGCTGGCCGTCCCGGTGGGCGGGGTGCTGCACCTCGCGGGCGAGGCGACGTGGGGCGATGACCCGGCGACCGTGCCGGGCGCGATGCTGTCGGGGCATCGTGCGGCCGGGAACGTGCTCGGGCGCGAGATCCCGCTGAGCGACCTCTGGTCGTAGGTTCCGGTGGCTTCGACAGGCTCAGCCACCTGGGTTGCGGCCGGGGTAGTCGCTACCGCGGCTCCGGCGGAGGTCCCTGGCTCGCGGCGGAGGTCCCTGAGCTTGTCGAAGGGACCGGGGCACCGAGGGATCGGTGGCTTCGACAGGCTCAGCCACCTGGGTTGCGGCCGGGGTAGTCGCTACCGCGGCTCCGGCGGAGGTCCCTGGCTCGCGGCGGAGGTCCCTGAGCTTGTCGAAGGGCCCGGGGCACCGCGGGAACCGGTGGCTTCGACAAGCTCAGCCACCTGGATCGAGGGGGCGGCCGCTACCGCGGCTCCGACCCGGTCGCCACGGGCAGCTCCTCGTGGTTCGACCACTGGCTCCACGACCCCGGGAACACGCGCGGCTCGAAGCCCGCGAGCGTCAGCGCCACGGCCTGATGAGCCGCCGTCACCCCGGAGCCGCAGTAGACGCCGACCGTCAAGCCGTCCTCGGCCCCCAGCATCCGGAACCGCGAACGCAGCGTATCCGGCTCGAGGAAGCGCCCGTCGCCGCCGACGTTCTCTGTCGTCGGGGCGCTGATCGCGCCGGGAATGTGACCCGCACGAGGGTCGATCGGCTCGACCTCGCCGCGGTAGCGCTCGCCGGCGCGGGCGTCGAGCAGCAGCTCGGACTCGGCGAACGCCCCCACCTCGTCGAGCTCGAGCCTCGGCAGAGCCCCGTACGTCAGCTCGACCGTCCCGGGCGTCGGGGTCTCGGCATCCCCCTCCTCCACCTCGAATCCCGCGTCGGTCCAGGCTGACAGCGCGCCGTCGAGTAGCCGAACGTCAGCCACCCCCGCGTACCGCAACAGCCACCACGCCCGCGCGCTCGACATGTTCTTGAGGTCGTCGTAGACCACGACCGTATCGCCCGCGTCGATGCCCCAGCGTCGCGCGGCAGCCTGCAGCGTCTCGACCGGAGGGAGCGGATGCCGGCCCTCGGTCGGCGCGCCGTGAGCGGCGAGGTCGTGGTCGAGGTCGACGTACTGCGCGCCGGGGATGTGTCCGGCGCGGTACTCCGGGCGCCCGTCGGGGCGGTCGAGTCGCCAGCGGACGTCGAGGACGCGTACGCGCCCGCCGTCAGGAAAGGTCCCGGCGGCGAGGGCGTCGCGCAGGTCGTGCGCGGTCGTGAGGATCGAAGCCATGGCTCCAGTCTGGCCCTCAGCTCACCGGGGCGGGACCCCGAGTCCGTCCGTCGGCCACGCGCGCCCGCGCGCGGTCGTGGCGCAACGCGACGGGCACGATCTCGGTGGCTTTCGGGAGGCCCATCGCGGGCGTCGCGACATAGATCGTCTCGGCCCTTTCGAGGACGTGCGTCTCGTGCCAGATGCCCACCGCGCCCGGGTTCTTCCGCGCGCGTCGGTTGAATCGGGTCCACGCGGGGCGGTGCTCCTGCTCCGTGGCCGAGGCATACGCGTACAGCTTGTCGAGCGACGACCAGTACTGCACGAGGTAGGGCCCTCGCGAACCCAGCAGCGTGGTGAAGCCGAGCAGCCCCGATTCGGGGTCCATGCTCAGCTCGCGCAGCATCCGGGGCATGTCGCCCATAAGCGGCATCCACTGGTCGGGTCTCCACCACTTGTTGACGGTCATGCCGATGTGGAACACGACCAGTTCGCCGTCGTAACGGTGGGTCATTCGACCCGGGTTGATGGATGCCATGGGCTCGCCCTCGCTCGATAGTATTGCTATCCAGTTTTAGATAGCAGGGCTATCCAGTCAAGGGGGGTCACGGTGCGGATTTCGGAATTGTCGGCGGAGAGCGGAGTCCCCGTGGCGACGATCAAGTACTACCTGCGCGAGAAGCTGTTGCCGGAGGGGGAACGCTCCTCGCCAACGCAGGCCTCATACGGCACCGCGCACGTGCAGCGGCTCGGGGTCATCCGCGCGCTCGTCGACGCCGGTGTCGGCATCGCGGGGGTGCGCAAGGTCGTCGGCGTGCTCGAGGAGCCGCCCGAGAACCCCTACGACCTTCTCGGTGCGGCGAACGCCGCCGTCACGCCCGTCATCGCGGGCGAGCCGGATCTGACCGAGGCCACGGCCCTGCTCGAGAGGATGGGGGGAACGACCGAAAAGTGTTTCCCCGACCAGCTCGCCGCGGTCGCTCATGCCCTCGCGACGCTCGAGCGCGCGGGGTTCGCGGTGCCCGAGACCGTGATGGCCGCGTACCTCGAACACCTGTCCGCGATCGCCGAGGCCGAACTCGCCGCGACGCCCGAGACATCGATCGAAGACGCGGTGCGGTACGTGGTGCTCGGTACCGCTCTCGTCGAGCCGCTGATCCTCGCTCTCCGTCGCGTCGCCGAGCAGGTCGCCGCGTCGCGACGCTTCGGCACGGGCTGACGTACAAGCAGACCCCGGGCGGCACCCCGGGGTACGGTCGAAGGATGGCCGTCACCCTGCACCGGGCGCCCGTCGCTGAGATCGACCCCCGCACTCTGTATCGCCTCCTCTGGCTGCGCGTGACGGTGTTCGTCGTCGAGCAAGAAGCGGCCTACCCCGAGATCGACGGCCGTGACATCGAGCCGGGTGCCGAGCTGATGTGGGCCAGCGAGGGCGACGAGGTGCTCGCGACCCTCCGCCTCCTGCGCGAGCCGACGAACACGCGCATCGGCCGCGTCGCCACCGCTGCCGCAGCCCGTGGCCGTGGCCTCGCTGCCGACCTCATGCGCGAGGCCGTCGATATTCTGGATGCCGAGGCCCCCGGCGTCCCGATCCTTCTCGACGCGCAGGCTCACCTGGCGTCGTGGTACGGACGATTCGGCTTCGTCGTGTCGGGGGCGCCCTTCGCCGAGGACGGCATCCCGCACGTGCCCATGCGGCGCACGCGCCTCGACACCGAGCGCCTCGTGCTGCGCGAATGGACCCGGTCCGACGATGACCGGGCGTTCCTCTTCGACATGTACCGGCGAGCGGAAGTCCGTCAGTACCTCGGCGACGGCCGGGCGATGACCGATCCGGCCGAGGTCGACGCGACCCTCGACCGCTGGACGAGCCTGGCCGACGGCATCCTCGGAGTCCGAGCCGTCGAGACGCGCGACGGCCGCCGGCTCGGATCAGTGCTATTGAAGCGCATCCCCTGGTCGGCGGGTGCGGGCGACGGGCGGCCCGAAGACATCGAGATCGGCTGGCACTTCCACCCCGACGCGTGGGGGTCCGGGTACGCCACCGAGGCCGCGGCCGCGGTCCTCGCGCTCGCCCACGAGAACGGCATCCGCACGATCGTGGCGGTCACGAATCCGGTGAACACGGCATCCGGCGCCGTCGCGCAGCGCATCGGGCTGCGCCCGGCGGGTGAGACGGCCGACTACTACGACACCACCTGCGCGCTCTACGTCGGCGAGGCCGACGCGTGAGAGCCCGCGCGGCGGCGGTGACGGCCCTGGCCCTCGCGTGCACGCTCGTGCTCGCCGGGTGCGACCTCGGGTTCTCGCTCGGTTTCGGCGGCAAGCCCGACGGGCACTTCGAAGGCAGTGAGCTCACCGTCCCGGTGCTCTACGTCAGCGGCGGCAAGGGAGGTGTGGCGACCCAACGGATCACCGCCGAAGCGGCCGACGGCGGCGACCTCAGCATTGACATCACCGAGAACGACGTCAGCGGTGTCGCCCCGGTCACGCAGTCCGCGACCTGGACCGCCGTCACGGCGGCCACGCTCCTCACCGGGGCGCGTCCCGACACGGCGTACACCTTCGGCTTCGACGCCCGCATCAACACTCCCGCCGCCGGAGCCGTGACCGCGGTCGGCGTGCTCGCGCTCTACTACGGCAGCGAGATCCAGCCCGGCGTCGCCCTCGCGGGAGGGGTGACGCCGTTCGGAACCGTGAGCCCCGTTGCGGGCCTGCCTGAGCAGGTGGCGGCGGCGATCGAGGCGGGCGGCATCGACACGATCCTCGTGCCGGCTGGACAACGGATCGCCGCGGATGCCGACGGTCGATCGGTCGACCTCGATCAGGTCGCGGCGACCGGAGGGATGACCATCACCGAGGTCGCCGACCTGGCCAGTGCGTACGCGATCATGACGGGCGAAGACCTGCCCGAGTCGGCGTTCCCCACGCCCGCCGCCTCACCGACCCCGCTGCCGACCGCGACCGAGGGGCCGGCCGAGCCCGGCGACGATGCGTTCGACATCGCCATCGACAGTGCCCTGGCCCGTACGGAAACGTCGCTCGAGACGGCGACCGACGCGTCCCTCGTCGAGCGCTCCCGCGCCGCCGCGGATCGCGCCCGGACACTGCGCGATGCCGGCGACGACGGCGGAGCATTCGCTGCCGCCGCGGCCGCGGCTGACGTCGCCGCGGTCGCCGGGACACCGGAGGTCGACGCGGCGTCGGTCGGTGCCACGCGCGCGGCGGCGGAAGACCTGCTGGCCCAGGCGTCGCAGAGTCCTCCCGAAACGCTCGACGCCGCCGATCTCTCGCTCGAGGTCGTCGGAGCGGCCGCCGATGCCTACGCGCTCGCCGCCTACGCGGAGGCCGCCCTCGACGCGGGAGGAGAAGCGGCGCCGACCGCCGCGGCGCTCGCGGCTTCGGCGCTCGCCCGTGCGCAAGAGAGCGCCGCGCTGCGCGATGCGCTCGGCACCGGGGCGGGGTCGATCTCGCGCGACGCCGACCTCGACGGCCTCGGCTCGCTGTTGCGGCGGGCGGCGATCGCCGCCACCGACGCGTACGAGTCGCGCGCGGGCGACGCACCCGTCAGCGCGGGCGACCTGCCGGCCGTGCGGCTCGCTGCCTTCGACGCCGCCCGCGACGACCTCGAGTCGATCGCCGACGACGACGCGTGGCTCGGTCTCGCGCTCGCCGCGACCGCTTTCAGCCGCACCGTTCCGCCGCTCGCCACGCAGCAGGCGGTGCGCGTTCCCGAGGGCGTCGACCCGACGGCGGCGGTCCAGCAGCGCATCGCCGTCGGCGACGAGTACGCGGTGCGCGCGGTCGACGCGCTCGCCGACGCGGGGGCCGAGGTGCCCCTCGTCCGCGGAGCCCTCAGCGACGCGACGGCGACGGCCACGGCAGCTCCCGCTCCCGGCGCGTCGTCGGTGTACGCGACCCCGTTCCTGCGGGCACGCGTACTCGCGTTCGCGGCCGGCGTCGAGCGCGAGTAGAGCGCGGACACTCGTGCGCAACGCCTGGCCGGGCCCCGTGCTCTGACCGCCGGCGTCGGACACGTTCAGTGCGGAGCGTGGTATTCCGTTGTCCCGCGCTTCCAATACCCCTTGACCACGGTGGCGGCGGGGTCGCTCGACCACCGATCGAGCAGCAGAGCTCGTCCGGCGCGGACGATCGACTGTTCCGCGGCGACGAAGCCGAAAACGCATCCCTCCGGCTGCTCCTCGACGTCGAGCGCGTCGAGCCAGTCCGCGAGTTCCTCGCCGGCCGGTCGGTCGCCCCGATGCACCTGAATCACTTGCACGCCCGGGGGAGCGGCGACGGGGAGGTCGTGGGCGGCATCCGGAACCTCGATCGCGATGCGACCGACGGCGTCGTCGTCCATCGCCGCGGCGAATCGGCGGATCGCGGGAACCGCTGTCTCGTCGCCCGCGAGGAGCCACGCGTCCGGGCGCCCGACGAGCACCATCGAGCCGCGCGGCCCTCCGACGCCGACGGGTGCGCCGAGGGGAGCCGTCTCGGCCCAGCGACTGCCGACCCCGTCACCGTGCAGAGCGACGTCGATGTCGAGCCAGCCGCTCTCGGCATCCCAGCTCACCGGGGTGTACTCGCGGCTCGGTGCGGACCGAACGTCGTCCGCCGGTTCTGACGGGAAGAACACGCGGATGTGATCGTCGGCGCCGGGCGAGTCGAAACCCCGGAGGTCGGCTCCCTCGAGCCGCAGCCGGACGTACGACGGTGTCAGGAAGGTTCGGGCGGCGAGCTTCGCCGAGCGGAAGACCAGCTCGTGACGGCGGGGTTCGAGGCGGGCTCCGAGGCCCGGGTTCGACATCTTCACAAAGCTAAGGCTAACCTAACTTCGCGACCGGCCCCGGAGTGTGGCCGGTCCTCATCGCACATACAGCACTGGAGAGATCCCGCATGAGTACCCGTCTGATTCGTCCCCTCGCCGCCGCGTCCGTCGCGGCGGTTCTGGCCCTCACCGGCTGCGCCTCGGGAGCGGCCGCTCCTGCCGAGCAGGCCGCCGCGACCACCGTCACGGTCGAAGACAACCACGGCTCGATCGAGGTTCCCGTGGCCCCCGAGCGGGTCGTCGCGCTCGACAACACGACGTTCGAGACGCTCAGCGAGTGGGGCGTGAAGCTCGTCGCGGCCCCCAAGCCGCTCATGTACGACCTCTGGCCCTCGCTCTCGGGCGGCGATGAGGTGCTCGACGCGGGCCTGCACCGCGAGCCGAACATCGAGAACATCCTCGCCTCCGAGCCCGACCTGATCGTCGGCGGATACCGCTTCCGCGAGATCTACGACCAGCTGAAAGAGATCCAGCCCGCGACGATCGAGACGAGCCCGCGCGACGGCGAGGAGCACACGTCCGAGCTCAAGCGCCAGACCGCCATCCTCGGCCAGGTCTTCGACAAGAACGACGAGGCGGCGAAGCTGAACGCCGACCTGGATGCCGCGATCGCCGACGCGAAGGCCGCATACGACCCGTCGCAGACGGTGATGGGGCTGATCACCTCCGGAGGGAAGATCTCTTACGCCGCTCCCGGAGAGGGCCGCGGTGTCGGCCACCTCTTCCCGACGCTGGGCCTGACTCCCGCTCTCGACCGCGCCGCCGAGGACGCGTCGCACGGAGACGACATCAGCGTCGAGGCGATCGCCGCCGCGAACCCGGAGTGGCTGTTCGTCCTCGACCGTGACGCGATGTTCGGCGAGGACGGCTACGTCTCGGCGCAGGAGCTCGTCGAGAACGCCGAGGCGCTGAAGAACGTCCCCGCGGTGCAGAAGGGGCAGATCGTCTACCTCGACGGCAGCTTCTACCTCGACGAGGGAATCCAGGCCTACACGAAGCTCTACCGTTCGGCCGCCGAGGCGTTCGCCTCCTGATCCCGGCCTCCGCCGCGCGCGCGTGAGGGGTCAAAAAGTGTCGCCTGGGTTCGCCCCGGGCGACAGAAAGTGACCCCTCACGCTCGAGCGAGGAGGCCAGAGAGGGATGCCATGAGACAGACCGTCCTCCCACCTCGGGTCGCGCTGCCCGCTGCGGGCTTCGGGGTCGCAGCTCTCGTCGTGCTCTCGCTCTTCGTCGGGGCCTACGACCTGGCCGCCGACTCCTTCGGCGCCGAGATGTTCTTCATCTCGCGCGTGCCGCGTACGCTCGCGCTCGTCCTCGCCGGCTGCGCGATGGCCGTCTCGGGCCTGATCATGCAGCTGCTCACGCAGAACCGCTTCGTCGAGCCGTCCACCACGGGCACTTCCGAATGGGCCGCCCTGGGACTACTCGTCACGGTCCTCCTCGCCCCGGCCGCACCTCTGCTCGTGCGCATGGTCGTGGCATCCGTCGCGGCATTCGTCGGGACCATGATCTTCATCGGCATCCTGCGCCGGATCTCGTTGCGGTCCTCTCTCGTCGTGCCGCTCATCGGGATCATGCTCGGCGCGGTGGTCTCGGCGTTCACGACCTACCTCGCCGTGTCGACGAACTCCCTCCAGATGCTCGGGACGTGGTTCATGGGCAGCTTCACCTCGATCGTCCGCGGGCGGTACGAGGTGCTCTGGATCGCGGCGATCGTGGTCTTTCTCGTCTTCCTCTACGCCGACCGCATCACGGTCGCCGGCCTCGGTCGCGACATCGCGACCTCCGTCGGCCTCGATCACACGCGCGTGATGCTCATCGGCACCGGTCTCGTCGCCGTCGCCACGGGCGTCACGACCGTGGTCGTCGGCTTCCTGCCGTTCCTCGGATTGGTCGTTCCGAACCTCGTCTCGATGTGGCGCGGCGACAACGCCCGCGCCAACCTGCCCTGGGTATGCCTCGGCGGCGTGGCCATCGTCATCGTGTGCGACATCGTCGGACGGGTGATCCGGATGCCGTTCGAGGTCCCCGTGTCGATGATCCTCGGGGTCGTCGGGTCGGCGGTGTTCATCACCCTGCTCTTGAGGATGCGTGCCCGTGGCTGAGGTGCTGACCCGCCCCGCCCCGGCGATCCGGCTCGGCCGTCCGCGGGTCGCCGTGCGCTTCGGCATCCTGGCGCTCGTCGTCGTGGTCGCGGCCGTGGGCGTGCTGACCTGGAACGTGCCGGGCGAACCCGGCTCACGTGCCTTCTGGCTCGCCGTCAACCTGCGCGTCGTGAGCGTCGCGACCATCGCCCTCGTCGCCTGTTGCCAGGCGGTGGCGACGGTGCTGTTCCACACGGCCACGGCGAACCGCATCCTGACCCCGTCGATCATGGGCTTCGACGCGCTCTACGTCGTGATGCAGACCGCGCTCGTGTTCTTCTTCGGCAGCGCCGCGCTTTCGGCGACCGACGGCCTGCTCAAGGTCGTGGTCCAGAGCGTGCTCATGGTCGGGTTCGCCACGCTGCTCTACGGCTGGCTGTTCGCCGGCCGCCGCGGCAACCTCCACATCATGCTGTTGGTCGGGGTGGTGCTGGGGGTCGGCTTCGGCTCGCTCTCGACCGTCATGCAGCGGCTGCTCACCCCGAGCGACTTCGACATCCTCTCGGCCCGCCTCTTCGGCAACCTCTCCAACTCGGATGCCGATTACCTGCCGTGGGGTGCCCTGGTCGTCGCCGTGGTGCTCGTGCTCGTCTGGCGCGCGCGACACCGACTGGATGTCCTGGCGCTCGGCCGCGAGGCATCCGTCAATCTGGGACTCGCCTACCGGCGCGAGGTCGTCGCGATGCTCGTGCTCGTGGCCGTGCTCATCTCGGTGTCGACCACGATGGTGGGTCCGATGACGTTCTTCGGCTTCATCGTCGCGACCCTCGCGTACCAGCTCGCGGGCTCGGCGCAGCACCGCGTGGTGCTGCCGTTCGCGGTGCTGCTCGGCATGGCGACCCTGCTCGGCGGCTACTTCGTGCTGCGGCACGTGTTCTACGCCGCCGGGATGCTCTCGATCATCATCGAGTTCGTCGGCGGCCTGTTCTTCCTCGTCTATCTGCTTCGAAAGGGCAGCCTGTGATCTCGCTCACCGATGTCACCATGACCTACGGCGACCTCACCGTCCTCGGCCCCGTGACCCTCGACATCCCCGCCGGTGGGGTCACGGCCCTCGTCGGCCCGAACGGTGCGGGCAAGTCGACCCTCCTCACGATCGTCGGTCGTCTGGCGACGGCGACGAGCGGTCGCGTCACCATCGCCGGTCACGACGTGACGACCACGCCCGGTCGGGCGCTCGCGAAGATCGTGTCGATCCTCCGCCAGGAGAATCACTTCGTCACCCGCCTCACCGTGCGCGAACTCGTCGGCTTCGGACGCTTCCCGCACTCGCAGGGCCGTCTCACCGCCGACGACCACGCGAGGATCGACGAGGCCATCGCCTTCCTCGACCTGACCGAGCTGTCGGGTCGGTACCTCGACCAGCTCTCCGGCGGACAGCGCCAACGGGCCTACGTCGCTATGGTTCTCGCGCAGGACACCGACTACATCCTCCTTGACGAGCCGCTGAACAACCTCGACATGAAGCACGCCGTCGCGATGATGGGCCAGCTCCGGCGGGCTGCCGACGAGCTCGGCAAGACCATCGTCATCGTGGTGCACGACATCAACTTCGCGGCGGCCTACGCCGACCGCATCGTCGCGCTGTCGGACGGGAGGGTCGCGCACGTCGGCACGCCGGACGACCTCATGACCTCATCGACGCTCGAGAACGTCTTCGGCACGCCGGTAGAGGTGCGCCGAGACGGCCCGTACCCCTTGGCGGTGTACTACCGATGAGCCGTCATCGTCACAACTGGATGCCGTTGTCCTCGTCGTTCACGCCGACGTTCCGCCCGCGGCTCGACTCGTACGCGATGAGCCATCCCACCGACACGGCGGCGGCCAGGATCAGGCCGAGCCACACGTTCTGCCACACCAGGCCGAACACGATGCCGACGATGAACAGCACCACGCTGCCGAGGACCCAATACGTGCGTCCGCGCGGCCAACCCGTTCCCGTCTGCGTCATGCGCCCAGCCTAGGGGCAGCCCCCTCCACCCCGACCCGCACGCGAAAGAAGACCATGGCACGAACGAACGCCGCGCAGACGCGGCAGAAGCCCGAGAAGAGCGAACTCCTCACCCTCCGCGTGCGGGAGCGGCGACGCCTCTCGCCCTCGTTCGCTCGCGTGACGGTGATCGGTGACGATCTCGAGCGCTTCTCACCGCTGGGGCGGGACCAGTGGTTCCGGCTGTTCCTCCCCGTGTCCGAGGGCTCGCTCTCGCGCCTGCCGAGCAGGCTCGACACCCTCACGTACTTCCGATATCTCGCGATCGCCAAGACAGAGCGTCCGGTCCTGCGCAACTACACCGTCGCGGGGTTCCGTCCCTCGGGTGAGCACGGCCCGGAGCTCGACATCGACTTCGTGCTGCACGGCTCCGCCGCCGACGGGACCGCCGGCCCCGCGGCGACCTGGGCGGAGACCTGCCGCCCGGGTGACGCGGTCGCGATCCTCGACGAGGGCATCCTCTTCACCCCGGCCGCCGGTCTCACGGGACCCTACGCTCTCGTGGGCGACGAGACGGCGCTCCCCGCGATGGCCGGCATCCTGGCATCCCTCCCCGCTGACGCCACCGGCACCGCGATGATCGAAGTCCCGGATGCAGGGGACGTGCGCGACCTCGTCGCTCCCGCGGGTGTCGAGGTGCGATGGGTCGTTCGCGCGGACCCGCGCGCGACGCCCGGGACCTCGATTCGCGACGAGGCGATCGCGGCGGCTGCGGAAACACCCGCCTACGCGTGGGTGGCGGGGGAGCAGTCGCTCGTGGCCGCGATGCGCCGGCAGTGGGTGCGCGTCGGCGTCGACAAGCGTGCGATCTCGTTCACCGGGTATTGGCGGGCGCCGCGGGGTCACTGACGTCGCCGGGTCCTCGGTTCGCATCGCCCGGGCCCGCCCTTACCTCGCCGATGTCGGTGGGGCACGCGCTCGCTTCTCCCGGCGATACGGAGGCCGAAGCGGTCAGCGGTCGCGATGGTCCTCGGGGTGCAGTCGCGGGCCGCGGCGCGGTTCGAGTGCCGAGCCGAGGTAGATGAGCCGGATCACGCGCTGGCGGTGTCCCGCGAAGGGCTCGAGGAGCTCGAGCATGCCGTCGTCGTCGGTGCGGTGGCCGGTGAGGGCGTATCCCACCTGGTGCGCGAGGTGGTAGTCGCCCACGCTGACGGCATCCGGGTCTCCGAACGCGCGGATGCGGGTTTCGGCACTGGTCCAGATGCCGACCCCGCGAAGGCTGATGAACACGCGGTCGCGCGCTTCGCCGTCGGTGGCGGCGCTCGCCGCGCGCACGACGGACTCGCCGCGTCGCGCCGTCTCGACGATCGTGCGGGACTGCGGAGGCTCGAGCCCCGCGCGATGCCACGCCCACGACGGGACGTGACGCCACCCGTCGATGTCGGGCGGGGCGAACAGCGGCCGCGGGGTGGGACCGGGGGCGCGTTCGCCGTACCAGGTGACGATGCTGCGCCAGGCCGAGAACGCCTGGAGGCTCGTGACCTTCTGCTCCATGATGGCGCTGACCAGCGCGTCGAAGACGAGATCGGTGCGTCCGATGCGGAGGTCGGGGTGCCGCCGGTGCCACTCAGCGACCGAGGGATGCCGCGAGGCATCGAATCCGTCGGGATCGTCGAGCTTGCCGCAGAGCGCCGGCAGCTGGTCGAGCGCCCATTCGGCACCGGGGCCCCACGCCGCCGCGCGCACCGCGCCCCCGATGCTCTGGCGCAGGGCGAGTGTCGCGACGCCGAGCGGGGTGCGGCTGACGCGCCAGACGACGCCGCCGTCGCGCAGCGGCATCGACGAGAAGTAGGTCGGGTCGTTGCGGCCGTGCCGTTGGGCGGCGACGGCGCGACCGATGTCGACGGGCTGCGCGGGACGGTACTCGCCCTCGATCGGGCGATCGGCCGGGACCGGAAGCTCGCGCGGCGTCTGCCGCGTGCGCACCCCGGTCGATCTCATGCCGACACCCTACGTCGCCCCGCCGACATCGCGGCATCCGGGGCTTTTTCGCGCCCGCTGGAACGCGTGAGGTGCGGGGTGATCGATCAGAAGCGGTCGGGCGAGGGGGTGCCGTGACCGTAGCGGATCGAGACGTCGGCGTGACGGTCGAAGCGGTACCCCACGCCGCGCACCGTGCGCACGATGTCTTCGTACGCGCCGAGCTTGGCGCGCAGTCGGCGCACGTGCACGTCGATGGTGCGCTCGCCGGGGGCGTCGTCGTCGGTCGAGCCCTCCCAGAGGGATGCCACGAGCTCGGCGCGTTCGATCGTGCGACCCTCGCGCAGCACGAGGTACTGCAGGAGCTCGAACTCCTTGAAGGTGAACGCGGCCGACTCACCGTCGATGAGCACGCGCTTGCGCGAGATGTCGACGACCACGCCGCCGGGCGCACGGTCCTCTTCGGCGGGCTCGTCCTTGGTGCGGGCGACAGCGGACGGCTCGTGCAGGGCGAGGCGCACCACGTCGACGTCGCGGCCACCGGCTCCGGTCGGGGCGAGGGCGACCGTGGCGTACGTCTCGGCGGCGGGGGCGAGCTCGCCCAACGTGCGGCGCAGTGCCTCGACGAGCGTGCCGAGGCTCACTCCGGCGGCCGCGGCTTTCGCCTCGTCGATGCCGACGTAGAGGGCGAAACCGCGCGGGGCGGAACCCGCGGGGAGCGCGGGGCGGGCGGCCGGGGCGGCGGGGGCGGCTGCGGGGGCGGGCGCCGCGGCAGCCGGGGCCGGTGCGACGGCGGGACGCGCGGCGGGGTTCGCGGCGGGGTTCGCGGCGGCGGGGTGGATGACGGAGGTGGCGGGGCGGTCGAGAACAGCGGAGATCGACATGAGGATGAAGTCCTTGGGTGTGTGAACCCGGGCGTCGTCACGAGGCGGGGTTCTACGGGAGGTGAGAGCCGAGAGGCCGGTGCGCGGTGTCCGGACACGCGTGATCGACGCGCGACGCAGACGACCGGTGGACGATGTCGGCGTTCAGAAGCTCGAGATCGTCGGAGCGAGGGTCGCTGTTAGCGGCACATTCGACAACACATGACAACGCGGCCGGGCATCATCATGCCGGCAGTCCCGTTCGCCTCCCGGGCGGACAGAGAACGCGCATTGACAGTCATGGGGGGATTATGACGCAAGAAGTCCGGCGACGTCAAATCGCCCCCGATGTCGAGACCCGCGCATTCTGCTCAGTCGTGCGGGGTGAAGGTAAGAGCGGACCGTGCATTCTGCGCCAACGACGCCCGCTCCCCGTGGGCGGCGTAGCCTCTCGTCATGGCTGACCTGCTTTTCGCCGACGACAAGGCCGCGTCCCGTTTCACCCTGCATCGGGGCGACGATCTGGTCTCCGTTCTCGACTACCGCGACGACGGTCGCACCATTGCCCTCACCCGGGCGTTCACCATCCCGACCTTCCGCGGACACGGCTACGCCGCCGTCATCACCGAACGGGCTGTCGATGCCATCGAGGCGATGGGCGACCGCGAGATCCTTCCCGTCTGCTGGTACGTGGGGGAGTGGTTCGAAGCCCACCCCGAGCGTGCCGGCATCCTGAAGCAGCGCACCTGACTACGCAGTGCCCCGGCGGGCGTCAACCCCTGCCCGCGTGACGCGCGATGCCGGGATGCTGGAGGCGTCGAAAGGGGAAGTCATGACCGACGACCGCGACCTGCCCGAAGGTGTCATCAACGCCGACCCGCCCGGCGGGTGGGAGAGCGGCGCCGTCGCCGACGGCGAGACCGTAGAGCAGAACGAGAACGCGAAGGGGTCGTCGCGCCTGAACGACGCCGCTCCTTCAGACCCCATCGAGGGGGATGCCGCCAGCCAGGGCATCGACCCCGATATGAGCACGGAGGACTGACATGTCGGACGAGACCCGAGCCCCGGAACCTTCCACCGGCCCCGACGGCGGCGCGTCGCCCGCCGATTCGGTCGGCGGAGCCCTGCACGACGAGGGCAAGCGCGCGGCGCGCCCCGACGAGCAGTCGGAGCCGATCATGGACACGCACGAGACCGACGACGAGGCCCGCATCGCCGGAGTCGTCGTACAGACCCGTGCCGACGTCGGCGGCAAGAGCGACGAGCGCGTCGCCGAGGTGCTGCGTCAGCGCTTCGCACAGATCGGACTCGAACTCGGCGACGACCGCATCCGCGCCCTTGCGGCTGAGGTCAACGCCTCCTGAACCTCCCCCCGACGACGCCCCGGCCGATTCACGCGGCCGGGGCGTCGTCGCATGCGGACGAAAGGCCGTCGGCCCCGTGATTCCGCGGTCGGGGCGTTTGCTGCGAGCCGATGTCGGAGGGTCGACGTACCGTGTCTGCATGCGGATCCTGCACACCTCCGACTGGCACATCGGGCGCTCCTTCCACGGGCATTCGACTCTCGATGCGCTCTCCGGCGTGCTCGACGCCCTCGTCGCGCAGGTGCGCGAGCACGAGGTCGACCTCGTCATCGTCGCAGGCGACGTCTTCGACTCCGCCACACCCGCCGCGGCCTGCTATCCGCTGCTCTCGCGCACGCTCGGGGCGCTCGCCGATGCCGGTGCCCGCGTCGTGGTCACCAGCGGCAACCACGATTCCGCGGCTCGGCTGGGGTTCCAGTCCGCTCTCCTGCGTCCCGAGATCTCGGTCGTGACCGACCCGCTCTCGGTCGGCGTTCCGGTGACGGTGCACGACGAGCACGGTCCCGTCCACGTCTACGGCATCCCGTATCTCGAACCGGCGATCGTGCGCCACGCGTGGGAGGGGGTCGAGCTGCGAAGCCAGGCCCAGACGATGCAGCACGCCCTCGACCTCGTGCGTGCCGATCTCGCCGAGCGGGGCGGGCGATCGGTGGTCGCGGCACACTGCTTCGCCGCGGGCGTCGAATCCACGCCGGGGGTCGAGCGAGAGATCCGTCAGGGCGGGCTCGACGTCGTTCCGCTCCCCGCGTTCGACGGGCCCGACTACGTCGCCCTCGGCCACATCCACGGCCGTCAGCAGCTCTCCGATCACGTGCGCTACGCGGGCGCGCCGCTGCACTACAGCTTCGGCGAAGCGGGGAAGCCGCGGGGGTCGTGGCTCGTCGAGCTCGACGCCGAGGGACTCTCGTCCGTGAGCTGGATCGGCCTGCCCGTGCCGCGCCCGCTGGTGACGCTCCGCGGGCCGCTCGACGACCTGCTGACCGATCCCGCCTTCGACGGGAACGACGAGCACTGGGTGCGCGCCGAATACACCGACAGCACACCGCAGCCCGACCCGATGCGGCGCTTGCAGGCACGGTTCCCCTGGTGCGCCACCGTGGTCCATGCGCCGGCGGCGACGCGGCCCGACGAGGGGATCGGGTACGCCCAGCGGGTGCGCGCAGCGCGTGACGACGCCGAGGTCATCGACGCGTTCCTCGTCCACGTCCGCGAGGGCGAGGGCGCGTCCGAGGCGGAGCGTGAGCTCATCCGCGAGGTTCTCGACGCGCGCGCGCTGTCGGAGGCCCGGTCATGAAGCTTCACCGCCTCGAGCTCGAGGGGTTCGGCCCCTTCCTCGACACGCAAGTCGTCGACTTCGACGCCTTCGCCGACGACGGCATCTTCCTCATCACCGGGCGCACCGGTGCCGGGAAGTCGAGTGTGCTCGACGGTGTCTGTTACGCGCTGTACGGCGGTGTGCCGCGCTACGACGGCGCCGAGCGCCGCTTGCGCAGCGACCATTGCACGCCCGACGACCCCACCCGAGTGACGCTGGAGTTCAGCGCCGAGGGCGAGCGCTGGCGGGTGACGCGGTCGCCGGAGTTCGAGCGGCCCAAGCGTCGGGGCGGTGGCACGACGAAAGAGCCGCACCGCGCACTGCTCGAGGTACGCACCACCGAGGGATGGGAGGGGGTCGCCGCGCGTCCGGTCGATGTCGGCACTCGGCTCGACGAGATCCTCGGCCTCAGCCAGCAGCAGTTCCTGCAGGTGATCCTCCTGGCGCAGAACCGCTTCGCGCGGTTCCTCCTCGCCAAGAACGACGAACGGCTCAGCCTGCTGCGCACCCTCTTCGGAACGCGGTCCTTCGAGGACTACGCCGCGCAGCTCGACGAGAGGCGCAAGCGCTCTCAGGAGCGCCTCGCCGCCGAGGGGGTCGAGGTCTCGACCCTTCTCGACGAGGCGGAGCGCCTCGCGGGCGAGCTCGAGGCCGATCTCGCGGTGTCGCCGGGTCCGCTCTCGGCGGGCGACGAGCGAGCGGGTGAGGAGCCCGGTGGGAGCGAGGCGACGATTCCGGAGGCCCTCGCTCACCCGCCCGCCCCGCCGCCGCCCGTTGGGCCGCCTTCGGTGAGCGAGCGCTTGGCGCACGTCGTCCGGGCCGTCGAACGAGCCGACTACCGCGTCGAGACGCGTGAGCGTGAGCGCGATGCCGCCGACCTGCTGCTCGACAGTGCTCTCGCGGCCGAGCGCGAGGCGCGCACCCTGCGCGATCGCCAGCTCGACCGACTTCGGGTCCGCGAGCAGCTCGCGGCGCTCGAGGCCGAGACGGAGCGCGTCGCCGCGGCTCGTGCCGAGGCGGAGGCCGCCGGCGAGGCCGAAGCCCTGCGCGCAGCCCTCGACGCCGAGAAGCGGACGACGGCTGACCTCGCGGCGGCAGAAGAACGTCTCGCGACGGCGGTCGCTCGGGCGGAGGCCGTCGGTGAAGAGTCGGGCCTCGATGCGGATGCCCTCACGCGTCGCGATGACGAGCTCACAGGGTTGCTGGCCCGCGGGGAGGCGGCACTCGCCGCCGAGACCGCCCTGGCCGAGGCCGACGGCGATCGGGTCCGCGCCGCGACCCGGATCGCGAGCCTCGAGACCGAGCGGGACACCCTCGTGGAGGGGCGCGCCGACGTTCCGGGGCTCCTGAAGGCGCTCGACGATCGGCTCGCCGAGCTGGCGGGGGCGACAGCTCATCGCGAGGCCGCGGAGTCGCGGTGCGCCGAGACGCGGTCTCGCCTCGACGCGGCGCGAGAAGCCGAACGACTGCTCGCTCATCGGGAGCAGGCCGACATGGCGGCGTTGGTGCGCGGGGAGGACATGCGTAACGCGACGGACACGTGGACGGCGCTGTTACGCCGCCGCCTCGCCGGCGCCGCCGCCGAGCTCGCCCACGAGCTGGTCGACGGAGAGCCGTGCGCGGTGTGCGGTTCGCGCGAGCACCCGCACCCCGCGACCGGCGACGACGTCCCGGTCACCGACGAGCAGCTGGCCGCGGCAGAGACGCGCAAGAACACCGCGATCGAAGAAGACCGTCTCGCGTCCGACGCGGCCCGGATCGCCCGGGACGACTATGCCCTGGCCGCGGCTCGGGCCGGTGGAGAGAGCGTGGAAGCCCTGTCCTCCCGCCTCGAGGACGCGGAGCAGGCGCTCATCACGGCGCGGTCCGACGAAGCCGAGTACGCGCGCGTGCAAGCCGAGCGGACCCGTGCGACCGATCTCGATGCCGCGATCGCCGGCCGCCTCGACAAGCTCGCCGCCGACCTCGCTGCCGTTCGTCAAGAGGCGGCTCTGGCGATCCAGAGGGCCGACTCGCTCCGCGATGAGGTCGAGGCCGCGCGCGGCGCGTTCCCCACGGTCGTGGCGCGTCAGGCCGACCTGACCGCTCGCCGCACCGCCGTGCGAGCGCTGACGACCGTCCGCGCCGAGGTCGCGACCGCGACAGCGGCCCATCGGGAGGCCGCCGAGGCTCTGCGCCGCCTCGTGGCCGAAAGTCCGTTCGACACCGTCGACGCCGTCATGGCCGCCCTCCGTCCGGCTCCGGAACGGCGCCGACTCGACGAGACGATCGCCGCGCACGATGCCGCCGTCGCGTCCGCCCGCCAGCGGCTGCTCGACCTGGAGCTGCTCCTCGTCGACGCCGCTGACGAACCCGTCGACATCGCCCCGCTCAGCGCGGCGGTCGCCGCCGCCCGCGAAGACGTGCAGCGGGCCGCCGCCGCACACGCCTCGGCTCTGGCACTCGCCGACCGCCTGCGCGGTCTCGCCCACCGCGCCGACGCGGGGCACTCGGCGGTCGCGACGCTGGCCGACGAACACGCTGTCGTCGCGCGTCTCGCCGACACCCTCGCGGGGCGCGCGCCCAACACCCGGCGGATGACGCTCGAGACGTTCGTGCTCGCCGCCGAGCTCGAAGAGATCGTGGTGGCCGCGAACCTCCGCCTCGAGCAGATGTCGTCCGGGCGCTACCGCCTTCAGCACACCGACGCGCTCGCGGCTCGAGGAGCTGCCAGCGGTCTCGGTCTCGAGGTGATGGACGCGTTCACCGGCCAGTGCCGACCCCCGCAGTCGCTCTCCGGGGGAGAGACGTTCCTCACGTCGCTCTCCCTGGCCCTCGGCCTCGCCGAGGTCGTGACGGCGCGAGCGGGCGGCATCCGACTCGACACGCTGTTCATCGACGAGGGGTTCGGATCGCTCGACGACGAGACTCTCGACCTCGCGATGCGCACCCTTGACGAGCTCCGCCAGGGCGGGCGGACGGTCGGCGTCATCAGTCACGTGGCGTCGATGAAAGACCAACTGCCGGCGCAGCTGCGCGTCGTCGCCACACCGAGGGGGCCGAGCGTGATCACGCAGGATTCCGCGCTGCAGATCGCGTGAGAGCGTCTCCCTCGTCGTCCGCCTAGGCTGGAGACATGCGTAAGAGCACCCTGTGGACCGTCCTCGGTGTCGTCGCTGCCGTCATCATCGCGTGGATCATCGTGAACGTCGTGTTCTCGCTCATCACCTTCGTGTTCCGCGTCGTCGCTGTCGCGGTGGTGGCCGTCATCGTCTTCTTCGTCCTGCGCGCTGTGTTCGCTCGCCGCGACGTCGACTGACGCCGACACACCGAGAGAGCCCCGCCGGCGGCGCATCGTCGCTCTTCGTGCGGTTTACCCTCGACGCGAGCCCGCCACGCAACCCGGCGCGCGTCGCGATCCCGGTCTCCGTGCCGCCCGTTTCGCGCAAGCCCACCCGCGGTGTCCGACGTCAGGAGTAGCGTCGGCCTCGATGCCTGATCACGCACCCTCGTCGAACGCCGCTCATCCCCCCACACGCGACATCGTGCTGTCTCCGAAGCACCGGTGGCGCGCCTACTGGGTCGCGGTCTCGGTCGCCGCGCTCACCATCCTCGACCTCACGAAGGTCAACGTCGCTCTCCCGTCCATCGAGTCCGCCTTGAACGCGGGACCCACCGAGCTGCAGCTCGTCGTGTCGGGTTACATCCTCACGTTCGGCCTCGTGCTCGTGCCGGCGGGGCGTCTGGGTGATCTGCGCTCCCGGCGCGTGCTGTTCCTCGTCGGGCTGTCGCTCTTCCTCGTCACGAGCCTCGTCTGCGCGCTCGCCCCCAACACCACCGTGCTGCTCGTGGCACGCCTCCTGCAGGGCGTGGCGGCCGGCATCCAGATGCCCCAGGTGCTGGGTCTCGTGCAGCAGCTCTTTCAGGGCAAGGAGCGCGGTCGGGCGTTCGGGCTCTTCGGTGCGACCGTGGGCATCGCCACCGCGTTCGGGCCCACCCTCGGAGGGCTGCTGATCGCTCTCGGCGGCGATACCGACGGATGGCGATTGATCTTCTGGATCAACATCCCCCTTGTCG
The DNA here is from genome assembly GCF_040686055.1 of Microbacterium sp. NPDC086615. Taxonomy (NCBI): domain Bacteria; kingdom Bacillati; phylum Actinomycetota; class Actinomycetes; order Micrococcales; family Microbacteriaceae; genus Microbacterium; species Microbacterium sp. NPDC086615. Next base: position 67,319 of record NZ_JBFBJJ010000007.1, read on the forward strand.
CGATCGTCATCGTTCTTGCCGCGTGGCTCCTGCCGAACACCCGGACCAAGTCGCGCCGTCGGCTCGACCTCGACCCCGTGGGCGTGCTTCTCTTCGCGCTCACGATCCTCGCGCTGATGTGGCCCTTCCTGTTCACCACGGGCTCGCCCGACGACGATCCCCGCCGGTGGTGGTTCCTCGTGGCATCCGTCGTCTTCGCCGCGATCTTCGTGTTCTGGGAGCGCCGCTACGCCGACCTCGGACGCACGCCGCTCATGCCGTTCTCGATCTTCTCGCTGTCGTCGTACCGCAACGGCGTGCTCATCTCGACCGCGTACTTCTCGGCCATTCCGGCGATGTTCCTGCTGGGCACGCTCTTCCTGCAGGGCGGGCTCGGACTCGAACCCGTGTTCGCCGGCATGGTCACGATCGGCTTTGCCGTCGCGTCGGCGTGGAGCTCGTGGATCGGCGGCAACCTCGTCACGCGCCTCGGCCGCCCGCTCGTCGTCTGGGGGATCGTCGGCATGGTCGCCACCGCCGGTGGTCTCGTCCTGGTTGCGCTGTTCACCCCGCCCGAGTGGACCCCGTGGGCGATGGCGGGAGTCATGGTGGTCGGCGGCTTTGCGGGCGGTCTCGTGATCTCGCCCAACCAGACGCTCATGCTGGCCGACATCCCGGTGTCGAGCGGCGGGGTGGCGGGGTCGGTCGGGCAGCTCGGCCAGCGCATCGGCACGGCGGTGGGCACGGCCATCGCCCTCGCGCTCTTCTACGCCACGATCTACCGCGAGCAGGCCGATGTCGACACCGTCGTGGTGTACCACGACGCCTACGCGTCGGGCATGATCACCGTCGGGATCTTCCTCGCGCTCGCCCTCCTCGTGGGCGTCGCTGACCTCGCGGGTCGGGCGCGCTCGGGCTCTCAGACCCCGTAGCGCTCGCGGAACTCCGCGCGCAGCTCGTGGCTGCACCGCTCAACGACGACGTCCCACAGTTCGGTCGCTCCGTCCTGCGCGCGGTCGGAGACGGCGCGCAGGATGCTGATCGGCACGTCGAACTGCTGGGCGACCCAGATGAGCGCGTACGTCTCCATGTCGACGAGACCGGCGCCGAGGCCTCGGATCAGCCGAACCGCGTCGGGGTCGTCGACGAAGTGGTCGCCGGTGGCGATGATCCGCCCCTCGTGGCCGGTGTCGACCCGGGTCGGCAGCGACACGTGCTCGCCGAACGTGCCGTCGAGCCCCTTCACGTCGTGCTGGATCGCCGCGGCGATGTCGTAGATTCCGCCCTCGATCTCGTCGTCGATCGCCCCGGCGGTGCCGACGACGACGATCTCGTCGTACTCGCCCTCGCAAAGCGCGCGCGTGAGCGCGTAGGCCGCGGGGATCTTCCCGACGCCGGTCAGCAGACGCCGGAAACCGGGGATGTCGTCCTCGAAGGCGACGAGTTCGGACGCGTGGGCGGCGACGAGAAGCTTCACCCTCTCATTGTCCCCGATGGTGCGGGCCCGCACGTCCCGGGCGCTCGGGCACGGAACGCCTCGGGGCGAGCGGAGGGCGTGGGATGAGCGGAGGATCGAGCCTCGGCATCCGCCCTCCCTCGGCCCCTGCTCCTCCGCTCGTCACAGAACGCGCGGCGCTGAGTGAGCGCCGTGGCCCCGAGCGCGACTCGGGGCCACGGGACGAGTCAGCTCTGCGCGGCCTCCGAGGCCTGCGACAGACGCGCGATCTCGTCGGCGCTGAGCTCGAGCGAGGTGCTGGCGAGCAGATCGGCGACCTGTTCGACCTTCGACGCGCTCGCGATGGGGGCGGCCACGGTGGGCTGAGCGCGCAGCCACGCGAGAGCGGTCGTGGCGATCGAGGCGCCGTGCGCCTGACCGATCTCGTCGAGGGCGTCGATCAGCGCGATGCCCGCGGGCGTCGCGAGCTTCGCGGCCCCCTCGGCGCGCGGCGAGTCGCCGGCGGCATCCGGAGTGCGGTACTTGCCCGTGAGGAAGCCGCTCGCGAGGGCGTAGTACGGCACGAGCGACATGCCGTACTGCTCGGCGACGGGGACGATGTCGCGCTCCACCTCGGTGCGGTGGACGAGGTTGTAGTGCGGCTGGATGGCGACGGGGAGGTCGAAGCCTCCGGCTTCGGCCAGCGATATCCACTCGCGGATGCGCTCGGCGGTGTAGTTCGACACGGCCACGTATCGCACGAGTCCGTCGGAGACGAGATCGGCGAAGCCCGCGACGGTCTCTTCGAGAGGCGTGTCGGCGTCGTCGAAGTGCGCGTAGTACAGGTCGATCGCGTCGACGCCGAGACGCGTCAGCGACGCTTCCGCGGCGGCGCGGACGTTCTTCGCGCTGAGCCCGCGGAATTCGGGGTGCTGGCTGACCTTCGTGGCCACGACGACGTTCTCGGGCTTGCGCGAAGCGAGCCACTCGCCGATGAGAGTCTCGCTCTCACCGCCCGAGTTGCCGGGCACCCAGGCGCTGTAGGCGTCTGCGGTGTCGATGAAGTTTCCGCCGCCCGCGTGGAAGGCGTCGAGCACGGCGAACGAGGTGTCGCGGTCGGCTGTCCATCCGAAGACGTTGCCGCCGAGCGAGAGGGGGACGATGTCGAGGTCGCTGCGTCCGATGCGCGTCATGAGAGCCCTTCCGTTGTGGTGTGGTACCTCAGGGTCAACGACGGGTCTCGGCTCGCATTCCCGCGACGCGCGCGTCGCATGTTCGTCCGCACTCCGCGCGGGGGAGTTTTGCCCGAACGCTGGGACGTGGTGACGTCGGCGTGGGTCAGGATCCCCCGGACAGGATGCCGATGAGCCCGCTGATCAAGAACCACAGGCCGATGCCGGCTCCGGCGATCCAGATCACGACCGTTCCGGCGGGGTACTTCTTCTTGCCGTTCGGGTCCTTGCCGTCGGCGTTCTCGCCACTGGGCCCGTTGGGCGCGGTCACGAACGCACCATCATGACGATCGAGGCGATGAGCACGGCGAGACCTCCGACGACGGCGATGGCGGCGATGATGGGCCCCCCGCCCGTGAGGAAGGCGACGACGCCGAGAGCGATGAAAAGGACACCGACGACGATGCCGACCACCTGGTACACGCGATATCGCGCCGTACCCTCTCGGACTTCCTGTTCGCTCACGACGACCCCCTCCCTCCAACCTAGCGAAAAGCTGGGTGTCTCCTGAGACAGTCAGTGCACGATCAGATCTCGATCCGAGGACGTTCTGCGCGGCGTAGCGTAAGCGCATGGCACGCCCCGATCCCGACCCCGTCCGCCCCGGCCAGGAGTCCGTCTGGGGCTATCCGCGGCCTCCCCGCGTCGAGCGCGTCCGGAAAAGGGCGCAGATCGACTTCGGCGGTGTCCGCATCGCCGACACCGACGACGTCGTCCGCGTGCTCGAGACGAGTCACCCGCCGGTGTACTACCTGCCGATCACCGCGTTCGGCGACGCGCTGACCCTCGGTGAGGGGGCGTCGTTCTGCGAGTTCAAGGGTGGCGCCCGCTACTTCGACGTCCACGGCGGCGGGGGAGCGGTGGCCCCGCGTGCGGCCTGGAACTATCCGAGCCCCATGCCGGGTTACGAGGTGCTTGCCGACCGTGTGGCGGTGTACGCCGGCCCGATGGATCGCGTGATCCTGGGCGGCGAGACCGTCGAGCCACAGCCGGGCGGCTTCTACGGGGGCTGGGTCACGAGCGACCTCGCCGGTCCCTTCAAGGGTGTGCCGGGGTCGATGGGCTGGTGAGTGCGCGGAACCCCGCGTGCCGGGCGGCCGCGTCAGCTGTGTGTCGCCTCGCCGAACGCCTCCGGGACGGCCGCGTGCAGGTCGGCCAACCAAACGCGAGCGTTTCCGTCCGATGGCGCGCGCCAATCTCCGCGCGGTGACAGTGAGCCCGCCGGCGACACCTTCGGTCCGTTGGGGATGGCCGTGCGCTTGAACTGCGCGAACCCGAAGAACCGCTGCAGGAAGACCTCGAGCCACCTTGCCACGGTGACGAGGTCGTACGAGGGTCTTTCATCCTCGGGGTAACCCGGCGGCCAGGCCCCGGCATCCGGATCCGACCAGGCGTGCGCGGCGAGGAAGGCGATCTTGGACGGGCGGAAGCCGAACCGCAGCACGTGATAGAGCGTGAAATCGTGCAGGTTGTAGGGGCCGATGCGGTCCTCGGTGGACTGCATACGCCCGTCTTGGCCGGCGGGCACGAGCTCGGGGCTGATCTCGGTGTCGAGCACCGCCTGCAGCACCTCGACGGTGTCGGCGCTGAGCTCGTCCGAGGCGATCACCCAACGGATGACGTGCTGGATGAGCGTCTTCGGCACGCCGGGGTTCACCGAATAGTGGCTCATCTGGTCGCCCACGCCGTAGGTCGACCATCCGAGCGCGATCTCGGACAGATCGCCCGTGCCGACGACGATGCCGCCGTTCTTGTTCGCGAGGCGGAAGAGATAGTCGGTGCGCAGCCCCGCCTGCACGTTCTCGAACGTCACGTCGTGCACCGGCTCGCCCGCCGCGAAGGGGTGACCCATGCGGACGAGCATCTCGGATGCCGCGGGCCGGATGTCGATCTCCTCGATCGACGCGCCGACGGCTTCGGCCAGAGCAATCGCGTTGCGCTTCGTTCTCTCGCTCGTGGCGAAGCCGGGCAGGGTGTACGTGAGGATGTCGCTGCGCGGACGGCCCATGCGATCCATGGCGCGCGCGATCACGAGCAGGGCGTGGGTGGAGTCGAGGCCTCCGCTCACCCCGAGGACCGGCTTCGGGTTGCCGATCGCCTGGAGGCGCTGAACCAGCCCCGACACCTGGATGTTGAACGCCTCGTAGCAGTCCTGCGCGAGACGGGCGGGGTCGTCGGGGACGAAGGGGAAGCGGTCGAGGGCGCGGCGCAGCCCGATGTCGCTCGCCGGCGGGGCGAGTTCGAACGGCACCGTGCGGAAGGACGGCGCCGTCGTTCGGCGGTTGTCGTCGAAGGTGCCCTGGCGGATCCGGTCTTGCCGCAGACGATCGAGATCGACATCGGCGACGCTGCGGCGCGGGCCGTCGGGGAAGCGCTCGGTCGTGTCGAGGAGCTGCCCGCCCTCGTAGATCATCGTCTGGCCGTCCCACGAGACGTCGTTCGTCGACTCGCCCTGACCAGCGGCCGCGTAGATGTAGGCCGCGAGGCATCGCATCGACTGCGACTGCGAGAGCAGGTTCCGGTCGTCGGCGCGCCCGATCGTGATCGGACTGCCCGACAGGTTCGCCAGCACGGTCGCACCGGCCAGGGCCGCACCCGATGACGGGGGGATCGGCACCCAGACGTCTTCGCAGACCTCGGCGTGCAGCGTGAGCCCGGGCACGTCGACGGCGTCGAACAGCAGGTCGGGACCGAAGGGCACGGTCTCGCCACCGATGAGGATGTGCTGACCCGCCTGGTCGTCGCCGCGCGCGTACCAGCGGTGCTCGTAGAACTCGCGGTAGGTCGGCAGGTGCGCCTTGGGCGCCACCCCGAGAACGCGCCCTCGATGGACGACGACGGCGCAGTTGTAGAGGCGGTTGCCGTGCCGGAGCGGAGCCCCCACGAGCAGCACGGGAAGAAGATCGACGGATGCCGCGACCAGACGCTCGATGCCGGCCTCGACCGCGTCCAGCAGGGGGTCCTGCATGACGAGATCATCGATCGCGTACCCCGTGAGGCACAGCTCGGGGAAGACGGCGATCGCGACGCCCTCCGCGTCGCACGCGCGGGCGGACTCGAGCACGGCGTCGACGTTGATCAGGGGGTCGGCGATCGCGACGGGAATCGTGCACGCGGCGACGCGCGCGAAGCCGTGCCGGTAGACGCTCTCGAACGGCAGGTCGGTGATCACCCCTCCAGTCTGGCAGGCCCCTCCGACACCGGGCAGTCGGATCGCGAACCGGGGTCGGCCTGTGGATGGCCACCCGGCGATGTCGGGGGTCCCGGTTAGCGTGGAGGCATGCGGTACATCGAGCGCGACGCGCGCATCGTCTGGAGCGCCAGCGACCTCAAGGCCGCGGCCGAGTGCGAGTTCGCGTGGCTGCGCGCCATCGACGCGAAGATCGGGCGCATCGCCGCAGTCGACGATCCCGAAGACGCGACTCTCGAGCGGGCCGCGCGCCTGGGCACCGCTCACGAGCTCCGCGTGCTCGACGACTACCGCGCGCTCTTCGGCGCCGCCGTTCGCGAGATCCCCGCGGCCCGCTCCTCTGACGCCGCAGCGCTCGCCGAGGCCGTGCGCCTGACCGACGAGGCGCTCGCCGACCCCGAGGCCGAGGTGGTCTACCAGGCCGCGTTCGCCACTGCCGAGTTCGTGGGGTTCGCCGACTTCCTCGTGCGCGAGAAAGAGGCACGCATCGATGGGTCCCGTCCCTGGATCGTGCAAGACACCAAGCTCGCCCGCCGGGCCCGCGTCACCGCGCTCATGCAGCTGGCGGCCTACGTCGACCAGCTCGACCGACTCGGCGTGCCGCGGTCGGGCGAGGTCCAGCTTCTCCTGGGTGACGGAACGACGAGCACGCATCGCGTCGACGATCTCCTGCCCGTCTTCGGTCTACGTCGCTCGCGGTTGCGCTCGCTGATCGCCGACCGCCGGGTCGACCTCCGGGTCGCGGGACCGGTGATCGCGTGGGGCGACGCGCGTGGCGACCTCGACGTCGTCGCGTGCGGGCGCTGCGCCACGTGCGAGATCGAGGTCATCGCTCATCGCGACCTGCTTCTCGTCGCAGGCATGCGGCCGGTGCAGCGCGATCGACTGCGGGCGGGCGGCATCCTGACGATCGACGATCTCGCGCGATCATCCGAGGCGCCCCCCTCGATGAGCGCCGACACCTTCGCGTCGCTGCGCACCCAAGCGCGGCTGCAGCTCGACAGCCCCGCCGGTGTGCCCTCCGACGACGCGCCCGCCCACGCCGTCCCCACCTTCGAGGTGGTGGCACCCAAGTCCCTCGGCGTGCTGCCCCGCCCCGACCACGGCGACCTGTTCTTCGACTTCGAGGGCGATCCGCTGTACACCGAGGGCGTCGGCGAGCACTGGGGGATCGACTACCTCTTCGGCTGGGTCGACACGAGAGAGACCTACGGCGCGATCTGGGCCCACACCTTCGCCGAGGAGCGTGTCGCCCTCGAGCGCTTCCTCGACATGGTGGCTCTGCGTCGCCAGCAGTACCCCGGCATGCACATCTACCACTACGCCCCGTACGAACCGACGCACCTTCTGACGATGGCCGCGCGTTACGGCGTGCGCGAGGCCGACGTCGACCGCCTCCTGCGCGACGGCGTCTTCGTCGACCTCTACCCGGTGGTGCGGCGTGCGCTCCGCGTCGGCTCCCGCTCGTACTCGATCAAGAAGCTCGAGCCGTTGTACATGGGCGACGAGGTCCGCACGAGCGACGTGCAACGCGGAGACGACTCGATCGTGAAGTACGTCGAGGCCCGGGCGCTCGCCGCCGACGGCGAAGCCGAGGCCGCTCAGCGCGTGCTCGACGATCTGGCCGACTACAACCGGTACGACTGCGTGTCGACCCGGCGACTGCGCGACTGGCTGGTCGACCGCGCACGCGAGGCCGGGGCCGTGCCCGCGCGCGGAGCAGAGCCCGACGAGCAGTCGTACGAGCCGTCGCCGCGCGCGACGGCCCTGCAGCGGTGGGCGGCGGATGCGCCCGAACCCGACGCCACCGCGCTCCGCCTCGCCGCCGCCGCGATCGACTACTACCCGCGCGAAGAGAAGACCTACTGGGCGATGCACTTCCTGCGCCTGCGCGAGCCGGTGTCGGTGTGGGAAGAGACGCGCGACGTCGTGGTCGTCGACGCCGCACGATCGCGGGTCGTGGCAGATTGGCACATCCCCGAGTCGGGGCGCGGCTCCGAGCGCCGCCTGGTTGAGCTGCGCGGCGAGCTCGCTCCCGGTACGCGCCTGAGTCCGGATGCCGAGCCCTTCGCCGTCTACGATCTGCCGGCGCCGTTCCCGCTCGAGACCCGTCCGCGGTGGATCCACGGCGCACGCCGGGTCACGGTGCGCGAGGTGCTCGACGACGGAGCGATCGTCGAGGAGATCGCCGCAGACGGCGTCACCTGGGACGAGCTGCCGCTCGCCCTCACTCCTCCCGCGCCGCCCCGCGCCGGTAACCAGCAGAAAGCGATCGATGCGTGGGCCGACGCCGTCCTGGCGTCGGCCCCGACGATGCCGTCCGGCCCCGCCGCCGACATCCTGCGCCGCGTTCCGCCGCGCACCCGTTCGGGGGCGCTCGCGCCCGTGACCGCCGTCGACGGCAGTCCGGGCGATGACGAGGTCACCGCGATCGCACGCAGCGTCGCCGACCTCGAGCACAGCTACCTCGCCGTCCAGGGCCCTCCCGGGACGGGCAAGACGTACGTGGGCTCCCACGTCATCGCCCGGCTGGTCGCCGAACGCGGCTACCGGATCGGGGTGGTCGCTCAGTCGCACGCGACGATCGAGCACATGCTCGACCAGGTCATCGCGGCCGGGGTCCCGGCATCCCGTGTCGGTAAGGCGCCCAAAGACCCGAGCGCTCCGCACGCGTTCACGGTGCTGCCGAAGAACGGGGTGGCCGCCTTCACCGCCGAGAACGCCGCCCACGGATTCGTCGTCGGCGGCACCGCGTGGGACTTCAGTCACGAGACCCGCGTTCCACGCGGCAGCCTCGATCTCCTCGTCATCGACGAGGCGGGGCAGTTCTCGCTCGCGTCGACCATCGCCGTCTCGCTCTCGGCGCAGCGGTTGTTGCTCCTGGGCGATCCGCAGCAGCTGCCGCAGGTGAGTCAGGGCACGCATCCTGAGCCGGTCGACACCTCGGCGCTCGGGTGGATCATCGACGGAGCCGAGGTCGTGCCCCCCGAGCTCGGCTACTTCCTCGCCCGTACGCGGCGGATGCATCCCGCGGTGGCGGGCCCGGTGTCGCGGCTGTCGTACGAGGGCCGGCTCGCGGCGCACCCCTCGACCGCGCTGCGTCGGCTCGACGGTGTCGAGCCCGGTGTGCACGTGGTGCCGGTGCGGCACCGAGGCAACTCGACCTGCTCGAACGAAGAGGCGGCCGAGGTCGCGCGTCTCGTGGGCGACCTCGTCGGACGCGAGTGGACCGGTGCCGAGGGGGGAGCGGGCGACTCCGCGACCGTGCACGAGCCGCGACCCCTGCGGGCGCAAGACATCATCGTCATCACCCCGTACAACGCTCAGCAGGTCGCGGTCGAAGAAGCCCTCGCCACGGCTGGTTTCGGCGACGTGCCCGTCGGGACGGTCGACCGCTTCCAAGGGAAGGAGGCCGTCGTCGCCATCCTCACCCTCGCCGCGTCCTCCGGGCGCGAGGCTCCGCGCGGCCTGGAGTTCCTGCTGTTGCGCAACCGCATCAACGTCGCGATCTCACGCGCGATGCAGACGGCGTACGTCGTGTACTCGCCGTCGCTGCTCGACGACCTTCCCCGCACACCCGAGGGGGTGGCTCGGCTCAGCGGCTTCGCGCGGCTGGTCGCCGAGGCCGATTGAGCCCGAAGCCGGCCTGTCGTGCGGGGTCTGGGGCGCGGGTTTCCGTTCGGGGCGCGGTTTTTCACGCCCCAAACGCGGAATGGCGCCCCAACCGTGAGATCGGGCCCCGGCCCTGGGCGGGACCGCGCCGCCCGAGGGTGTGGCGCGGCTCAGCGGCTTCGCGCGGCTGGTCGCCGAGGCCGATTGAGCCCGAAGCCGGCCTGTCGTGCGGGGTTTGGGGCGTGGGTTTCCGTTCGGGGCGCGGTTTTTCACGCCCCAAACGCGGAATGGCGCCCCAAACCGTGAGATCAGGCCCTTGCCGCGGGGGTGCGGTCCTGCCGCGGGTGCGGCCCCGCCGCGGGCGTGACCCCGCGTCAGGCGGTGCCGTACAGGCGGTCGCCCGCGTCGCCGAGACCGGGCACGATGTAGCCCTTCTCGTTGAGGCGCTCGTCGAGAGCACCCAGCACGAGCGTGACGTCGTGGCCCTCGACCTGCTTCTCGATCGCCGCGACGCCCTCGGGGGCGCCGAGCAGGCAGATGGCGGTGACGTCCTGCGCGCCGCGCGCGAACAGGAACTTGATTGCGGCACCGAGCGACCCGCCGGTGGCGAGCATCGGGTCGAGCACGAAGCACTGACGGTCGCTCAGGTCGTCGGGCAGGCGCTCGGCGTACGTGGTGGGCTGGAACGTCTCCTCGTCGCGCACCATGCCGAGGAAGCCGACCTCGGCGGTGGGAAGGAGCTTCACCATGCCCTCGAGCATGCCGAGACCGGCGCGCAGGATCGGCACGACGATGGGGCGGGGCTCGCTGATCTTGACGCCCTCGGTGAGGGTCACCGGGGTCTTGATCTCGATCGTCTCGACCCGGACGTTGCGCGTCGCCTCGTAGGCCAGCAGGGTCACGAGCTCTTCGGTCAGCTGACGGAAGACGGGCGACGAGGTCTGCTCGTCGCGCAGCACGGTCAGCTTGTGGGTGATGAGCGGGTGATCGGCGACGTGGACACGCATAGGCTCAAGGCTAGTCGCTCGATCGCGACGACTCCGCCTGCAAAATCCGGAAGCCCGCGTGATCCCCACCGCCCTCGACATCTCGGCCATGCGCCGCGCACTGGTGCTCGCCGACGCCGCCGCCGCCGAGGGCGACGTCCCGGTCGGTGCCGTCGTGATGGACGCATCGGGGACCGTGCGCGGGGAGGGCCGGAATCTCCGCGAGGCGACCCACGACCCGACCGCCCACGCCGAGGTGGTCGCGCTGCGCCGCGCGGCGGAGGCCCTCGGCACCTGGCACCTTGCGGGCTGCACGCTCGTCGTCACCCTCGAACCCTGCGTCATGTGCGCGGGAGCCGTGCTGCAGGCGCGCGTTCCGAGGGTCGTTTTCGGAGCGTGGGATGCCAAGGCCGGCGCCGCCGGATCCATGTACGACGTCCTGCGCGACAGGCGTCTGCCGCACCGGGTCGAGGTGGTCGGCGGGGTTGCCGAGCGGGAGGCATCCGAGCGCCTGCAGTCCTTCTTCGACGTGCGGCGCGACGCCGACGGACGCGTCGACTGACGCCCTGGCTGACGCGGCCGCCCGGGCGTCAGCGCGGAAGATGCGGGACGACGTCGGTGCCGATCTGATCGGCGTGATCGACGTCGCGGAGGTCGAGCAGCTGGAAGTACACGCGGCTCGCTCCGAGCTCGCGGAGACGGCCGACCTTCTCGATCACCGCGTCCGGCGTCCCGATGATGTTCGCCCCGTTGTCGAACTGCTCCCGGGACTGGCCGATCGCCGCCAACCGTCGCTCGATCTCGGCGTCGTCCGCCCCGACGATCGTGGGCAGCGCGACCGACAGCTTGAGCGACGCGGGGTCGCGATCGATGTCCTCGCACGCGGCGCGGACCACCGTGAACTTCTCGGCGACGACGTCCTCGGCGACGAAGCCGATGTTGAACTCGGTCGCGTAGCGCGCCGCGAGCGCCGGCGTGCGCTTCGGCCCGCCGCCGCCGACGATCACGGGCACCCGCTCCTGCACGGGCTTCGGCAGGGCAGGCGCCTCATCGAGGCGGTAGTGCTCACCCTCGAAGGTGAAGGTCTCGGCATCCGGAGTCGCCCACAGGCCCGTGACGATCGCGAGCTGCTCCTCGAGCAGATCGAACCGCTTGGCGGGGAAAGGGATGCCGTACGCGGCATGCTCGCGCTCGAACCACCCCGTGCCGAGCCCCAGCTCGGCTCGTCCGTCCGACATCGCGTCGACCTGCGCGACCTGGATCGCGAGGATCCCGGGGACCCGGTAGGTCACCGACGACACCAGGGTTCCGAGCCGGATGCGCGAGGTCTCGCGCGCGAGACCGGCGAGCGTCGTCCAGGCATCGGTGGGACCGGGACGCGGGTCGCCGTCACCCATGCGGAGGTAGTGGTCGGACCGGAAGAACCCGTCCAGGCCGTGCGTCTCCGCGGAACGCGCGAAAGCGAGCTGGTCCTCGTACGAGAAGCCCTGCTGGGGTTCGGTGAACAGGCAGTATTCCACGGTGGCCTTTCGGGGCGAGTGTCAGTCGGCGGAGCGCAGGATGATCGCCTCGGTGGGAGGCGCGGGGTCGGCGGGGCGCCCGACGTAGCCGATGTGCGTCAGCAGGGCTTGGCGGAACGCGGCCGGGCGCTCGAGGTGGGCGGCGTGACCGGCTCCCTCCACCGGAACCTCGGTGACCTCTCCGCCCTTGGCGGCGTACGCGGCGAGCACGTCGCGGGTCTGCGACACCATCGGCTGCGCGGGGGCGACGTCTTCGCCGGGCCAGTCGGGGATGACACCGAGGGCGCCCAGGTGGTTGAGGTCGTAGAACGACGCGTCGGAGACGATGGCATCCGCGGTGCCGTAGATCCAGAGGATCGGCGGCTTCCGGGCGAGGTCGACGATTCCCGACACGTCGAAGTAGCGGGGGGCCATGGTGTTGAGCACGCCGATGGTCCCGGGGGCGAACCCCGGCCAGTTCGGACTCGCCACGGCATCGCCGGGGTAGTTGCCGCCGGCGGTCGAGGTCGACAGCATCGACTCGATCCACACGTCCTCGTTCTCGCTCGCGTAGCCCGCAGCGACGTATCCCGACCGGAACACCGACCGCGGCGATGTGGGTGCCTCGTCGGTGGTGTCGCGGTCGGTCAGGCGCTGGACGAAGTCGGGGTTGGCGCCGCCCGCACCGGTGCCGGCGTCGTCGTCGGTGAGACGCGAGCCGTCGCGGCGCGTGCCGCCGAAGCCGAACGGCGAGACGGGGGACTGCAGCGTCAGCGACAGCACGGGGTGGTCGAGCGCGTACTGCATCACCACTCCGCCGCCCATCGACCATCCGACGAGGTGCGCGGTGGGGATGCCGAGGGCCTCGAGGGCGGCGTGGACGTCGTCGCTGAAGTCGCGGACGCCGCGCGTGGCGTCGACGGGCATGTGCTCGGTGCCGCCGAACCCGCGCAGGTCGATCGCGAGCACGCGCAGGTCGCTGGGGAGGTCCTGCATGATCTCCTGCCAGAACAGCGACGACGACACGTTTCCGTGCACGAACACGACCGTGTGCTCGGGCGACGTCGCGGGGTCGTCGCCGGTCCTCTCGAGCACGTTCACGCTGAGGCGGTCGGTGTCGACGAGACGCGCGCTGATGCCGTCGAAGAGTGTCATGAGAGGGTCCTCCGTGTCGCTCGCGGGTGCCCCGGTACGCCCGCGATCCGACTCTAACGCCCGCCCCTCTCGGTCGCACTCGGGGTTGCCTGGGAGCGGATCGACGCCCTTCGTAGACTGTCGGACATGACGGATGCCACGACCTCTCTGCCCCCGACCGCGATCCTCGGCGCCGGCTCGATGGGAGGAGCGATCCTCCGCGGTCTCGTCGCGGCCGGGCTGACGGGCGGTGGCGTCACCGCGACGAACCGCTCGATCGCGAAGGCCGCGGAGCTCGCCGAGCTCGAGGGGGTCACGAGTGTCGCCCTCGAGGCGGCTCCGGGTGGCAACACCGCGGCCGTGGCATCCGCCGACATCGTCCTCATCGGCGTGAAGCCGGTCATGGTCCCCGACCTGCTCGACGAGATCGCTCCTCACCTCCGTCCGGGCGCCGTGGTGGTCAGCCTCGCCGCCGGGGTCACTCTCAACACGTTCGCGAAGCACCTCGGCGCCGAGGTGGCCACGCTGCGCTCGATGCCGAACACGCCGTCGCTCGTGGGGAAAGGCGTCACCGGCCTCGCTGCCGGCCCGGCGGCATCCGCCGACGACGTCGCCGTCGTCCGCGCGCTGTTCGAGACGGTGGGGGCCGTGCTCGAGGTTCCCGAGGCGCAGATCGACGCTCTGTCGACGATCTCGGGCTCCGGGCCCGCCTACGTCTTCCTCCTCGTCGAGGAGTTCACGAGGGCAGCCGTTCGCATGGGGTTCGACGACGCCCAGGCGCGGATGCTCGCCGAAGAGACCTTCATCGGAGCCACCGCGCTGATGGCCGCGTCGGATGTCGATCCCGCTGAACTCCGCCGCCGCGTGACGAGTCCCAAGGGCACGACGGAACGGGCCATCGCGGTGCTGCACGACGCGAGGCTCGACGACACCTTCACGACGGCGGCCGAAGCGGCGCTCGCTCGTGCGAAAGAGCTCGCGGCGGGCAACTGACGCGCGATAAACACCGTTCGCTCACAGAAACGCGTGCAGCACGTGTTTCTGTGAGCGGCGAGCGTTTATGTGTGGGGGTGGGGCGTCGTCGCGGCGCGGACCGGCCGCGCCGTTGCGCCCTCGCTCCCGCCGCGTTTACGACGCCGGAGCGTCAGCGGTCGAGCGCGGCGAAGCGCTCGATGTCGGAGTTCGTCCCCGACACGATCACGAGGTCATGGTTGGTGACGACGGTGTCGGCCTCGGCGTAGCGGAACGGGCGGCCGGGACTCTTCACCCCGACGACCGTCACGTTGTACTTCGTGCGGACACCGGACTGATTGAGACCGACGCCGCGGATGAGCTTGGGCGGGTACATCTTGGCGAGGACGAAGTCGTCGTCGAAGCGGATGAAGTCGAGCATGCGTCCGCTCACCAGGTGCGCGACGCGCTCGCCGGCCTCTGCCTCGGGGTAGATGACGTGGTTCGCGCCCACGCGAGCGAGGATCTTGCCGTGCGACTGCGAAACGGCCTTCGCCCAGATCTGCGGAACCTTCAGGTCGACGAGGTTCGCGGTGATGAGGACGGATGCCTCGATGAGCGAGCCCACGGCGACGACCGCCACCTGGAAGTCCTGCGCACCGATCTGACGCAGCGCGTCGATGTTGCGGGCATCGGCCTGGACCGCGTGGGTCACGCGCTCCGACCACTTCTGCACGAGCTCGAGGTTGCCGTCGACCGCGAGCACCTCGCGGTCCAGGCGATCGAGCTCTCCGGCGCACGCGGCACCGAAGCGCCCGAGCCCGATCACCAGGACGGGGGCGTCACTGCGGATGCGTTCAACCAACGATGGGCCTTTCGACGGGCAGCGCGTACAGCTGCGATCGAGACGAGGCCGCGACCGCGGCGGCGAGTGTCACAGTACCAATGCGTCCCATGAACATGGTCACGGCGAGAACGTAGACGGCGGGGTCGGGAAGCTCGGCGGTCAGGCCCGTCGACAGGCCCACCGTGGCGAACCCCGAGATCACATCGAAGAGCACGTGCTCGATCGGCGCGTCGGTGATCCGGCTGATCGTCACCGTCGAGACCGCGACGATCGTCGCCCCCCACGCCACGACCGAGAGGGCGACCCGCTGCACATCGCTGGGGATGCGTCGACCGAAGGCCTGCACCGAGGGACGTCCCTTGGCCTCGGAGAACACCGCGAGGGCGAGGACCGCGAGGGTCGTGACCTTGATTCCGCCGGCGGTGGATGCCGAGCCCCCGCCGACGAACATGAGCATCGATCCGACGACCAGGGTCGACCCGTTCAGGTCGCCGATGTCGATGACCGAGAAGCCGCCGGACCGCGTCATCGCGGAGAGGAAGAACGCCTGGAACGTCGTGTCCCACGCGTCCATGCTCCCGAAGGTCAGCGGGTTGTCGTATTCCAGCAGCAGAATGACGCCGGCCCCGGCGAAGAAGAGGATGACCGTGGTGATGATCGTGAGCTTCGCGTGCAGCGACCACAGTCGGAACCGCCAGTAGTGACGCCAGAGCGTGAAGATGACGGGGAAGCCGATCGATCCGAGGAAGACGCCCAGCATCAGCACGGTGAGCAGGAAGTAGTCCTGGGCGAACGGCGTGAGTCCGTCCGCATTCGGGACGAACCCCGTGTTGGTGAAGGCCATCGCCGCGTAATACGGCGCCTCCCACAGGGCGACGAAGGGGTCGATGCCGCCGATCACGAGTGACGGGTAGATGAGGACCGTGAGCCCCGCCTCGATCACGAGGGTCGACAGGGCGACGGTCCGCAGCAGCTGGCCGACCTCGCCGAGGCGAACCGTCTGGCCCTCGTTGACCGGGCCGCCGTGGGCACGCAGTGGGTTGCTGTCGCCCGCGGCGATCAGCTTCGCCCGCAGGCCCAGCCGCTTCGAGATCACCAGACCCAGGATCGACGCGAGGGTGAGGACACCCAACGCACCGACGTTCACGCCGATGTACGTGATGACGTGGCCGAGCGGCGACCAGTGCGTGTACATGTTCACCGTCGACAGGCCGGTCACGCAGATCGTCGAGACCGCGGTGAACAGGGCATCGGCGAACGGCGTGCGCTGTCCGCTCGCCGAGGCCTGGGGGAGCGAGAACAGCGCGGTGAAGAGAAGGATGAGCGCGACGAAGACCAGGACCGCGAATCGCGCCGGCGATGACGTCGTCAGATTCCGCAGCCGGTCCCATGCCTCGGCCGCCATGCGTCGAGCGCGCACGGACAGGCGCACCTCATTCGGCGTCGCTGCCATGCGCCGCTCCCTTCGGTGCCCGAACCCGAATCATGGTACTCGGGCGGGGGCGCGGCTAACCTAATGCCATGGCGGACATCTTCGACGTGATCGCTGACGGAACGCGTCGCGACATCCTTCAGCTGCTCCTGGAGCGGGCGACCGGTGGCGAGCGCGGAACGAGCGTGTCGCAGATCGTGTCGGCGCTCGGCGTGAGCCAGCCGACCGTCTCGAAGCACCTGAAGGTGCTCCGCGAGGCGCAGCTCGTCACGGTTCGCGAAGAGGGGCAGCACCGGTACTACAGCCTGGCCGTCGCCCCGCTCGACGAGGTAGACGACTGGCTGGTGCCGTTCTTCTCGGTGGATGCCGAGAATGAGCCGGCTCTTCCGGAATCGGCGATGCACTACGCCGAGGTCGTGGGCCGCGCGGCCGCCTCGGTGAAGCACTCGGTGACGACCGCATTCCGCAAACTGCCCGGACGGTGATTCGCATACGCTAGTCACAGTGGTCACATAGGTTTACAGCCGTCGCACCCAGACCCTAGAGTGTCCAGCATCGAAGGGTGAGTCCACCCTGGACGAAGGGTGAACGATGGCAGAGCTTCCCGACATGCGCTTCCTCACGGTCGCGGAGGTCGCCGAGCTCATGCGCGTCTCGAAGATGACGGTCTACCGCCTGGTTCACGCCGGCGAACTGCCCGCCGTGCGCTTCGGACGCAGTTATCGTGTGCCGGAGTCGGCGGTCGCCGAGGCCGTGCAACGCCCGGTGTCCGACGTCGGCTAGACTGATCCGAGGCTTTTTTCCAACGCCTGCTGTTCCCGGGGGCCGACATCGGCACCCAGACCCCGACTTAGTGAGGTTTTCCGTGGGTTCTGTCATCAAGAAGCGCCGTAAGCGCATGGCGAAGAAGAAGCACCGCAAGCTGCTTCGCAAGACTCGTCACCAGCGCCGCAACAAGAAGTAAGCGGCCACCACACCGAGCGCCTGTCCGATGCGACGGGCGCTTCGTGTATGCGCCCGCCAGATCCGCTCTTCGGAGGAAAGCATGCAGTCCATCACCATCGCCGAGCTGCGCGCCGGTCGCGATCGTCCGCTCATCGACGTGCGCGAGGAGCACGAGTTCGCCGCGGGACACGTCCCCGGTGCCGTGAACATCCCCATGTCGACGCTGGGTGACCACCTCGACGAGATCCCCGCCGAGCCGTTCGACGTCATCTGCCAGGCGGGCGGGCGCTCCGCGCGCGTGGTCGAGGCTCTCTCGGCGCGTGGCCACGACGCCACCAACGTCGAGGGTGGCACGGGCGAGTGGATCGCCGCGGGTTACGACGTCGAGGTCTGATCTCACCTTTCGTTCTCCTAGGATGAAGACGTGACGACCCTCACGTTGATCGGTAAGCCCGACTGCCACCTCTGCGAGGTCGCCGAGCAGATCGTCGAGACGGTCGTCGCCGAGCTCCCCTCCGACGTGGCGGACCGCGTGGTCATCGACCGTGCCTCCATCGCGGATGACGCCGCGCTCTACGAGAAGTGGTGGGAGAAGATCCCCGTCGTCCTCATCGACGGAGAGCTTCACGCGCACTGGCGCGTCTCGGCCGACCGACTGCGCACCACCCTGTTGGCTGCCGACACCGAAGGAACCCGCGCGTGAGCATCCGACACATCGTCCTCTGGAAGTTGGCCGCCGACGACGCCGACACGCGTGCGCTGCACGCCGAGCAGATCGAAGAACGCCTGCTC
Organism: Microbacterium sp. NPDC086615; assembly: GCF_040686055.1. Taxonomy (NCBI): domain Bacteria; kingdom Bacillati; phylum Actinomycetota; class Actinomycetes; order Micrococcales; family Microbacteriaceae; genus Microbacterium; species Microbacterium sp. NPDC086615. Next base: position 85,353 of record NZ_JBFBJJ010000007.1, read on the forward strand.
GGGCTGCGCGACGTCATCGACGAGATCGAGCACCTCGAGATCGGGCGCAACGTGGTCTCCCCGCAGACCAACTGGGACGTCGCCCTCGTCAGCCAGTTCGCGGATGCCGAGGCCCTCGAGCGCTACCAGGTGCACCCCGCACACCAAGAGGTTGTCGGCTTCGTGCGTTCCGTCGTCGCCGAGCGCGCCTGCGTCGACTACCCCGCCTAGAGCTCGAGCGCTCAGGGCGCGGCCGGTCGTCGAGAGCCGGGTTTCAGCCGATCGGTCGGATCGTCGCGGGCGCCGGGGCGAGAGCGACGCGGATGTGATCTTCCGGGTCCAAGCGGAGCTCGGACGGGTGCTCGACGACGACCTGCACGCCGTCGGAGGTGCGGACGGTGGATCGCCGCGCGCTGCCGAGGAACGTCGTCGCCTCGACGACGGCATCCATCCCGGGGTCGTCCGATCCGATGACCAGGACGTTCTCGGGGCGCACGATGACCTCGCAGTGACCGTCGGCAGCGGGGCGGGCGAGGGGCACCTCTCGGCCCCAGACCTCGACGATCGAGCCATCGACGATACCCGGCACAGCGTTGACGGGGCCGAGTACCTCGGCGACCACGGCGTCGTCGACGCGCGTGTAGAGCTCGTCCGGAGACCCCGCGGCGATGACGCGGCCTCGATCCATGACGACCAGGCGATCGGCCACGGCCGCGGCCTCGGCCGTGTCGCGCGTGACCCAGAGCGTCGTCACCCGGCGCGCGCGGAGCTCGTGCACGACCCGGTCGCGCGTCTCGGCCCGCGCCGCGGTCGGAAGCGCGGCGAGAGGATCGTCGAGCGCGAGGGCTCCGGGACCGGTCGCCAGAGCACGTGCGAGAGCCCAACGCTGGCGGTCGCCGTGCGCGAGCCGGTGCACGAGCTTGTCCAGCGCCCCGAGACCCACGACCTGCGCCAGGCGGGTCGCCTCGGCCTCGGCATCCGGTCGTCCCACTCGCCGCGCCATGGCGGCGATCGAGGTGCCCACGCGGCCGAATCGCGCGACGGGGGTGCGGTCACGGACCTCCGGTATCCGCGGAGCCGCCGCCCCCGCGCGCCCGTCGACGGTGATGACTCCGGCGTCGGGACGCTCGGCGCCCGTCACCGCGCGCAGCAGCGTCGAGGCTCCGCACCCGATCGGGCCGACGAAGGCAATGATCTCGCCCGGCCGTATCTCGAGGTCGATGTCACCCAGCACGGGGTTGCCCGCGCGGGAACGGCTCACGCCCCGCAGCGAGATCGCCCACCCCGCCCGCGCGGAGTCGCCGGTCGAGGGCGGCGGGTCCACGGAGCGCACGGTGGTCATGCGCCGACGGTACGAGCCCCCTATGACGTGACGACGCCCGGGGAGTGAACCCCGGGCGTCGGTCGCTCGAACCTTACGGGGCGAGGCGGGTCGGGCCGCGGAACAGGTAGGTGACCTCGCGGATCGAGGATTCGCCGAGCAGGAGCATCAGCACGCGCGCGAGACCCATGCCGAAACCGCCGTGTGGCGGGGCGCCGAAGCGGAAGAAGTCGAGGTAGAAGTCGAGGTGCTCGGGGTCGAGACCCTTCTCTTTCGCCTGCTCGATGAGCACGTCGACGCGGTGCTCGCGCTGCGCGCCGGTGGTGATCTCGACGCCGTTGAAGAGCAGGTCGTACGACTTGGTCAGCCCGGTCTCTTCGTCGCGCATGTGGTAGAACGCGCGGATCTCGGGGTGGTAGTCGGTGATGAACACGAACTGGTGCCCGTACGTCTCGGCCACGTGGGCCGCGATCTGGCGCTCGCCCTCGGGGTCGAGGTCGCCGTCGGTGCGGGGGATCTCGTAGCCGCGAGCCGCGACGATCTCGCGCGCCTCGGCGAGCGGGATGCGCGGGAAGGGCAGCGTCGGCACCTGGACCTCGACGCCGAACAGCTCCTGGATCTCGGCGCCGTGCTTGTCGGCGACGGCCTGGAAGGCCGTGTGCAGGAGTTCCTCCTGCATGCGCGCGACGTCTTCGTGCGAGTCGATCCAGCTGATCTCGGCGTCGATCGAGGTGAACTCGGTCGCGTGACGACTGGTGAAGGACGGGTCGGCGCGGAAGGCGGGAGCGATCTCGAAGATCTTGCCGAAGCCGGCGACCTGCGCCATCTGCTTGAAGAACTGCGGGCTCTGCGCGAGGTAGGCCGTCTTGTCTTCGAAGTAGGGCACCTCGAACAGCTCCGCGTTCGACTCCGAGGGGGATGCCATGAGCTTGGGGGAGTGCACCTCGATGTAGTCGCGCTCGACCCAGTACGTGCGCATGGCGTGCTCGAGCGTCGTCTGCACGCGGAAGATGAGGTTGTTGCGGCGCTGACGCAGGTCGATGAAGCGCCAGTCCATGCGCTTGTCGGGGCTGCTGTCGGCGGCGATGGGGGTCTCGGGGTTGGCCGCGGCGGCGATGACCAGCTCGCCGACCTTGATCTCGACGCCGCCGAGCTTGACGCGCTCGTCGTGCTTCAGCTCACCGCGCACGGTGAGGAACGTGCCGGTCGCGAGGGCGCCGATCATCTCGGTGAGCGCGAGGGCGGCGGCATCCTGATCCGTGGCGTCCTCGGACGGGCGGGTGGCCGGGTTGACCAGCTGCACGGCACCCGTCTCGTCGCGGAGCACGACGAACTGCACCTTCTTCTGATCGCGCACGGTTTCGACCCATCCCGACACCTCGACGGCGCCGGCGGGGAGGGATTTCAGCTGGTTGACCAGGACGCGTTCGCTCACGATCGACAAGTCTACGTGTGGGGTGAGAGCGCCCGCGCTCAGCGGCCGGAGCCGGCGGTCAGCCCCGCCTTGACGTGACGCTGCGCCGCGAGGATGACCACGAGAGCGGGCACGCTGGCGATGAGCGATGCCGCCATGGTCGCCGCCCACGTGTTCAGGTTCGAGTTCGACAGCGCGAGGATCAGCACCGAGATGGGGTACATCTCGTTGCGGTTCACCAGCGTCAGGCCGAAGAGCAGATCGCCCCAGCTGAAGAGGAACGCGAACACGCCGGCCGTGACGATCGCGTTGCGCGACAGCGGCACGACGATGCGCCACAGCGTGCCCACAGGCCCGAGGCCGTCGACGGTGGCCGCCTCGATCACCTCGGTGTCGAGGCGCAGCATGAACGCGCGCATGACGATCACCGCGAAGGGCACTCCGGCGGTGGAGTTGGCGAGGATGAGTCCGATGAACGTGTTGAGCAGACCCCACGAGTTGAACATCGCGTAGAAGGAGGTCGCCAGCACGACGCTCGGGATCATCTGTGCCAGCAGCAGGAGGATCAGCGCGATGCTCACGGCCCGAGACCTCAGCCGGCTGAGCGCGTACGCCGCGGGGATCGCGACGAGCAGGGTCACGAGCACCGAGCCCAGCGAGACCAGGATCGACACCCGCAGGCCACCGATCCCCGCATCGTCCAGGGCCATCTGGTACCCGCCGAGACCGGGCGCGGCGGGGAACCACGCGGTGTCGGCCGAGTTCGCCTGCGGCTGGAGGGATGCCGAGACCATCCAGTAGACGGGGAAGAGATACACCGCGAGCACCGCGACCGTGACGATCGTCCACGTCCAGCCACGACGGCGGCGGCGCCTCGAGACAGCGGAGGTCGTGATCGGTGCCGCGTCGACGGTAGGCGCGGCGGGCAGGGTCGCGGTCATTCCTCACGCTCCCGACGGATCGACATCACGGTGTACGCGATGGCGAAGAGGATGCTGATGCCGAGCAGCAGCATGCCGTAGGCACCGCCCTGCCCGAACTGGAACTGCTGGAACGCCTGCCGGTACGACAGGAGGCCGAGCGTGACCGTGCTGTTCGCGGGACCGCCCGCGGTCAGCACGAGCACGAGGTCGACGATGAGCAGCGTGTAGACGACGCTCATCACCACGAGCACCGAGACGACGGGCCAGATCGTGGGGAGCACGATCGCGGTGAGTCGACGCCAGGCGCCGGCGCCGTCGAGCTGCGCCGCCTCGAGCTGCTCGGCGGGCACCTGCTTGAGGGCGGCCCCGAGAATGGTCGCCCAGTACGGCAGGCTCGCCCAGACCGCGACCACGATCACGGCGGGCAGCGCCGTCGCCGGGTTGGCGAGCCACGCCTCGACGGGGATGCCGAGCGCACCCAGGACGTCGTTGATCGGACCGTCGCCGGCCAGGAGCGATTTCCACACGGTGGCGACGACGACGGCGGGGAGCAGCCACGGCAGGAGGATGAGGGTGGGCAACCACCGACTGCCCGGGAAGGTGCGCGCGAACAGCAGCGCGAGAAGGAGTCCCAGGACGAGCTCGAGCGCGACCGCCACGACCGTGATCGTCACGGTGTTCGTCAGCGCGCGGAAGGTGATGGGCTCGGCGAGGATCGCTTCGAAGTTGGCCGTGCCGACGAACGGCGCGCGTCCGGTGATGAAGGTGCCCGTCGTGTAGTTCGTCGTGCTCATGTACACGCCGTACCCGAGCGGGAAGAGGAAGAAGACGACGAAGAAGACGATGGCGGGGGTGAGGAACCCCCACAGCTCACCGCGCTGACGCGCCGCCAGCGAACGCCGGAACCGGCCGGGAGCGCGAACCCCCGACCGGCCGGTCGTCGTCAGCGTGTCCGCTGTCACTTGCCGCTGGCCTGCTCCAGAGCGGCCTGTGCGGTCTGCCCGCCGACGGTCGCGGCCTGGATCGCGTCGACGTACTGCTGCTGCAGGGTGTTCCACTCGGTGCCGAGCTGTGCGGAGTTGTAGGCGCCGTCCACCGCGTCCACGAACGGAGCGGCCGCGGGGACCTTCTCGACGAAAGTGGCCTGCGCGCTGGTGAGAGCGGGGATGTAGCCGCCCTGGACGGCGGTGTCGACCTGGTTCTCCTCGGATGCGCGGCACTTCACCAGGGCTGCGGCGGCGGCTTCCTTCTGGGCATCCGCATTGGCGGCGACGCCGTAGGCGTAGCCGAGCAGGTTCACCTTCGGGGACTCGCCGGACGTCGCGGTGGGAAAGGGGAACGTGCCCCACTCGAAGGGGATCGAGGTGTCGACGAGGTTCCAGGGGCCCGAGACGGTCAGCGCGGCCTTCTGCGAGGTCCACTGGTCGATCGACTCCCAGCCCCAATTCACGAACTCGGGGGACAGCGAGCCGTTCGCCACGAGGTTCTTGTACAGGTCGACCGCCGCGACGGCACCGGCGCCGGTCGGGTCGGCGGGGTCGCCGCCGGCCGAGAGCAGGAACGGGAGGAAGTAGACGGGAGTCGAGCCGTCACCGCCGATGCCGGGCAGCACGATGCCCTTCTGGTCGGCGGTGGTGAGGGAGCCGGCGAGCTTGACGAGGTCGTCGAACGTCTTCGGAGCCGTCTCGGGGACACCGGCCGCGGCGAAGGCCGCCTTGTTGTAGAAGATCGCGTAGTCCTCGACCTGCACCGGGAGGCCGTAGAGGGTGTCCTGGTAGGTGCCGAGACCGGCGACGCTGTCGGCCAGACCGTCGGTGCTGACGTCGTACTGACCGAGGTCGGCGAGGACTCCCTGCGAGGCGAGCTGCGGGAGCTGCGTGTCCGTGGAGAGCAGGGCCACATCGGGCAGCGACTTGGCTCCCGCCGCCTGCAGGAGCTTCGTCGTGTAGTCGCCGGACTGCGTCTGGACGTCGACCGTGATGCCGAGCTCGGACGCGCAGTCCTCGAAGTACTTCTTCTGCAGGCCCTGATAGGGCTCGAAGTCGATGTTGTTCCACACCGTGAGCGAGACGCCGTCGAAGCCGTCGGTCTGGGCGGGCGCGGCCTGGCCGCCCCCGGAGCAGGCCGTGAGGGCGAGAGCGGCGGTGAGGCCGACGGCGGGAAGAGCGACGCGTCGAAGTCGCTGAGACGTGGATGCCATGGGTGTGTCCGTTCCCGACGACGCCGTCGGCGCCGATCGACATGTGCTGTGGGGGTGACAGGCGGAGTCCGCCCGCGTCATCCCTCACTCTGGGGTGTTCACGTGACGAACAGGGAACGAACGTGTCACGCGGTGTAACACCGGGCCGTGTCGGAGGCACCGAGCGGGCAGGGTGAAGGCATGGCATCCCCTTCTTCTTCTTCCGTCTCTCGCCGCGTGCTCGTCGACACCGACACCGGTCTCGACGACGCCCACTCGCTCATGTATCTGCTGGCACAGCCCGATGTCGAGATCGAGGCGATCACCACGATCTACGGCAACACGCCGGTCGAAGACTCCGCGCGCAACGTCCGCACCGTCCTCCGGCTCGCCGGGCGCGAGGACATCCCGATCCACCTCGGCGAGGCCGCCCCCATCGAGGGTGAGGCGTCGATCGCCGACTTCGTGCACGGCACCGATGGGCTCGGCGACCGCTTCGAGCGTGCCGAGCTGCGCGTCGAGGACGAGAGTGCGGTGGATGCCATCGTCCGCATCGCCGCGGAGAACCCGGGCGAGGTCGACCTCCACCCGCTCGGACCGCTCACGAATATCGCCCGGGCACTCGAGCGCGACCCGGAGCTCTTCCTGAAGTTCCGCTCGGTGGTCATCATGGGCGGCGCCGGCGCCTACCCGCCGCCCGGTGGGGCGACCCTGACGGATGCCAACACGGCCAACGACAGACGAGCGGCCGAGATCGTCTTCGGTGCGCGCAACAACGGCAACGTCGTCATGGTGGGTGTGAACGTGACCGCCCAGGCGATCCTCGACGAGCACGTGCTCACCGTCTTGCGAGGGGTCGGCACCCCGTGGGCGACGTTCGCGGGCGAGGTGCTCGACGCCTACAACGACTTCTACCAGTACAAGTGGGGTCGCCGGATCTCCTCGGCGCACGACGGACTGGCGACGGTCGTGCTGCACCGCCCCGACATCGTCACGGCGTGGACCGAGGGACCCGTCGACTTCACGCCCTACGGCGGTTCGCTCGCGACGCGCGTCGCGCTGACGCACGACGGTCTGCCGCTGGTGTGGGGGACGCCGGAAGGGCCGAGCATCCGCGCGGTCACCGCGTTCGACGGCGACCTCTTCCGCCGCCTGTTCGTCCACGCGCTCGCGACGGGTCCCGCGACGCGCTGACCCGCACCCGCGAGCTCGCGCTCCGCGTCGGTGATCTCGGCCCGCGCCCGCGTCCCGCCCCCGCGGGCGTCAGCGCACGCCGGTGCGCGCGGGGTGATCGTCCGCGAGCCGGTCGCGCCGGTCGGAGCGCAGGCGGGAACGGAACGTGCCGTCCTTCGGGAAGCCGCCGTACAGCCCACGCTCGGTGAGGGCGGGGACGAGCATCTCGGCGAAGTCCTCGACCGACGCGGGCGACAGGAACGGGTGCAGCAGGAAGCCGTCGACCCCCGACTCCTCCACGAAAGCTCCGATCGCGTCAGCCACGGCGTCGGGGGTGCCGAGGAACCTGTCGTCGGCGAACGCGGTGACTCTCGAGAACTGCCGGCGCACATCGCCCGCGGTCAGCGTGGGCGCGTCGGCGCGGGTCTCCTTCGTCTGCGTGGCGTTGGTGGCGCGCTTGACCAGCGGCTCGTCGTCGGCGTACCGCGAGAAGTCGATGCCGCCCCACCCGGCGTAGGCGGCGAGCTGCGCCTCGGAAGAGTAGTGCGCCTGTAGCGAGTCGATCTTCTCCTGCACCGCGATGTCGGTCGGTGCCACCACGAGGTTCATGCCGACCACGGCGCGGATCTGCGTGGCATCCCGACCCAGTTCTTCTGCGCGACAACGGATGCCGGCCAGCCCCTCGCGGATCGCCACGGGGTCGCTGTCGCCGACGAAGATCAGCTCGGCGTGACGCGCGGCGAACTCGCGGCCGCGGGATGACCATCCGGCCTGGATGATGACCGGTGTGCGCTGCGGAGACGGGGTGCTCAGGTGGGGACCCGCGACACGGAAGTGCTCGCCCTCGTGGTCGATGCGATGCACCTTCGCGGGATCGGCGAAGCGCCCCGTGGCCTTGTCGCCGATGAACGCGTCGTCTTCCCAGCTGCGTTCCCAGAGCGCGTACGCGACCTCGAGGAACTCATCGGCGCGGTCGTAGCGCTGATCGTGCGCGAGAACGTCGAGGCCGAAGTTCGCAGCGGCCCCCGGGAGGTACGAGGTCACGACGTTCCAGCCGATGCGTCCGTCGGTGAGGTGGTCGAGGGTCGAGAACCGGCGCGCGTGGGCGAACGGGTGCTCGTACGTCGTCGAGACGGTCGTGCCGAACGCGAGGTTCTCGGTGACCGCGGCGAGCGCGGGGATGTGCAGCATCGGGTCGAGCGCGGGCAGTTCGACGCCGGTCTCGATCGCCGTCGCCGCCGACCCGCGGTAGGTGTCGTACATGCCGAGCACGTCACCGAAGAAGAACAGATCCATGCCGGCCGCCTCGACGCGGCGGGCCTGGTCGGTCCAGTAGCGCAACGACGTGGCCGAGAGGCGGTCGTCGGCGGGGTGCGTCCACATGCTCGCCGCCGAGGAGCCGTTGCCCACGCAGGCCTGCTCGTACAGACCGAAGAGCAGGGGGCGGGGGTCAGACATTCGCGGTGGTCCGTTCTTCTCGAGCGGGGGTGCGCCAGCGGACGTGTCCGCCGACGACGGTGAGCGAGGCTTCGCCGGGCCCGGACTCGACGAGCTCCACGAGCGCGTCCTCGGGGGTCGTCGCGTCAACCGGGAACACCGCGAGGTCGGCGCGGGCGCCGACCTTCAGGATGCCGGTCGGGTCACTGGCATCCAGACCCAGGGCGTGCGCCCCTCCGGCGGTGGCGGCGTGGAAGAGGCGGGCGTGCAGATCGACGTCGTCGTACCCCTGGGAGCGTGCGAGGCGGTACAGTTCGGCGACGTCGTCCCAGAGCGACAGGCTCGGCGACGACGACAGCGAGTCGGTGCCGACGGCGATCGCGTTCCCCTCGTGCAGGTAGGCCGCGATCGGGGGAGCGTCGAGCCCGATGACCGCGTTGGATCGGGGGCACAGGGCGACGCTCACCCCGCGTTCGCGGAGCAGCCGGCGATCATCGGCGTCGACGTAGATGCCGTGCGCGAGGTGCGTGGTCGGCCCGAGCGCACCCAGCGAATCGAGATACGGGATGACGCCCGTGCCGATGCCCCCGTCTCGCAGCAGCGCGAACTCGCCTCGACCGTTCGCGCGCCACCGCTCGGCGAGATCGCCGGTGCCGGTGCGGACGTACGCGTCCTCCCAGGCGGACTCGGCCGCGTGGATGTGCTGACGCACGCCCCACTCCGCGGCCAGACGGGACAGGTCGCGGATGACCTCGGTGTCGAGCGAGTAGATCGCGTGCGGCGAGATGCCCACCGCCGGGGGAGTGGGCAGGGCGCCCAGCTGCGCGCGGACGGTGTCGGGGCCCCCGAGGCGCCAGGCGCTCTCGGTCCACCCGAGCACCTCCCAGAAGGCGATCCCGTGCAGCCCCGCCGCGTGCACAGCGCTCCCGGCCTCGGCATCCGTGACGATCTCGGCCACCGCGGTCGTCCCGGACCGCAGGCACAGGGCGGCCCCGGCCGCGGCCGACGCGCTCCAGTCGCGGGGGAGGGGGTAGAGCTCCATGAAGGCGCTCATCCACGACTCAAAGCCCTCGTGCGAGGCGCGTCCGACCGCGGCCATGTCGGTGTACTGCAGGTGCGTGTGCGCGTTCACGAGCCCCGGAGTCAGGGCGCCGTCCCACTCGTGGACCTCCGGGGCGTCGAACTCGCGGACGACCTCGTCGAAGCCGCCGACCGCCGCGAGACGACCGTCGCGCACGGCGACCGCTCCGTCGGTCAGAGCCGGCGATCCCGGCGACAGCACGGTGCGGGCGCGGTGCACGACCACGCTCACTCGTCGTCTCCCTCTGCGGCGATCCACGAGGCGAGGAACTCCCGCTGCGCCGCCGAGCCGGTGTCGACCGTGCCCCCGAAAGAGGCGAGCGCGATCGCCGCGACCTCGTCGTCCGCGCCGCGCGGGAGTTCGTGCACAGCGGCGCCGAGCCCGGGGGTGGTGAGCAGGTACTCCACCGAGGCGAGCTGCACCCCGAACGACAGGTCCATGATCTGCACCGGGTTGCCCTCGGCCGCGCTGACGTTGAGGCAGTTGCCGTCGTCGAGGACGTGCACGAGCGAACCACTCGGCATCCGGAGGGTCGACACCGCCCCCTCGCGCGCGGTCTCGGTCGCTCCGGCCGCACGCGCGGCATCCAGGGCGATCTCTTGAGACACCCCGCCGCCCACGGCCACGATCGCCCCGGTGGGCACGGCGTCGAGATGGGCGACGTCGATGGTGTGCCGGATGCCGGTCGCCGAGATCACGATGTCGGCCTCGGGCGCGGCCTGAGCGAGGGTGCGCACCGGGAAGCCCGCGAACGCCGCTTGCAGGGCCGCCACGGGATCCGTCTCCGTGACGATCACGCGCGCACCGAGGGAAGCGGCGTGCTCGGCGATGCCGGAACCGACGCGTCCGTAGCCCACGACGACGACGGTCGCTCCGCGCAGCGAGCGGTTCGCGACGTCGGCGACCGCGAAGACGACCGACTGGCCCGTGCCGTGCCGGTTGTCGAACAGCGACTTCGACCGTGCGTCGTTGGCGGCGATCACGGGGATGCGCAGCGCACCCTCGGCGTGCATGCGTCGCAGGGGTCGGACGCCGCTCGTGGTCTGCTCGGTCGCGCCGCGCATCTCGGCGACGACGTCGGGACGCTCGAGGTGCACCAGGCGGATCGTCGAGGCGCCGTCGTCGACGATCACCTCGGGCCGGTGGTCGAGCAGGGCGAGCGCGTTCTCGCGGTCCTCGGAGCGCCCGGCATCCGCCCGCGCGTACACCGCGAGGCCGGCGTGCGCGAGGGCGGCGGCCACCTCGTCGTCGGTGTTGCGGCCCGCCGAGGTGACGGTGACCTCGGCGCCCGCTTCGGCGAGAGCGAGGGCGACGGCGGCGGTCTTCGGCTCGAGCACGTCGGACACGCCGATCCGCACTCCGGCGACGGTTCCCGCGCGGCGCAGTCGCTCGGCGAGAACCACGGTGACCGGCATGTGCGCGCGCGCCCAGTCGATGCGGTCCGCTCCCGCGCGCCAGAGCGAGGGGTCGGCGATGCGTCCGATCACGGGGTCACCTCCCGGGCGAAGCGGTCGTCGTCTCCGTCGAGGAGGATGAGGGCGATCAGGGCGTCGAGGAGCAGCCACGGGGTCGCGGCCGGAGGGGCGTCCTCTTCCGGCAGCGGCGACGGCATCTCGACGAGGAAGGCCTTCCCCGCCTGCCCGACGAGCGGGCGCGACGAGGGCGACGTGTGCACGCCCGCGGTCGCCGTCCCCGCGGGGGAGGCGTCGGCGACGAGCCCCTCGAGGGCATCGACGGGAAGGATGCCGTGCCCCTCACCGGTCAGCAGCGTGAGGTGCACGGGAGTGTCGCGGGAGGCGAGGGCGTCGAGCGCTCGCACGCGGTATCCGTCGAGGCGTGCGGCGAGGGCCACCACGGGTGCGTCCGTCGCGCGGATCACCGCGGCTCCCAGCGTGCGGAGCGAGGTCGCGAGCGCCTCGGCGAGCAGCCCGTCGCCCACGACGGTCACGGTCGTCCCCGCGATCGTGAGATTGGTGCGCGACGAGACGGCGCGGAGCACCTGTTCCGCACGAAGCCGGGAGTACAGGATGCCGAACGCCGGCGACCCGAACGGATCGACGCCGTCGTCGGCGCGGGAGAGATCGATCCCGGCCGCCTCACGCAGGAGCGCGAGCACAGACGGGGGGAGGGGAGGGAGGGCACCGCCGTACGACAGGGTCACGAGCGCGCTGCGCCACTCCCGGTGGAGGCGGAGGGAAACGGGGAGCAGCGCGTCGATCCTGTCGGGCGTGAGAGACCGGAAGGACGACACGTCTCGACGGTACGGTGCGCGGGCACCGGATCGCCACTTCGTGACGGTGCGTGGCGTGGCGTGGTGCGGCGTGGCGTGGTGCGGCATCGTGCCGAGCGGCGGTGGCCGTGGCATCCATAGGATGGCGGGCGTGACCTATTCGATGCCTCCGGAGTCGTTCCGGACGCTCCGGCCCGAGCCCGTGCATCGGTCTTCGCGCACGTGGGACATCGTGCTCACGATCGTCTTCCTCGTGCTGCTGCCGCTCGCCGCGCTCGCCGCGTCGTACGCGGGTCTGTTCCTGGCCTTCGCGTCGGACGCCTGCGGGGTGCAGAACTGCAACAGCGACCTCATGAACCTCGGGCTCTGGTCGGCCGTGATCTCCCCGTGGGTGGTGCTCCTGATCGGCGTCGTCGTCTCGATCGTGCTCCTGGTCAAGCGACGGCTGGCCTTCTGGGTGCCGCTGGCCGCGATGGCGCTCATGACGGCGCTGTGGTTCGTCGCCGCAGCCATCGTGAGCCTCGGGGTCTCGGCATCCTGAATCCGAGAACCCGCTCGGGGGCAACCCCCAGGATTCGCCTCTGACCGGGCCGTAGCCTGGAACGGGCGCCCGGACGGGCGGCCGATCACCGAGCGCGAAGGCACCCGATGACCGACATGACCCTTTCCGTCGCACCCGCGGCAGCCCCCTCCGCGGAGGAGGGGCAGTCCTGGCTGACCTCGCTCGCCGACTGGACCGTCTCGCTCATGGAGGTCATCGGCCCCGTGGGGGCGGGGGTCGCCATCGCCCTCGAGAACCTGTTCCCGCCGCTGCCGAGCGAGGTCGTGCTGCCGATGGCGGGTCTGACCGCGAGCCGCGGTTCGTTCACCCTCTTCGAGGCGTTGCTGTGGACGACCGTCGGATCCGTGGTCGGGGCGTTCATGCTCTACGGCCTCGGCCGCTGGCTCGGGGCAGCCCGCCTGCGCCGCTTCGCCGAGAAGATGCCCCTGTTGCATCCCGAAGACGTCGATCGCACCGTGGCCTGGTTCGAGCGCCACGGCGGCAAGGCGGTGTTCTTCGGACGCATGATCCCGATCTTCCGCAGTCTCATCTCGATCCCCGCGGGCGTCTCGAAGATGCCGATGTGGCGTTTCGGTCTGCTCACGGGTGCGGGCAGCCTCATCTGGAACACGATCTTCGTGCTCTCGGGCTACCTGCTGGGCGAGAACTGGCACATCGTCGAGGAGTACGCCTCGATCCTGCAGTACGTCGTCATCGCGGCCGTCGCGATCGGGGTGGCGTGGTTCCTGTACAGCCGCGTCCGGTCGCTGCTCGCCTCGCGGCACAGCGAGGTGTGAGACCACGCCGGTCCCTTCGACGGGCTCAGGGACCTCGGGCCGGCGTCTTGGCGGTGGCTGAGCCTGTCGAAGCCTCCGAACCACCGCGATCGTCGGTATCTCCACGTCGAAACAACCGCCCCGCTCGCTCAGTCAGACCACAGAACCCGCCCGTAGACTGATCCGGTGCCCGCGGATCGCCTTCATCTCGTGCGCCACGGGGAGGTTCACAACCCCCGTCGCGTGCTCTACGGTCGGCTCCCCGGGTTCGGTCTGAGCGTCGACGGCCGGCACATGGCACGCCAGGCCGCCGAGTACGTCCGCGGGCTCGATCGGCCCGTGTCGGCCCTCATCGCCTCACCGCTGCAGCGCACGCGCGAGTCGGCCGAACCGTTCGTCTCGCTCTTCGGCATCGAGCCCGTGATCGACGAGCGCGTGATCGAGCCGACGAACGTGTTCGAGGGGCGCCGCATGAAGCAGGCGCTCGCGAACCCGGTCAACTGGCGGCACCTGCGCCGGCCCGCCGTGCCGAGCTGGGGCGAGCCGTACGCCCAGGTGGTCGCGCGGATGACGGCCGCCATGACCGATGCCTGGGACCGCGTGCCCTCGGGCGATGTCGTCATCGTCTCGCACCAGCTCCCGATCTGGGTGACCCATCTCGCCCTCTCCCTCCAGCCCACCCGCCACGATCCCCGGAAGCGCCGCTGCGCGCTGTCGAGCGTGACGAGCTTCGAACGGCGCGACGACGCCGACGGCTCCCGCTGCTGGGTCGAAGTGGCCTACGCGGAACCGGCGAGCACCGCCGGGGCCGTCGACGTAGGAGCCGTGTGATGCGCCGAATCCTGTCCGCCGCCGTGGTCGCGGTCCTTGCCGTGAGCCTGGCCGCCTGCACCACCGACCCGCTGGCCGAGCAGTACCGCTCGGGCGACAACAAGGGGTACATCGCGGGGGACTTCCAGACCCAGGAGATCGCCCCCGACCGGCGGGGGGAGCCCGTCGACTTCGCGGGCACCCTCGACAACGGCTCGCCCGTGTCGAGCGACGACTTCGCGGGCAAGGTGCTCGTCGTCAACTTCTGGTACGCGACGTGCGGCCCCTGCATCATCGAGGCGCCGCGACTCGAGCAGGCGTACCAGTCGTTCCAGGGCCAGGACGTCGCGTTCCTCGGCATCAACACGTACGACCAGGGTCCGACCGCGCTGTCGTTCGCGCGCGACAACAAGGTGTCGTACTCCAGCGCCCTCGCCGTGAACGACGCCGAGCTCAAGCTCGCCTTCAACGACAAGACGCCCCTGAACGCCACCCCCACCACCCTCGTGCTCGACAAGCAGGGACGCGTGGCGGCCCGCATCATCGGCGAGCTGCCCGAGGCGTCGATCCTCGAGTCCATGGTGCGTACCGTGCTCGAGGAGAACGCGTGAATCCGGGCGCTCTCGTCTTCGACGGGGCACTCTGGCTCGCGATCCCCATCGCCCTCGCCGCGGGACTGATCTCGTTCCTCTCGCCCTGCGTGCTGCCGCTGGTACCCGGATACCTCGGCTTCATCGGCGGCGCCGTCGCACCGCGGGGGAGCTCGGCATCCACCGCCGGCCGGGGCCGCCTGCTCGGCGGGACGCTGCTTTTCATCGCGGGCTTCACCGTCGTCTTCATGGCACTGAACGTGCTCGGCGGAGCCGCGGGGGCCTTCTTCACGCGCTACGGCGACGTCATCACGCGCGTCGTGGGCGTCGTCATCATCCTCATGGGCCTCGTCTTCATCGGGCTCTTCGGCATCGCCCAGCGCTCCGTGCGGATGCAGGCGCGCGGCAACCTCGGCCTCATCGGCGCGCCGCTGCTCGGCATCGCCCTCGGCGTCGGCTGGACCCCGTGCATCGGCCCGACGCTCACCGCGATCATCTCGGTGTCGTATATCGTCGGCGACCCCTGGCGGGCAGCGATGCTGGGGCTGGCGTACTCGCTGGGCCTCGGCATCCCGTTCATCCTGTTGGCCCTCGGCTTCGGCTGGGCGACACGGTCCGTGGCGTTCATCCGCAAGCACATCCGCCTGGTCAACCTCATCGGCGGGGCGCTGCTGATCGTGCTCGGCCTGCTGATGGTCGTCGGCGTCTGGGGAACGTGGATGTCGACGCTGCAGGGGGTGATGCTCAATGTCCAGCTCCCGCTCTGATCGAGAGGGCGTGCTGCGCCCGTCCGATCACGCCGACTCCACGCCCTCCGGCGACGGGGGCGACGACGTCACGCAACCGCGCCTGGGCGTCATCGGCTGGATGCGATGGGGCTGGCGACAGCTCACGAGCATGCGCACCGCGCTCGTGCTGCTGCTGCTCCTCGCGATCGCGGCCGTGCCCGGATCGATCGTCCCGCAGCGCAGCGCCGACCCCAACGGCGTGACGCAGTACTTCACCGACAACCCCGACCTCGCGCCGGTGCTCGACAAGCTGAGCATGTTCGACGTGTACACGTCGCCGTGGTTCTCGGCGATCTACATCCTGCTGTTCATCTCGCTGATCGGGTGCGTCCTTCCGCGCACCAAGCACCACTGGAAGGCGCTGCGCTCGCAGCCTCCGCGCACGCCCGCGCGGCTCGGTCGCCTCGACGATCACCGCGACGTGACCGTGCCGGTGCCGGAGGGACAGGATGCCGCTGCCGTCGCCGCCGCGGCCGTCGACAGCGCCGCCGCGCAGTTGAAGAAGAGCGGCTACCGCGTCGCCCGATACGACGGGCGGGGAACGTTCTCGGTCTCGGCCGAGCGCGGGTATCTGCGCGAGACCGGAAACCTCGTCTTCCACGCGGCCCTGGTCGGAGTGCTGATCGCCGTCGGCGTCGGCGGAGGCTTCACCTACACGGGCCAGCGCGTGCTCGTCGAGGGACAGGCGTTCGCGAACAGCCTGCTCGACTACTCGTCCTTCAACCCCGGACGTTTCGTCAGCGGCGACACCCTCACGCCGTACTCGATGACGCTCGACAAGTTCGACGTGAACTACGTCGCCCCCGGGCAGCCCGGTGGCGGGCAGGCCGGCGACTTCGTCGCGCACATGACCACGCAGGCACCCGGCGGCACCCCGCAGGACGGCGAGATCCGCGTCAACCACCCGCTCGATGTGCAGGGCGACCGCGTCTACCTCCTCGGCAACGGCTACGCGCCCACCGTCACCATCCGCAACGCCCAGGGCGAAGAGGTCTTCCACGACTCGGTCGCGTTCCTCCCGCAGGACTCCAACATGACCTCGCTCGGTGTGATCAAAGTCGCCGACGGCATGCCGGAGCAGCTCGGCCTCATCGGCTTCTTCTACCCGACGATGAACGTGCTCGACTCGGGCGCTCTGACCTCGACCTACGGTGCTCTCGAGTACCCCGTGCTGACCCTGCGCGTCTACGCGGGAGACCTCGGCATCGACGACGGCACGCCCCGTTCGGTCTACACGCTCGACCCGACCAACATGACGCAGCTCGCCGGTGGCGACAGCGGCACCCCCGCGATCCGGCTCATGCCCGGCGAGACCCAGGACCTGCCCAACGGGCTCGGCACCATCACCTTCGACAACGCCGCGCCGGCGGGCGCTTCGGGATACGACGGTTCGGTCAAGCGCTTCGTGTCGCTGTCGATCCACCGTGACCTCGCCGGTCCGTGGGTGCTCGCTTTCGCCCTGCTGGCCCTGTTCGGCCTGCTCGCCGCCCTGTTCGTTCCGCGTCGACGCATGTGGGTCAAGGCGACGCCGCGCGGCGGGGCGGTGCTCGTGGAGTACGCCGGTCTCGCCCGCGGCGAAGACCCGACACTCGCTGCGGCCGTCGATCAGATGGTCGAGAAGCATCGGGGGTCGCTTCCCGCGGCTGCTCCTGTTTCTGACGCTGCCGCTGCCGCGTCTGCGGCTTCGACCTCCGCGGGGGATGCCCCGAGTGACCCCGCGAACGGTGCCGAATCCGCTCCGACCGACCCGTCCCACCCCGACACCGGAAAAGTAGACTGAGACCATGCCCGGACCGAACTCGCTCCTCCTCGACGAGATCTCCCTTCTCCTGGTGTGGACGGCGGTCGGCGTCTATGTGCTGGCGTTCATCGCCTACGCCATCGACCTCGCGCGCCGTTCCGACCTCGCTGTGAAGGCGAAGGACCAGGTCGTCGCTCGCGAGCTCGTCACGGCCGGTGGCGGGGGCGTCATCGACGCCTCGGCCGGGGGTGTGGCATCCGGTCCCTCGTTCACCGACAAGCCGCGCTATCTGTGGGCGCGCATGGGGACGGCGCTGACCGCGCTCGGGTTCCTCTTCCACCTCGCGGCGACCGTGCTGCGCGGCTTCGCCGCCGGTCGCGTGCCGTGGTCGAACATGTACGAGTTCGCCCTGACCGGCCTGCTCCTCATCGTGATGGTCTACCTCGCGTCGCTGACGCGGTACGACCTGCGCTTCCTGGGGTCGTTCATCACCGGCCTCGCAATCGTGCTGTTGGGCGGCGCGACCCTGGCGTACCACGTCGACGTCACGCCGCTCGCCGATCCGCTCAAGTCGGTGTGGCTCGTCATCCACGTCTTCGTCGCGATCCTCGCGACCTCGCTGTTCGCGCTGGCCTTCGGGCTCTCGGTCGTGCAGCTGCTGCAGACGCGGCGCGAGCGCAAGCTCGTTGGTGCGCCGGTGGATGCCGCCGGCCGCCGCAGCTTCCTGCGCACGCTCCCGTCGGCCGACGCTCTCGAGTCGCTCGCCTACCGCTTCGCGATCGTCGGGTTCATCTTCTGGACCTTCACGCTCATCGCGGGCGCGATCTGGGCCAACGACGCCTGGGGTCGCTTCTGGGGCTTCGACACCAAGGAAGTCTGGACGTTCGTCATCTGGGTGCTGTACGCCGGGTACATCCACGCCCGCGCGACCCGCGGCTGGCGCGGCACCCGCTCGGCCTGGCTGTCGATCATCGGTTTCTCGGCCGTGCTGTTCAACTTCACGATCGTGAACGTCTTCTTCAAGGGCCTGCACGCGTACAGCGGTCTGACGCAGTAGGCACGCGGGGCGGCGCGCCGGGGTGCGGCCGCGCGCCCGCGCGTCCGCCGCGCCCCGCGCGCCCGCCCACCCGTTGAGTGTCCAAAACACGCCGTAACTCGAGTCGGAGTTGCGGCGTGTTTTGGACACTGAACCGGATGCCGCGGCTCACGGGCGCCAACCGGCGGCGCGGAGCGCGGCCACAACGGGAGCCACAACATCGCGTTCCGGGAAGTCGAGGTGGTGGGCGACGATGCGGACAAGGGTCCAGCCCTGCGCGGCGATAGCGCGCCAGCGGTCGGCATCCTTTCGAAACTGCTCAGCGTCGGCGTGCTGTCGTCCGTCGTACTCGACCGCCACACGGTGATCTCGGTAGGCCATATCGAGCCGGGCAACAAATGCGCCAGACGGATCGCGGAGCGTCCAGTTCAGGTCGGGTTCGGGGAGCCCCGCCTGGACGAGAATGAGTCGAACGCGCGACTCGCGCGGGGATTCGGAGCCGGGACGCGCGAGGCCCGCGGCCGAACGTAGCGCGACGATGCCCCGGTGGCGGTGCCTTCCCGCGGCCGCCGCGAGCGCAGCTGGCGGAACGTCGTGGGCGAGGAGCCAATCCCCGATCGCCACGAGGTCGGCCTCGCTGACGACCGTGGCGAGGTGCGCCCACGTCGCGACCTTCGCTGTCACGGGTAAGCCATCGAGCGTCGCGATCTCGTCAGACGAGAGGGTGAGGCGATGACCCATGACGCCCTTCGTGCGGGGCTCTCTTGCGGGAGGGACGGCGCTGACGTGTATGACCGCGTCGTGTCGGCAGGCCAACGGCATTCCCCAGAGCCGTGCCGCTGTCGCGTGGCTGAAGAACTGGCCGGGGTGCAGTCGTGGGAGATATGTCCGGCAGCGCTCGAGAACGGAATCGACGGGCACGTCAGCCGACGCGCGCACGCCGTGAAAAGGCGCGTTCAGGTCGCGCGCTATCAGCCGACGACGCGGGACGTGCAGTTCGTCGGCATCCTGCACATGAAACGCCGCGCCGAGGTTTGCGGGCAAGGGCCGGGGAGGTCGCATCGCGCCATCTCACCGGACTTCCGTCCGGCGTTTCGCTGTCCCCTCTCGTCTGTGGAGAGAACACCGCCCTGTGCAGAAGGAGTCGCCGCGTCTGCTCCCATCGCGTCGTGGACGGCCGCACCCCGTCGAGTGTCCAAGACACGCCGTTATGAAGGTGGCGGTTACGGCGTGTTTTGGACACTCAACGAAGGAGAAGGGATGCGGCGCCGCGCCCCGCCTACGCCGCGGCGAGCACCGCGGCGGCGCGAGCCGACGTCGTGCGGCGCCGAACGACCACCAGCGTTGTCACGATCAGCGCGAGCACGCCCCAGACCGCCAGCCCGGCGACACCGGCCCCGACTCCGCCTGCAGACGACAGGGCGCCGAGCATCGCGTCGTACGCGGGGGAGGTGGGCAGGAGCGACGCGATGCCGGCGAGTACGGGCGGAACCGTCGAGACGATCGTCGCGGCGAGGGCCAGGCTGCCGACGATCGCGGCGATCCATCTCCCGGCTCCACCGAACAGCGCGACGAGCGCCTGGTGCACCGCGGCGAAGGCGACACCCGCGGCGACGCACACGAGCGCGAACAGGGCCCAGTCGCCCCAGTCGTACTTGGATGCCACCTGCACCACCCCCGCGACCAGCAGACCCTGCACGGCGCCGACGAGCGCCGCGGGCGCGAAGCCGCGGAGGGCAACGAGCGCCGACGGGCGACGGCTGGTGAGCGCGCGGGCCGAGACGGCCTGGAACGCGACGAACGACGCCAGACCCCCGAACCACAGCACCGCCATCGCGAGCAGGGGGACGGCTGCGGCTCCGAAGAGCGAGTCGCTCGTCCCGGTCGCCGAGACGGGGTCGGCGACCACGTCGGCGAGGGTCGTCGCCTGCGCATCCGTGTACTTCGGCAGCTGTGCCACGGCGCTGTCGAGGCCGGAGGCCAACGACGAGGTTCCGGATGCCACCTGGCTCACGCCGTCGGCGAGCTGGCCGGCACCGTCCTCGGCGCCCTGGGCTCCGTCCGCGAGCTTCGCGGCGCCTCCCGCGGCGCTGTCCGCACCGCTGACGAGCTGACCTGCACCGTCGGCGGCCGTGCGCGCCCCGGTCGCAAGCTGCCCGGCACCGCCGGCCGCGGCCTGAGCGCCGTCGGCCAGCTGCGTCGCACCCGAGCCGAGCTGCGAGGCACCCGCGCCGAGCTGTCGCGCGCCGTTGCCGAGGTCGCTCGCACCGCCGGCTACTCCGTCGATTCCGCCCGCGATCGTGTTCAACCCCGTCTCCGCATCGCGCGCCCCGGATGCCAGTCCTTCGGCACCGTCCGCGAGCTTCGCATTGGCGTCGGCGATCGCGCGGACGCCCGCCGGCAGCTCGGCCGCCTGCCCGGCGATCTTGCCGATGTCGGTCACGGTCTGCTGGGCGTTCGGCAATTCGGCGTTCGCGCGGTCAGACGCGGCGCGCAGCTGCGTGCACAGGTCGGGGGTCTTCGCGGGGTCGCACGAGTCGGCGAGACGTTCGAGGTCTCCGGCCGCGGTGCCCAGCGCCTCGTTCACCTTCGGCGCTGCCGCGGCGACCTCCTTGGCGGTGTCCTCGAAGCCCGGGGGGATGGCATCCGCGATCTGACCGACTTGCGTGGCCAGCTGCCGATTGCCGTCCGCGATCCCGTCGGCACCCGTCGCGAGCTTGCCGACACCGGAGGCCGCGTCGCGGGTGCCGTTCGCGAGACTCGTCGCTCCCGCTGACAGCTTGTCGGCCCCGCCCGCGAGGCCGTCGAGTCCGCCGGAGAGCTGGCCCGCACCGTTCGCGAGATCGCCGGCGCCCGCGGCGAGCTTGCCCGTCCCGTCAGCGAGTTGGTCGGCGCCCGTGGCGAGCTGGCCGACGCCGCCGGAGAGCGAGCCGACACCGGTGGCCAGCTGACCGAGACCCGTCGAGAGGTCACCCGCTCCGTTCGACAGCTGCCCCAGGCCGTCTCGCAGGCCGTTCGCGCCCGTCGCGGCCTGGCCCGCGCCGTCGGCGAGCTGGTGCGCGCCGCTCGCGGCGCTGCCGAGCTGGTCGCTCAGGGTCGTGAAGCCGAGGAAGACGTTCTTCAGGTACTGCGACGACAGTTCGGTGCCGAAGACCGAAGAGGCGGTGGATGCCAGGGTCGCGGTGATCGCGCCGTCCACGACGCGCGCGTTGGGCGCGGTGGCGACGTCGATCGTGGCCTTCTCGGGCGTCTCTCCGGGGCGGGTCGACAGCGAGGCAGCCGTGAAGTTCTCGGGGATCGTGACGACCGCCGTGTAGGTGCCGTCCTTCAGGCCCGCCGCCGCGTCCTCGTCGTTCGAGATGACCCAGTCGATGTTGCTCGCCTGGTCATCGGCTCCCTTGACGAGTCCGCCGGTGAGCTGACGACCGAGCGGCACCAGCTGCCCATTGAGCTCGACGGCCTTGTCGTCGTTGACGATCGCGGCGGTCATGTTCTCGAGTCGGTCGGTCGGGTTGTACAGCGCGCCGACCAGGATGCCGCCGATGACGGCGGGCAGCAGGAGCACACCGACGAGGGTGCGCCAGGTCACGGGGCGGCGGGAGCGGGAGCGCTCGACGGGGAGAGTCATGCGAACACCTCGGAGAGATCGGCGAAGGTTTCGGGTTCGGTGTGATGCCGGCGCGGTGTCGGAAGGGCGAGGGATGCCACATCGGGGCGCAGCGCCTCGGACAGGAGCGCGAGGGCCCGGCGTTCGTCGCGCGCCGAGACGATGAGCGTGAGCGGGGACGACGCGTCGCCGGAGCGTTCGCGTGCCTCGGTTGCGGCGCGCCGCAGCACGCGCGCCACCTCGTCGCGGGCGTCGTCGTCGAGACGATCGACGTCCGAGACGACCACGATGCGCGTGCCTCGACCCACGGCGTCGGCCACGGTGCGTGCCGCGTCGGCCGTGTCGTCGAGCAGGGCCACCCCGACACGGGCTCTGACGGCCCCCGCGCGCTCGGGGACGAGCAGACCGTCGACGCGCAACCGCCCCTCGATCCCGCCGAGGCGTCCCGACAGGGCGAGCAGGAGCGTGCGGGTCGTCCGACTCTCACCGGTGACCAGGAGGGTTCCGCCGTATCCGAGGCGCAGGGAGATGTCGCGGAACACCGGCTGGTCGGCATCCGAGGATCCGACGGCGGTCAGCTCGTCGGCGGCGACGGCGATGGCGGGTTCGCTCGGCCAGTCGGCGAGCCGCACCTCGCGCTCGACCGCCTCGCCCTCGACGTCGAGCTTCGGCAGCAGACGGTCGAGCCAGCGCGGCATCCACCAGGCCTTGTCGCCGAGCAGGGCGAGAACCGCCGGGACGAGTGTCATGCGAACCAGGAACGCGTCGACGGCGACGCCGACGGCGAGGCCCAGGGCGATCGGTTTGAGGCTCGAGTCCCCCTCGGGGACGAATGCGACGAAGACGGCGAACATGATGACGGCGGCGGCGACGACCACGCGAGCCGAGCCCACGAACCCGCTGCGGACGGCACCGAGCGCGACCTCGCGCGGCGTGCGACCCTCGCGGTTCGCGTGGACGTAGTCCTCTCTCATGCGCGAGACGAGGAACACCTGGTAGTCCATCGCGAGGCCGAAGAGCACGCCCATCACGACGATCGGCATGAAGCTGATGATCGGGCCGACCTTCGCGACGTGCAGGGTGTCGGCGAACCAGCCCCACTCGAAGACCGCGGCGACCACGCCGAACGACGCGGCGACCGAGAGCAGGTATCCGCCCGCGGCGGTCAGGGGAACCCAGATCGAGCGGAAGACGATCATCAGCAGGATCAGCGAGAGGCCGACGACGAAGATCCCGAACGGGAGGAGGGCGGCGCCGAGCTGGTCGGAGATGTCGATCGTGACCGCGGTGTAGCCGGTGACGAGAAGGCGCACGCCGAACTCGTCGTACAGCCGCTGCTCCTGCGAGCGCAGCTCGCGCACGAGATCGGCGGTGCGCGGATCGTCGGGGGCCGTCTCGGGAATGATCTGGACGATCCCGGTGTCGGCGGTCTGGTTCGGGGTGGCGAGGGCGACCTCGGCGACGCCGGGGATCTTGGCGATCTCGTCGCCGATGTCCTTCATGAGGTTGAGCGGATCGTTCGAGGTCACGATCGTCCCGGTCATGATCAGCGGGCCGTTGGCGCCGGGGCCGAAGTACTCGTCCGTGAGTTCGTACGCGACGCGCGCGGGGTTGCCGACGGGCAGCTGTCCGGCGTTCGGGAGGGTGAGGGCGAGGCTTGCGGCGGGAATCGCGGTGACCCCCAGCAGACCGATGATCGCGACGGTCGTGACGACGGGATGCCGGGTCACCAGGCCCACCCACCGGCGCGCGGGGCCGTTGCGCTGGGCGCGGATCGACGCGGTCTCCGCCTTCTTCTCGCGCTCGGCAGCGTCCGCCGCAGCGGCCGCGGCGACCGTGGCGTCGTCGGCGGGCCCGGTGGCCGCGCGGGCACGGCGGGAGGGCTCCTTCGGCCTCTTGAAGCCCCACCCGACCACACGGTGTCCGGCGAAGCCGAGGAAGGCTGGGGTGAGCGTGAGCCCGACGCACACGGCGATGGCCACGGCGACGGACGCCGCGATGCCCATCGTGGTCAGGAACGGGATGTTCGCGAAGCCCAGACCGATGAGGGCGATGAGAACGGTGATCCCGGCGAACACGACGGCCGAGCCGGCGGTGCCCACGGCGCGGGCGGTGGACTCCTCGGGGTCCATGCCCGCGCGGGTCTGATCCTGATGTCGCGACACGATGAACAGCGCGTAGTCGATGCCGACCGCGAGTCCCAGCATCACCGCCAGCAGGGGAGTGGTCGATGAAACCGTCGCGAAACCGGTGGCGATGAAGATCAGCGCCACAGAGAGGGCCACGCCGAGCAGGGCGGTGGCCAGCGGCATCCCGGCCACGAGGAACGAACGGAACGTCACCATCAGCACGAGGGCGGCGATCACGACGCCCAGGGCCTCGGTGAGGGACGCTCCGGGGATCTCGGTGGCGAAGAGCTGTCCGCCGAGGATGGCCTGCGCGCCGGACGGGAGCGCGGAGCCGAGCGCCGTCGTCGCCTCGTGCAGAGCGTCCTCCGTCGCCTGAGGGACGGAGGACGCCTCGCCCGCGAACTGGATGCGCACGATCGCGGCGCGGTTGTCGTCGGCGATGCTGCCGGAGATGTTCGCGTCGTAGGGGTCGGTGACGGCCTCGACGAAGTCGAGCGTGCCGATGTCGGTGGTCGTCTTCTGGATGGCGTCCTGGTACGCCTGATCGCGCACGCTCGCGCCGTCGGCCGCGACGACGATGATCTCGGCGCTGGCCCCGCTGACCTGGGGGAAGGTGCGGTCGAGCATCTCGAGACCGGCCTGCGACTCGGTGCCCGGGATGGTGAAGGTGTTGTCGGTTCCTTTCGCGAGCAGCGCGACGCCGCCGCCCGCGAGCACGAGGATGAGCAGCCACGCGCTCAGGACCCGCCACGGGTGACGGAACGACCAGCGGCCCAGGGTGTACAGGAAAGTTGACACGGTGGCGGCTCCCACGATCGGCGGACAGTCGATACATCACCGTATCGGATACAACAATGTATCGTATTCGCGGGGAGAGGACTCGAACCTGAGTCTCGGGTGTGAGCAGGAGGATGTGGATGACGGATACGGCACCGGCGCCGTCGCGTCGACGGGAGAACACGCGCACGCGTCTCATGGATGCCGCGGCCGAGATGTTCGCGGAAGTCGGCATCGAGGCCGCCTCGGTCGAGGCGATCTGCGAGCGAGCGGGATTCACGCGCGGTGCCTTCTACTCGAACTTCGCCTCGAAGGAGGAACTGTTCCTCGCGCTGTGCGCGCGCTCCGCCGAGACGACCATCGCGTCGGTCCGCGCGCGCGTGACCTCGATCGAGGATCGGGGGCTGAACGGGGCGGGCGATGTCATGCAACTCGTCCAGGAGGTGCTCGAGGCGACCGGCGAGGACCGCCTCGATGTGCTCCTCGGCGCCGAGACACGTCTGCAGGCCCTGCGCAATCCCGAGTTCGCCGAGGCCTATCTGACGCTGAACCAGGGGCTCGGCGAGAGCGTCACGCAGCTCGTGCGCGACATCGCCGACGCGCGGGGGCTGGCGTTGCGGGTCCCCGCCGAGGTGGCGACGGAGCTCCTGCTCGCGGTGTGGATCTCGACGTCCGAGACCGCTCTGCTGACCAATCAGGCGGTGACCGTGTCGCGCGTCCAGCTGGCCGAGCGTCTGTCGCAGGTCGTGGGCCTCATCCTCGAGTGAGCTCGAGCGCGGCGTGACAGCGCCGCAGCCGGTCCAGCCACCAGTCGCGACGATCGTCGTTCGCCGCGACGCGATCGAGATCAGCGGTCGTCGGGCGCGGGCGCTCAACGGGCAGGACTCCGCCCCGGGCGCGGAGCGGGGATGCCACCACGTCGGCCGTGAAGAGCGACGCGGTGCCGAGCCCGCAGTCGTAGTCGAGCGCGGGGAGCGCCGCGGCCAGGGCGACGCCCATCGAGAGGCCGATCGACGTGTCGAGAGCGCTCGAGACCACCGCGGGCAGTCCCGCCTGCGCGACGATGTCGAGCGCCGCGCGCACGCCGCCGAGCGGTTGGGCCTTGACGACGAGCAGATCGGCCGCTCCCATCCGCGCCACCCTCAGCGGATCGTCGGCCTTGCGCACGCTCTCGTCGGCGGCGATCGGGATGTCGAGGTACGCGATGCGCTCGCGCAGCTGCGCGAGTTCGTCGACCTCGGAGCAGGGCTGTTCGACGTACTCCAGGTCGAACTCGGCGAGGGCGTGCACGGCCCGTTCCGCCTCATCGACGTTCCAGGCGCCGTTCGCATCGACGCGCACACGACCCTCGGGACCCATCGCCGACCGGACCGCCCGCACCCGCGCGACATCGTCGTCGAGCACCTGCCCCGCCTCGGCGACCTTGACCTTGACCGTCCGGCATCCGTCGTACCGGGCCAGGATTCCCGGGACCTCGGATGCCGCCACGGCGGGCATCGTGGCGTTGACGGGGACCGTATCGCGCCGGGCCGTCGGTGCGGGGTTCCAGCCGAAGTCGAGCGCGGCCGCGAGCCAGGTCGTCGCCTCGGCGTCGGAGTACTCCACGAACGGCGAGAACTCCGTCCATCCCTCCGGCCCCTCGAACACGACCGCCTCGCGGGTCTCGACGCCGCGGAAGCGAGCGGCCAGCGGCAGGGCGACGACCCGCGCCGTGGCGAGGACGTCGTCGAGCGGGGGGAGGGCAGCGGTGCTCATCCCTCCATCCTGGCCCCCGGGTCGGCGGCCGGGAATAGGCTGGCGCCATGCTCTTCGACACTCCGGTCCGCCTCGGCGTCCAGATCCAGCCGCAGCACGTCCAGTACTCCGACATCCGCGATGCCGTCTTCCGTCTGGAAGAGATGGGCGTCGACATCCTCTTCAACTGGGATCACTTCTTCCCCCTCTACGGAGACCCCGACGGCGAGCACTTCGAGTCGTGGACCATGCTCGCGGCGTGGGCCGAGCAGACCGAGCGCGTCGAGTTCGGCGCGCTGGTGAACTGCAACAGCTACCGGAACGCCGACCTGCAGGCCGACATGGCCCGCACCGTCGACCACATCAGCAAGAAGGGTGGCGACGCCGGCCGCTTCATCTTCGGCACCGGCTCGGGCTGGTTCGAGCGCGACTACGACGAGTACGGCTACGAGTTCGGCACGGCGGGCTCGCGCCTGAACGCGCTCGCGACCGACCTCGACCGGATCGTCGACCGCTGGGGCAAGCTCAACCCCGCCCCCACCCGCAAGATCCCCGTGATGATCGGCGGCAAGGGCGAGCAGAAGACGCTGCGCATCGTCGCGAAGCACGCCGACATCTGGCACAGCTTCGTCACGCCCGAAGAGCTGCCCCACAAGCTCGGTGTCATCGAGAAATGGGCTGAGACCGAGGGTCGTGACCTCTCCGGCCTCATCGTCTCGAACGAGCTCAAGGACCGCGACGAAGAGGTGGCGGACGCCCTCTTCGACGCGGGCACCCGCCTGTTCACGCTCGGCTTCTCGGGCCCCGAATGGGACTACTCGCTCATCGAGCGCTGGTTGGCCTGGCGCGACGGCAAGAACGCCTGAGCATCTCGCGCTTCGCGCCCGCGCCCATAAACACGATTCGCTCGCGGAAACGCGTGCTCCCCGTGTTTATGGGCGCGGATCGCGTTTATGCGTGAGGCCGTCGGCTCGCGCGGGTCGGCCGGAGCCCGGCTCCTCCCCGCGCCGCCGGTCGTAGGCTGGAACGGTGACCGTCTCCGAGCTGTTCGACCCCGCCGAGTGGACTCTCGCGCCCGGTGCCGAGCGATACACCGACATCACCGCGCACGTCACCCACGACGGGAGGATCGCGCGCATCGCGTTCGACCGCCCCGAGGTGCGTAATGCCTTCCGCCCGCACACCGTCGACGAGCTGTACACGGCCCTCGACATCGCGCGGCAGGACCACCGCATCGGCGTCGTCCTGCTCACCGGCAACGGCCCGAGCCCGAAGGACGGCGGCTGGGCCTTCTGCTCGGGCGGTGACCAGCGGATCCGCGGTCGAGACGGCTACAAGTACTCGCACGAGGAGCACGTCGTGCACGACCCCGGTCGCGCCGGACGCCTGCACATCCTCGAGGTGCAACGTCTCATCCGCTTCATGCCGAAGGTCGTCATCGCCGTGGTGCCCGGGTGGGCGGCGGGCGGCGGGCACTCGCTCAACGTCGTGTGCGACCTCTCGATCGCCAGCGCCGAGCACGGTCGCTTCAAGCAGACGGATGCCGATGTCGGCTCGTTCGACGCCGGTTACGGCTCCGCCTACTTCGCGCGTCAGATCGGGCAGAAGTTCGCACGAGAGGTCTTCTTCCTCGCGGAGGAGTACTCGGCGCAGCGCGCGTACGAGCTGGGGGCGGTCAACCGCGTCGTGCCCCACGCCGACCTCGAGCGCGAGGCCATCGCGATGGCCCGCACGATCCTCACGAAGTCGCCGACGGCGATCCGCATGCTGAAGTTCGCGTTCAACGCGGTCGACGATGGGCTCGTCGGGCAGCAGGTGTTCGCCGGGGAGGCGACGCGCCTCGCCTACGGCACCGACGAGGCGGCCGAGGGGCGCGACTCCTTCCTCGAGAAGCGCGACCCCGACTGGTCCGACGTGCCGTGGCATTACTGAGCGCCGGAGTCCGGGCGTGAGGCTCGAGGCCCCGGCATCCGGGGATCCTCGCGACGTCGTACGAGCCCTCCGCGCGGCCGTACTCGGTGCGGGTCCCGCCGTCGCGCTCGGCGGTGGGGACCTGGCCGGCGAGGCACCGGCGGGGACCGCGGCCGTCGTGACCACCTCGGGCTCGACCGGCGTGCCGAAATCGGTGGTGATCTCTCGCAACGCCCTGATCAGCAGCGCTTACGCGACGGCCGCGCGCATCGGCGAGGGGGCGTGGCTCCTCGCCGTGCCCGCGACCTACGTGGCCGGCGTCCAGGTGATCGTGCGCGCCCTCCTCGCCGATCGGGAGCCCGCCGTCGTCGCGGGTCCTTTCCGCCCCGAGCCGTTCGCGGCGGCGGCCCTCGGTATGGCTTCCCACATCGACGGCGCGCGCGTTCCGAGTTACACCTCGCTCGTTCCCGCGCAGTTGCAGAGACTCCTGGATGCCGCGGACCACGACGACACCGTCGCCCAGGCGCTGCGCTCGTTCGAGGCCATCCTCATCGGCGGCCAGGCGCTCGCCCCCGCGGTTCGCGAGCGCGCGGCGGCGGCCGGGGCGCGGATCGTGCGTACCTACGGCTCGACCGAGACCAGCGGTGGCTGCGTGTACGACGGGGTGCCGCTCGACGGCGTCGACGTCGCGATCGTGGAGGGGGAGGTGCGCCTGTCGGGCCCGACGCTCGCCGAGGGGTACCTCGGCGACCCCGAGCGCACGGCATCCGTCTTCCCGACCGACGAGGCCGGCCGGCGGTGGTACCGCACGGGCGACGGGGGAGAGCTCGTCGACGGCGTGCTGCGCGTGACCGGCCGTCTCGACAACGTCATCGTCTCGGGCGGGGTCAACGTGTCGCTCGACCGGGTCGAGGCGGCGGTGCGCGGCATCCGGGGTCTGGAATCGGCGGTGGTCATCGCGATCCCGGATGCCACCTGGGGGCAGGGGTCCGCGGTGATCGTCCCGGGGCTCGCGCCCGACGCCGAGGCCGACACGCTCGCTCGCGTGCGTGACGCCGTAGCCGAACAGGTGGGGCCGGTGGCGCGCCCGGCGCGCGTGATCGCCGTCGACGACCTGCCGACGCTGTCGTCGGGCAAGCCCGACCGGGCGTCGTTGGCGCGGCGGTTCGACGGCGCGGGCTTAGGATGACCCTCCGTGGCAGCACAGTCTCGTAAGCGCTCGCGTCCCGCCCCGAAGCGTCGTCCGCACGGCAATCCGCAGAAGCACAAGAGCGGGGCACCGCAGGCCGTGACCCCCGCCACCGCGCGCGACTGGATCGCCGCCGCCCGGCTGCGGACGCTGCCGCTCGCGATCACTCCGGTGCTGATCGGCACGGGAGCCGCGACCCTGGTCGACGACCAGCTCCACGGGGTGATCGCCCTCGCGTGTCTCGCGGTCGCGTTCGCGCTCCAGATCGGCGTGAACTACGCCAACGACTACAGCGACGGCATCCGCGGGACCGATGACGTCCGCGTGGGACCCGGGCGTCTGACCGGCGGCAAGAAGGCAAAGCCGCGCACCGTGCTCATCGTCGCGCTCGCGTTCTTCGCGCTCGCCGCGCTCGTGGGCCTCGCGATCGTCGTGCGCACAGGCCAGTGGTGGCTGATCGCGGTCGGCGCGGTGTGCATCGTGGCCGCCTGGTTCTACACGGGAGGCAAGCGTCCCTACGGGTACAACGCGATGGGCGAGCTGTTCGTCTTCGTGTTCTTCGGCCTGGTCGCGACCCTCGGCACCACCTGGGTGCAGGTGCAGGAGATCCCGCAGGAGGCGTGGTTCGGCGCGGTGGCTGCGGGGCTCCTCGCGTGCGCGGTGCTGCTGGCCAACAACCTGCGCGACATCGATCAGGACCGTCTCGCCGGCAAGCGCACGCTCTCGGTGCTGATCGGTCGCCGCGCGACGCAGGTGCTCTTCACGCTGTTCGTGATGGTCCCTTTCGCTATCTCGGCGTTCCTCGCCCTGTTCTACCCCGTCGCCTGGCTGACGCTGATCGCCCTTCTCGGCGCGCTGTCGTCCGTGCTGATCGTGTGGACCTACCGCACGCCGCGCGAGCTGATCACCGCGCTGCAGGTCACGAGTTTCACGTCAGTGGCGTACGGCGCACTGCTGTTCTGGGCCTTCGTCGCCTGAGTCGAGGAGCCGGGACGGGGCTCATCGGCCGGACGCGTCGGGCTTCGTGCGAGCAGCGGAGCCGGGCGGGGCTCAGCGCTCGGACGCGTCGGGCTTCGTCGGTTCTGCCGCCGCGTCGGTCTCGGGCGACGCGGCGTCGACGACCGCGTCCTCCGCATCGGCGTCGGCTTCGGCACCCGAGCGGCGACCCGCCGTGGCGCGAGCGGCGCGACGTTCGGCGAGTCCGCCGGTCACCTGGTCGAGCGGGCGGCGGAGGAAGAGCAGCGAGAGGCTGAGCCCGATCAACGCGGCGAAGACGGCGGCGAGCCAGGGGAGTTCTTGGAACACCGGGAACAGCAGCAGGATGCCGAGCGGCACGAGGAACGCGAGCAATCGCAGGACCGTGTAGACGAGGGCCGAGCGAGCACGCATTCTCCCATTCTACGGCGGGGCACGGGCTCGGCGGCGCCCGGCCCGTGTCCAGCCGACGCACGTAGAATCGGTCCATGGCACGGCTGCTTCTGGTACTGGCGCTCGTGGCGACCGCCTTCTGGGTCTACACGATCGTCGACTGCGCGGTGCAGCCCGCGACGCGACACCGCGGGGTCAGCAAGGGCGCCTGGATGGTCATCGTCATCCTGCTGCCCGTGCTCGGCGGCATCCTGTGGTTCCTCGTCGGCCGCGGTCGCGCGGGTGCCCCCGCGCTGCGGCGCGCGCCGGACGACGACCCCGAGTTCTTGGGACGCCTCTCGTCCGCCGCCCGCGCCGACCAGGACGAGCGCATCCGCCGCCTCGAAGAAGAGCTGGCACAGCTCGACTCCGAAGCCGACGACCCGCGCGATGCACGCCCGGAGACCCGGGACGACCCCGGCGACGACGATGCCCGCGGACAGCGCGGCGCCGTCAGCTGACCCGTGAGCACGCCCATCGAGCGCGCCGCGGTGCCCGCGACCGACGCGGCATCCGCCCTCCTCGCCGGCCTCGTCGCCCGCGGGGTCCGGCACGTGGTCGTCAGCCCCGGTTCGCGCTCTCAGGCCCTGGCCCTCGTGGCAGCCGACCTCGAGCGGGCGGGCCTCGTGCACCTGCACGTGCGCATCGACGAACGCGTGGCCGGATTCACCGCGCTCGGCGTCGGCCGCGAGACCGGCATGCCCGCCGTCGTCGTCTGCACCTCCGGCACCGCGGTCGCCAACCTGCTGCCCGCGGCCCTCGAAGCCCACCACGCCGGTGTGCCGCTCCTCCTGCTCACGGCCGACCGTCCACCCGAGCTCCGCGGCGTCGGCGCGAACCAGACCACCCGCCAGCCCGGGCTGTTCCGCGCGGCCGCACGCTTCGAGGCCGACCTTCCCGTCCCCGAGGCCGTCGACCACGACGGCACCGCCGAACAGACCGCCGAGTTCGACGCGGTCGCCGCGACGGCGCTCGCCGCTTCCCTCGGCGAAGGAGCGCGCGCGGCGGGCCCGGTCCACCTCAATGTTCCGCTGCGTGAACCGCTCGCGGGCGCCGCTCCGGAGTGGCTGCTCGAGCGCGCCACCGCGCGGCCGGTGGCCCCGCCCGTCGACCTCGAGAGCGACGGCGAGGCCGAGGCATCCGGTGCTCTTTACCAGGGCGGAGGCGGCATCGGGGTCGCGGACGTCGCCCCCGAGACCGAGGCCGCGTTCCCGCTCGAGCTCGGCCCGCGCACGATCGTCGTCGCCGGTGCCGACGCCGGGCCGGCCGCCGAAGAGCTCGCTCACCGCGGCGGCTTCCCGCTCGTGGCCGAGATCGTCAGCGGGGCACGGTTCGGGCGCCAGGTCGTGCACGGGTATCGCGCGCTGCTGCGTGACCCCGAGCTCGGCGGCCGCATCGAGCGCGCGGTGGTGCTCGGTCATCCAACCCTCAGCCGCGAGGTCGCGACACTCCTCGGACGCGAAGACGTCGAGGTGATCGCGGTGCGCGGGCCCGGCGAGCCGGTCAACCTCAACGGGACGACCCAGGGAGTGGATGCCATCCGCGTCGCGGGCGGCGAGATCGACCGCGCGTGGCTCGGCGCGTGGATGCGCGCGTCGCGCGAGGCGGCGGTCGACCTGTCTCCGCCCGCCCCGGACGCCGACGGTCTCGCCTCGGCCGTGCCGCACGAACGCCTCGGTGCTATCAACGCCGAGGTCGAGGTCATCCGCGCCCCGCTCGACCGCGCCGCTCTGGTGGATGCGCTGTGGCGGGCGACGTGGCCGCACGATCGGCTGATGTTCGGATCGTCCCGCCTGGTGCGCGTCGCCGACGAGCTGCTGAGCGGCAAGAAGGTGTCGGTGCATGCGAATCGCGGACTCGCCGGCATCGACGGTACGATCGCCACGGCCACCGGGATCGCGCTGGCGAGTCAGATCGAGGAGCGCCCCGGCGTGACCCGCGTGCTGCTGGGCGACCTCGCGTTCCTCCACGATCTCGGCGCGCTCCTGCTGCCCCCGGGCGAGGAGGAGCCCCGCCTGCAGGTCGTCGTCGGCAACGACGGCGGGGGCACGATCTTCGACGGCCTCGAGGTCGCCGCCGTGGCCGGTGCCGACGCGATGGAACGCGTCCAGTACACCCCGCAGACGGCACGCCTCGAACAGCTCGCCCTCGCGTTCGGCTGGGAGTACCACCGCGTCACCACGCGCGTCGCCCTCGACCAGGTGCTCACGGCCCCGGGCGGCGGGCGGCAGCTGATCGAGGTCCCGCTGCCGCGCTGAGCTCCTGCCGCGCTGACCCCTCGCAGGATCGCCTTCGCGTCAAGGCGTGGCGCGATGTCGGTGGTTCGCGCCACGATGACGGGATGAGCACGAGCGAAAGATGGTCGGTTCCCGCGTCCGAGGCGTTGAGCGTCGCCCCGGGATTCCGCCTCGCCGACATCGACACCCGAGCCACCCCCGGGTATGACGGGAAGAAGGCCGACGGCCAAGCCGATCTCGAGGCCGGGATCGCCCCGCTCTCGGGTCTGCAAGAGCGTCTGTTCGCCCAGAGTGTCGCCGGCACGGCGACCGGTTCCGTCCTGCTCGTGCTGCAGGCCATGGACACCGCCGGCAAGGGCGGCATCGTGCGACACGTCGTCGGCTCCGTCGACCCTCAGGGTGTCGAGCTCGCGTCGTTCAAGAAACCGACCGCCGAAGAGCTCTCGCACGATTTCCTGTGGCGCATCCGTAAGCGGCTTCCGGATGCCGGCCGGATCGGCGTCTTCGATCGCTCACACTACGAAGACGTGCTGATCGGTCGTGTCCGCCAGCTCGCCCCGGCGGACGAGATCGAACGCCGGTACGGTGCGATCGTCGGATTCGAGGCCGAGGCGGCGGATCTCGGCATCCGGCTCGTCAAGGTCATGCTGCACATCTCGAAGGACGAGCAGCGCGCGCGTCTCGCCGAGCGTCTCGAGCGGCCCGACAAGCACTGGAAGTACAACCCGTCCGACGTCGACGAGCGCGAGCTCTGGGACGACTACATGGACGCCTACCAGGCGGCGATCGAGCGCACGTCGACGCCGCTCGCGCCGTGGCACGTGATCCCCGCCGACCGGAAATGGTACGCGCGCTTAGCGGTGCAGCGCCTGCTCATCGACGCCCTCACCGACATCGACCCGCGGTGGCCGGCGGCCGATTACGACGTCGACGAAGAGAAGCGCCGCCTCGCGGCATCCTGACCCGGAACCCGGCTCAGGCGAGTGCGTCCACGATGGGCCGGAACTTCACGCGCGTCTCGAGCAGCTCCGACTCCGGGATGCTGTCCGCGACGATCCCCGCCCCCGCGTAGGCGGTGATCGGCGCGGTCGGGGACGAGGGCTCGGCGCGATCGATCTGGGCGCACCGCAGCGCGATCGCCCACTCGCCGTCGCCCGAGGCGCCGATCCAGCCGACGGCCCCGGCGTAGCGCCCACGGTCGAACGGCTCGAGGCGGCGGATCACGTCGATCGCCGCGTTCGTCGGCGTTCCCGCCACGGCCGCGGTGGGGTGCAGCACGCCCACGAGATCGAGCGACGACGCCGCCTCGCTGAGCACGCCCTCGACGTCGGTGGCGAGGTGCCACACGTTGGGCAGCTTGAGGGTGAAGGGCTGCTCGGCCGCCGCGAGCGCCGAGGTGTGCGGACGGAGCGCCGTGAGCACGCTCTGCACGGCGAACCGGTGCTCCTCGTGGTCCTTCGTGCTCTGGGACAGAGCGAGGGATGCCGCGGCATCGGTGTCGGCGTCGGCTCCGCGGGCCACGGTCCCGGCGAGGACGCGCGCGGTCACCGTTCCGCCCGACACGGTCACGAGGGTTTCGGGACTCGCGCCGATCAGCCCGTCGACCGCGAAGATCCAGCAGTCCGGATACCCCTCGTGCAGCGACCGCACGAGACGGCGGAGGTCGGAGCCCGCGGGAATGGTTCCGGCGATGTCGCGCGCGAGGACGACCTTGCCCACCTCGCCGGCGTGGATCGCCTCGACGCCGAGGCGGACGGCATCCTGATACGCCTCGGCGGTCTGGCGGCCCGGGCCGAGGGTCGCCGACCAGTGCGGTCCGAACGGGGACCGGGGTGGCAGCTCGGGTTCGGGCTCGTCGGGGGTGTCGTCGAACGCGAGACGCGTGACCCACGCACGCCCGCTGTGGCGGCCGACGATCGTTCCGGGGACGCGCAGCACGCTCTCGCGCTCGGAGCGGGGGTCGAAGACGAACGATCCGAACGCCACGAGTCCCGTGCCGGGGAGCTGCACGGGGTCGTCGACCTCGGCGGCCGCCGCGATCGCGCGCCACCGGTCGGCGACGCTCGCGTCGCCCGGGCGTGCGCCGTGATAGCGCAGGGTGAGCAGGTCACCGAACGCGGCGAGGGACTCCCCGCGACGACTCCAGAAGAGCGGGTCGTAGGGGGTGGTGTACGCGAGCACATCGTCCATCGGGGGCAGCTCGCGCGTCACCACGCGCAGGCGCGGCACGGCGTCATCCGCGGGTTCGATCACGTTCTCGAGCGTAGACCCGCTCTCGGCGGGGCTCTCGGCATCCGTTCGCCGTCGACATAACGCAGGAGATCTGCGGGCTCGTCGCCGCTGACCGCGTGAGACCGCGGGTCGCCGGTTGTGTCGGGGGCGCGCTGTGCCGCGGGATGCGCCCGGCTGTCGGTGGCCCGTTTTAGACTCGCGACATGCCCTCCCGTCCCGCTCCCGGCACGCGCCTGATGTTCCGCTGGCGCAAGTGGGACGGTTCGCCCCACTGGGTGCAAGACAGCGTCTACCTCGGCTCCGACGACTGGGGCGATTGGTTCGGCCAGCAGGTGGGCTGGCGCAGCGCCCGCCCCGGGGCCGAGTTCGTGTGCCGCCAGCCCAACGTCACGCTGGTTCCCCCGAGCGGTGACTGGGCCTTCACCCACAACGCCGCCCCGCACCCGGTGGCCGTGTACATCGACCTCGCGTGGGACGTCCGGTGGAGCGACGACGGGGTGCCCGGCGGCATCGACATGGATCTCGACGTCGTCCGCCGCACCGACGGTCGCGGCACGTGGATCGACGATCGCGACGAATGGGACGAGCACCGCGTGCAGTACGGCTATCCCGGCGACATCGTCGCGCACCTCGAGGCCACCGCCGTCGAGCTCGAGCACCGCGTGCGCGAGGGCATCGCGCCGTTCTCCGACGCCGTGACCGGGCCGTGGCTCACGCGTCTGGCCGAGCTCGCAAGCCCCGAAGACCCGGCGCGTCCGCCCGCCTAGACTCGACGGGTGAGCAGCGACCCCAACCGCGCCGACCTCGGCAAGGACCCGCAGCGTGTCAGCGGGATGTTCGACCAGGTGGCCCCCGCCTACGACCGCACCAACACGGTGCTGAGTCTCGGCAACGACCGCTTCTGGCGCGCCGCGACCCTGCGGGCCGTCGCGCCGAAGCGGGGCGAGCGCATCCTCGATCTCGCCGCGGGCACCGGGACCTCGTCGATGGCGTTCGTCCCCAGCGGTGCGCACGTCGTCGCGGCGGACTTCTCGAGAGGGATGATCGCCGAGGGACGCCGTCGCCACGGAAACGTTCCGAACCTCGAGTTCGTGCAGGCGGATGCCACCGACCTGCCGTTCCACGACGAGGAGTTCGACGCGGTCACGATGTCGTTCGGGCTGCGCAACGTCAATGATCCGCGGCGCGCTCTGCGCGAGCTGCTCCGGGTGACCCGTCCCGGTGGCCGGATCGTGGTGTGCGAGTTCTCGCACCCGCCGTCCCGCGCGTTCAACGGCCTCTACCGCTTCTACAACGACCGCGTCCTGCCGATCGCCGCACGCGCGGTCAGCTCGAACGCCGAGGCATACGACTACCTCAACGAGTCCATTCGCGACTGGCCCGACCAGCCGACGCTCGCCAGCTGGATGCGCGACGCGGGCTGGGATGCCGTGGCCTACCGCAACCTGTCATTCGGCATCGTCGCTCTGCACCGCGGCATCCGTCCCGCCTGATGCGTGCGGCGCGACCGACGCGTGCGCACACGACCTCGCTCCGCAGACAGCCTGTCAACCGTCGAGATAGCCGAGGGACGGCGCGAGCGCGCCAGGATAGGCTGAAACCGTGACCCCGAGACTGCCCGCGGCCAGCACCCGCCTGTCGGGCAAGCTGGGCCTGAGTGACCGCATCTTCGCCGGACTGCGTTCGCGCACCCTGCTGTCGACCGTCGAGGCGGGTCTCGCGCGCGTCGAGGGCACGCTCGAAGAAGAGGTGCGCAGCGCCGATCGCCTCGCCGACGTCACCGCCCGGTACCTGTACGAGGCCGGTGGCAAGCGCGTCCGGCCAATGCTGGCGATCCTCACGGCGCAACTCGGGCGCGGAACGACGCCCGAGGTCATCGAGGTCGCCACTGCTCTCGAGCTGACGCACCTCGGCTCGCTGTACCACGACGACGTCATGGACGGTGCCGACAAGCGCCGCGGGGTGCCGAGCGCCCAGACGGTGTGGGGCAACAACATCGCGATCCTCACCGGTGACCTGCTGTTCTCTCGCGCGAGCCAGCTCATGGCCCGGCGCGGCGAGCGGGCCATCCAGCTCCAGGCTGACACCTTCGAGCGGCTCGTGCTCGGGCAGATGCATGAGACCGTGGGCCCTGCGGAGGGCGACGAGCCCGTCGACTTCTACCTGAAGGTGCTTGCCGACAAGACCGGTTCGCTCATCGCCGCGGCCGCGCAGTGCGGCGTCATCTACTCCGGCGCCCCCGAAGAGTTCGAAGAGCCCATGGTGGTCTTCGGCGAGAAGGCGGGCGTCGCTTTCCAGCTTCTCGACGATGTGATCGACCTCTCGCCGGACGCGTCCGAAACGGGCAAGGTGCCCGGCACCGACCTGCGCGCGGGCGTGCCGACGATGCCGTACCTGCTGCTCGGGCACCGCTCCGACGCCGCGTCCGCCGATCTGCGCACGCGCATCGACGAGGGGCAGGAGCGCATCGCGGCCGGCGCCGACCCGGCGATCCTCGACGCTCCGCTCGCCGAGCTGCGCGATCACGACACGACGCACGAGACGCTCCGCCTCGCGCACCAATGGTCGCAAGAGGCGATCGACGCCCTCGCACCGCTGCCCGACGGTGCCGTGCGCGAGGCGCTGACGCGCTTCGCCCGCGCGGTCGCCGATCGTTCGGCCTGACTTTTCCACCACCCCCCCCGATCCCGATCGAGAGGACCCCATGACGAAGCTGCGCCTCGCCATCGTCGGAGCCGGCCCCGCCGGCATCTACGCCGCCGACATCCTGCTGAAAGCCGAGCGTCAGTTCGACGTCTCGATCGACCTGTTCGAGCAGCTTCCGGCACCCTACGGTCTGGTCCGTTACGGCGTGGCTCCCGACCACCCGCGCATCAAGGGCGTCATCACGGCGCTGCGCGAGGTGCTCGACCGCGGTGACATCCGCATCTTCGGCAACGTCCGCTTCGGCGAGGACATCACTCTCGACGACCTCAAGCAGCACTACAACGCGGTGATCTTCTCGACCGGCGCGATCCGCGACGCCGACCTCGACATCCCGGGCATCGATGTGGAGGGCTCGTACGGCGCCGCCGACTTCGTCAGCTGGTTCGACGGTCACCCCGACGTGCCGCGCGAGTGGCCGCTCGAGGCCGAGTCGGTCGCGGTCATCGGCAACGGCAACGTCGCCCTCGACATCACGCGCATGCTCGCCAAGCACGCCGACGACCTGCTGCCCACCGAGGTTCCCGACAACGTGTACCAGGGGCTGAAGGCCTCGCCCGTCACCGACGTCCACGTCTTCGGCCGCCGCGGTCCCGCGCAGGTGAAGTTCACCCCGCTCGAGCTCCGTGAGCTCGGCGAGCTGCGCGACGTCGACATGGTCGTCTACGACGAGGACTTCGACTACGACGAGGCCTCGCTCGCCGCGATCCAGACGAACAAGCAGGTCAAGGTCATCGACCGTGTGCTGCAAGAGTGGCGCACCCGCCCGGGCGTGAACAACGCCGGGGGAGAGGCATCGCGTCGCCTGCACCTGCACTTCTGGGCCAAGCCCGTCGAGGTCGTGAAGGATGCCGAGGGCCGCGTCGCCGCATTCCGGTACGAGCGCACGAGGCCCGACGCCGAGGGCGGCGTCGTCGGCACCGGCGAGATCCGCGAAGTGCCGATCCAGGCGATCTACCGCGCGGTCGGCTACTTCGGTTCTCCGCTGAAGGACATCCCGTTCGACGAGCGCCACGGCGTGATCCCCAACCACGAGGGCCAGGTGCTGTCGGCCGAGTCGAACGAGCGCATCCCCGGTGTTTACGCGACGGGGTGGATCAAGCGCGGCCCCGTCGGCCTCATCGGACACACCAAGTCGGATGCCATGGAGACCGTGCGCCACGTCATCAACGACCAGGGCGAGTGGTGGCGCCCCGCTCACCCCGAGGAGGAGGCGATCCCCGCCCTGCTCGAGGAGCGCGGCGTCCGGTGGACCGACCTCGACGGCTGGCACCGCCTCGACGAGCATGAGATCGCCCTCGGCGCGCCGCACGAGCGTGCGCGCATCAAGGTCGTGCCTCGCGACGAGATGATCGCAATCTCGCGCGGCGAGTGA
Organism: Microbacterium sp. NPDC086615; assembly: GCF_040686055.1. NCBI lineage: Bacteria > Bacillati > Actinomycetota > Actinomycetes > Micrococcales > Microbacteriaceae > Microbacterium > Microbacterium sp. NPDC086615. Next base: position 124,673 of record NZ_JBFBJJ010000007.1, read on the forward strand.
TCCTCATCGAACCGCCCCGTCTTCGGACGGGGCGGTTCGTCGTTCGCGCACGCGTGCCGCGCCACAGGGTGAAATCCCCGGGATGCAGGTGTAGCTCCCCTCCGTGATGGGTGTTCGGGGCGCCATAGCCCCGGTAGCGTGGCGCCGGTGACGCATAGCGGACAATTGCAAGGAGCGCACGTGACTGAAGACGTTGCTCTCGACTACACGACGTGGGACTGGATTCCGGGCGCGGCGGGCGAGATGCAGTCGTACGTCGAGCGGCTGCTTCAGGAAGCAGGTATTCGGGCGCATGACGTCGCAGCGCGGGTGAAGTCGATTGCCTCCGCACAACGTAAGCAAGCGTTCAAACGCTACGCGTCTCCGATGCGGGAAATGACAGACATCGTCGCCGTCCGCATCATCACGTACTCGAACACGGACCGAGCCCGCGCCGGCGACCTCATCCGAGAGAGATTCAGCGTTATCGACGGCGAGGATCGCAACCCCGGAGACGACAAACCCGAGCGGCTGCGTGGCTACGACTGTCAGCACATCGTCGTGTCCGGTCAGCAATCGTCCATCGAGACCGACTGGCTGATCTCGGGCGGGAGCTTGTCCCGATTCTTCGATGAACTCGGCGGTATCGAGGTGCAGATCCGCACCGTCGCCGGCCACGCGTGGGCGGAGTTCGAGCACGCTCGACGATACAAAGGGGCTCAGTACGGGTCGATCGACGAGCAAGACCAGGAGACAATCGATCAATTGTTCGGCGCAGCGTCGGACGCACGGCGAGCGCTTGACGAGGTCTTCGTCGCCATCGACCGTATCCTCGCTCGACCGTCGGTGGACGAGTCCTCAACACATCTGGACGAGAGCGGAGTCGCGCCGACAGGCTCGCGGGAGACGGACGACACTGCCCTTACCGCGGAGAACCTCGCTACTTTTCTCGCCACGCGATTTCCCGATGACCGTCCGCCGAGCGACAGCGGGATCGTCTTCGGGCTGCAGCTTGCGGCTGCCTGCGGGATCGACACGATGGGAGCGCTGAAGGCTGCGCTCGAACCTATCGACAGCGAGCAGGTCCTCGACTTGATGGATATCACGACGCCCGTTACCTCGATCCGTCGATTCGACGACGAACTGCTCGCGAGATTCGGGGAGAAGTACATCCGAGATACGGGGGCTCTCGGTCAGGTGCGCTCGCGTTCGCAGCAGTTGGAGTGGCGATTTGATCGTCTGCGTGGGAAGAGCCGGTACAAGGTGTACTACATCGAGGGCGTCGATCGGCCGGCACATCTCCCGCTCCGGCCTTTGACCGCGACGGGAGTCGTTCGAGAGCTGGCGGCGCTCATCGCGCGCGAGAAGAGCATCGAGTGCGTGACAGGATTGGACGCAGTCAGTCGATTCGACGATCTGCCTCGCGGCGCCAGAGGCAAGCCTGTCGATGTTCGTCCCGGCGAGGTCATCTGGGTCTCGACGAATCTTAATCGCGACGGGTCCGAGGAACTTATGAGAGATCTCCTCGCTCTGGCAGATGGCCTCGATCTTCGGGTGGAGCGAGACGGACGAACCGTCGCTCAGACGCCCGATTCGATTCAGTCGTAGCGCTACGTTCACCCCCGAAGGGGACGCTCCCGATCTCGGTCGATGCACCCGCTGCTCGATGGTGCCGGAACGTTTGCTTCGGACGCCCGGAACGGTACGCCGTTGAAACAAAGACGCCCTCCCGGAGGAGGGCGTCGGGCAGCGATCGTGACAATCAACCGCTGCTGTGGTGTCCGCCCAGTTTATCACCGCAGGGAAGTGGAGGGGAGTGTGGAAGCCGCAGAAGCAGAACGTCTCATCGTCTACATCGATGGCTTCAACCTGTATCACGGCCTGCACGACGCGGCTGGTAACCGGCTGCTGTGGCTCGACATCGTCAAGCTCGCGACAATTCTGCGGCCGCGGTCAGCTCTCGTTCAGGTCACGTACTTCACCGCCATCGTTCTGAACGAACCCGACGCGCAGGCTCGTCAGGACCGGTACATCGACGCGCTCCGCAGCTTGTACCCGACCAGATTGACCGTGATCAAAGGCCAGTTTCAGGAGAAATCTCGGACCTGTCGATCGTGCGGGACGACCTGGACCAGCTACGAAGAGAAACAGACGGACGTGAACATCGCTGTACACCTCGTCGCCGACGTCGCCGCGAACAGGGCAGGGTCGTTCATGCTCATGACCGCCGACACCGACAGCATCCCCGCCGTGAAGATGGCCTGGGGCGCGAATCCCGATGCGCACATCTTCGCTCATTTCCCCCCTCATCGTGGTTCAGGCGCCATACGTCGTCTGATGCCCGCATCGCGGCGCACCACCCTCGCCCGTGTGCAGCAGTGCCTGCTTCCGGCGGTCGTGAAGTCTGAGGACGGCGCGATCTTCCGACGCCCGGAGAAATGGGACCCTTCGCCTGCCTCCGATGTCATCGCTCCTCCAGCTGCGGCCGACGCGCACGTGTGTCCGTCGCCTCCACAGCTGCCCCATAGCTGAGGTCGCGCGAGTACCATCCCCCGATCGGCGGGGGCAACCCTGATGCTCGGATTCGCCCCGCCTCGTCAGGATGGAAGCCACGACGCCGGGCATCGACGCCCGCACCGAGGCGAGGGGGCCGGATGCGAACAACGAAACGGATCGTGGCCGGGGCGTCCGCGGTGGTCCTCGCCGGTATGCTCGGCGCTTGTTCCGCGGGCGACGGGGTACCGACCCTCACCTGGTACATCAACCCCGACGACGGCGGTCAGGCTGAGATCGCGGCATCCTGCACCGAAGCCGCCGACGGCGCGTATCGCATCGAGACCTCGCTGCTGCCGCGCGATGCCGCCTCGCAGCGGGAACAGCTCGCCCGGCGTCTCGCCGCGAGCGACCGCTCGCTCGACATCATGAGCCTCGACCCTCCGTTCATCCCTGAGCTCGCCGAGCCCGGATTCCTCGCTCCGGTTCCCGACGAGCTGCAGGACACCGACGGCATCGTCGAGGGCGCGGTGCAGTCGGCCAGCTGGAACGGGGAGCTCGTGACGGTGCCGTTCTGGGCCAACACGCAGCTGCTCTGGTACCGCAAGTCGGTCGCCGAGGCCGCCGGTCTCGACATGACGCAGCCGGTCACGTGGGACCAGATCATGCAGGCCGCGGAAGACCAGAACAAGCAGCTCGGCGTCCAGGGCGCACTCGCCGAGTCGCTCACGGTCTGGATCAACGCCCTCGTCGCCTCGGGCGGCGGCAAGATCCTCGAGGATCCCGAGGCGAAGCCCGACGAGATGCAGCTGGGCCTCGAGTCCGACGCGGGCAAGAAGGCGGCCGAGATCATCGGGCGTATCGGCTCGTCGAACCTCGGCGGCCCGGGTCTGCCGACGGCCGACGAGAACGCGAGCATGAACCTCTTCCAGGGCGACAACGGATCGTTCATGGTCAACTGGCCGTTCGTCTACCCGGCCATGCAGGGCGCGGCCCCCGAGGTCGTCGAGGACCTCGGCTGGGCGGTCTACCCCCGAGTGGATGCCGGGACCCCGGCCGCTCCTCCCGTCGGAGGGATCAACCTCGGCGTCGGTGCGTACAGCGAGCACACCGACCTGGCCTGGCAGGCCGTGAAATGCATCGTCAGCCCCGAGAACCAGGCGCAGTACTTCGTCACCAACGGCAACCCGCCCTCGAACCTCGCCGCGTACGACGACGCCGAGGTGAACGAGAGGTTCCCGATGGCCGACACGATCGCGGAGTCGCTGCAGCTGGGCGCGCCCCGACCGCAGACGCCGTATTACAACGAGATCTCCATCGGGCTGCAGCGCACGTGGCATCCACCGAACGCCGTCACCCCCGATACGACGCCGCAGACCTCGACCGACTTCATCCTCGCGGTGCTCAGAGGGGAGCGACTGCTGTGACCGACACCACCGTCACCCGTGCCACTCGGCACACCGAACCGGAGGCCCCGAAGAAGAAGCGCCGCTCTGACCGCGCGCGGGCGGAGGCCCGGCTGGGCTGGATGCTCGCGGGCCCCGCGTTCGGCATCATGCTCCTGGTCACGCTGTATCCGATCGTGCAGGCGCTGTGGGATTCGCTCTTCAGCCTGCGACTGACGGCACCGGACGACCGGGAGTTCATCTGGTTCCGCAACTACCAGGTCATCCTCGGCGACCCGGCGTTCTGGCAATCCATGGGCGTCACGCTCTTCATCACCGTCGTCACGGTGCTGCTCGAGCTGATCATCGGCTTCGGTTTCGCGCTCGTGATGCACCGGGCGATCAAGAAGCTCCGCGGCTTCGCCCGCACGGCGATCCTCGTGCCCTACGGCATCATCACCGTCGTCTCGGCCTTCGCGTTCTTCTACGCCTTCGACATCAACTCCGGCGGGTACGTCAACAGCTGGCTGTCGTGGATCCCCGGGTTCGACGAGAACCTCAACTGGTTCGCTTACCAAGGCACCTCGCTCACGGTCATCATCCTCAGCGAGGTCTGGAAGACCACGCCCTTCATCTCGCTCCTGCTGCTGTCGGGCCTCGCGCAGGTGCCCGGTGACCTCGAGGAGGCCGCGAAGGTCGACGGAGCCACGGGGTGGGAGGTGCTCCGCCGCGTCATTCTGCCGAACATGAAGGCCGCGATCATGGTGGCCGTGCTCTTCCGCACGCTCGAGGCGTTCCGCATCTTCGACAACATCTTCATCATGACCGCGGGGGCCAACGACACCGAAGCGCTGTCGCTGCTGGCCTACAACACCTCGATCGGGCGCCTCGAGATCGGACTCGGGTCGGCCATCTCGGTGCTGCTGTTCCTCAGTGTGCTGATCATCGCCGGCATCTTCATCAAGGGCTTCAAAGTGGATCTGTCTGCGGGGAGGAACTCCTGATGCGTGCAATGACCTGGCCCCAGCGGATCATGTGGCTCGTGATCATCGCGGTCGTGCTGGTGTGGTCGCTCTTCCCGGTCTTCTCGATTCTGATGACGTCGTTCAAGACGCAGGCGGGCCTCTTCTCCGGAACGCTGCTGCCCACCGAATGGACGCTCGACAACTACGCAACGATCCTCGCCCCGGGCGGTAGCGCGCAGGACCTGTTCCTCCCGGCGCTGCGCAACTCGATCGGCATCTCGCTCATCGCGACGTTCATCGCCGTGGTGCTCGCCACCCTCTGCGCCTACGCGATCGCCCGGCTCGACTTCCCCGGCAAGCGCATCATCCTCACCACGGCGCTCGCGGTGTCGGTCTTCCCGATCGTGTCGATCGTGACGCCGCTGTTCAACCTGTGGCGCGTGGTCGGCCTCTACGACACCTGGCTCGGCCTGATCATCCCGTACCTGTCGTTGACCCTGCCGATCTCGATCTGGACGCTCGCCGCGTTCTTCCGCCAGATCCCGTGGGAGCTCGAGCAGGCCGCCCAGGTCGACGGGGCGACGCCCTTCGAGGCGTTCCGCAAGACCGTCGTGCCGCTCGCGGCCCCCGGTGTCTTCACCACCGCGATCATCGCGTTCTTCATCGCGTGGAACGACTTCGTTTACGGCATCTCGCTGACGTCGACGGATGCCGCCCGCCCGGTGCCCGCGGCCCTGTCGTTCTTCACCGGGGCTTCGCAATTCGAGGAACCCACGGGCGCGATCTCGGCAGCGGCCATCGTCGTCACCATCCCCATCGTCATCGTCGTCGTGATCTTCCAGCGCCGGATCGTGTCCGGTCTCACGCAGGGCGCCGTCAAAGGCTAAGGAGCGAGTCCATGGCATCCATCACTCTCAACAGGATCGTCAAGACCTACGACGACGGTTTTACCGCGGTCAAGGGCGTCGATCTCGACATCGCCGACGGGGAGTTCGTGATCCTCGTCGGGCCCTCGGGCTGCGGCAAGTCGACGCTGCTGCGCATGATCGTCGGCCTTGAGGACATCTCCGACGGCGAGCTCAAGATCGCCGACGAGGTCGTCAACGACAAGGCGCCGAAAGACCGCAACCTCGCGATGGTCTTCCAGAACTACGCGCTGTACCCGCACCTCACCGTGTACGAGAACATCGCGTTCCCGATGCGGCTGAAGTCGAGCGACCTCGACGACAAGGAGATCGACGAGCGCGTGCGCCGGGCGTCGAAGCTGCTCGAGCTCGACGAGCACCTCGAGCGCAAGCCCGCCAACCTCTCGGGCGGTCAGCGCCAGCGTGTCGCGATGGGGCGCGCGATCGTGCGCAATGCCAGCGCGTTCCTTTTCGACGAGCCACTGTCGAATCTCGACGCGAAGCTGCGCGGCCAGATGCGCACCGAGATCGCGCGCCTGCAGCGCTCCCTCGGGATCACCACCGTCTACGTCACGCACGATCAGACCGAGGCCATGACCCTCGGCGACCGCGTCGCGGTGCTGCGCCGCGGCGAGCTGCAGCAGGTCGCCAGCCCCCGCGGCCTGTACGACCAGCCGGTGAACCTGTTCGTCGCGGGCTTCATCGGCTCGCCGCCGATGAACTTCCTCAGCGGGACCGTCGACGGTGACACGCTGCGCCTGCCGATCGCGGACGTGCCGCTCGACGACCGCCTGCGGAAGGCCGTCGAGGGGCGCGACCTCGTGATCGTGGGCGTCCGACCCGACGCGTTCGAAGACGCCGACTCGACCGAGCGCGATCTCACGGGCGGTGTGACGGCGGAGCTCGACATCGAGATGACCGAGTGGCTCGGCGAGGTGCTCTACGCCTATGTGCCCTATGAGACCGACGCCACGGTGAAGGACAAGCTGTCGGAGCTCGACCGCGACCTCGACGGCGAGAGCCTGCGCACCGAGCTCGTCGTGGCACTGGATGCCATGAGCTCGATCCGCGCGGGAGACGCGGCGCGCCTGTGGTTCTCGCCGGATTCACTGCACCTCTTCGACCCCGAGACGGGTGTGAACCTCACGCGTGACGAGTCGAAGGCGGAGAAGCTCGAGGACGACGCCCGCGCGGCGCGCAGGCGGGCGCTGGAGCGGGCGAAGGAGCGCGCCGCCCGAGAGGACGCGTCGGCGTCGCGCTGACGGGCGTCGGCGTCGCGCTGGGCGGGCCGAACTCCTGAGTAGCGGCACCTCGGGGGTCGGAGCCGCCGTCTACCCGGCTCTTTCGGCCGGCTTCTCAGGAGTTCTGCGCGGTCTCGCTAAGCGCCCCGCCGTAGGCTGGGGCGATGGGGGAGTGGCATCCGGACATGCTCGGTGAGGGCTTCGAGCAGCAGACGCTGCCGCTCGGGGACGATGTCGACGGAGAGGTGGTCGCCACGCTCGTGCGAGCCCGGCCGCACGCGGGGGCTCGCCTGTTCGGTGAGCTGCGCGATACCGACGTTCTCTACGTGCACGGATGGTCGGACTACTTCTTCCAGACGGACCTCGCCCGGTTCTTCACCGACCGCGGCGCACGGTTCTATGCGCTCGACCTGCGCAAGTACGGTCGCAGTCTGCGATCCGACCTCGCGCCCGGATACGTCGCGTCTCTCGACGTGTACGACGCCGACATCGCCGCGGCGCTGGATGCCATGGCCACCGTGCGCGAGGGGCGACGGCTCGTGCTCCTCGGGCACAGCACCGGTGGCTTGACGTTGACGCTCTGGGTGGCGCGGCATCCCGGGGTGGCCGATGCGCTCATCCTGAACAGCCCGTGGCTAGAGCTGCAGCTCGGCCCGCTCGGACGGCAGGCCCTCGCCCCGCTCGTCAACGCCCGCGCGCGGTTCGATCCGCTTGGCACGCATCCCGTCGTCGACCTCGGCTTCTATACCCGGGCTCAACGCGAGCTCGGGACCCTCCCGGACAGCCCCGAGGGCTGGCGGCCCGCGCAGGGGTTCCCGACCCATCCGGGATGGCTGGCGGCCATCATCGCGGGCCACGCGCGGGTGGCATCCGGTCTCGATGTCGGCTGTCCGATCCTCGTGCTGCTGTCCGCCCGATCGACGGTGGCGCTGAGCTGGAACGACGCGATGCGCGAGACCGACTCGGTGCTGGTGGTCGACGACATCGCCCGGGCCGCGACCCGCATCGGGCGGACGGTCACGATCGCGCGGATCGACGGAGCGCTGCACGACGTGTTCCTGTCGGCCCCCCAAGCGCGCGACGCCGCGTACGCGGCGCTGGGGGATTGGGTGCGAGGTCTAGCGTAGAACGCGATCGAAGGAGCCCCATGACCCACCCCGCCGCCCCCGCCACCGAGCGCTACCGCGCCGCCCGCGACGAACTCCTCGCGGCGCGCACCGACCCCGACCGCGCGGCGGCGTTCACCTGGCCACGGTTCGAGGGACCTTTCAACTGGGCGATCGACTGGTTCGACCCCATGGCGCGGGGAAACGACGCTCCCGCCCTGATCGTCGTCGACGACGACGGCACTCACCATCAGCGCACGTTCGACGAACTCGCCCGCCGATCGGACCAGGTCGCCGCGTGGTTGGCATCCCGGGGCGTCCGTCGCGGAGACGCGGTGCTGCTCATGCTCGGCAACCAGGTCGAGCTGTGGGAGGCGATGCTCGGCATCATGAAGCTCGGCGGCGTGATCGCGCCGACCACGACCGCTCTCGGTGCGGGGGACCTCGCCGACCGGATCCAGCGGGCCGAGATCCGCCACGTCATCGTCGGGGCATCGGATGCCGAGAAGTTCGACGACCTGCGCGAAGGTCTCGGTCGCATCGTGGTGGGCGGTCAGCACGCGGGATGGGCCGCGTACGACGACGCGTTCCTCGCCGAGGCGGACCCCGCGCGGCATCCGGAGACCCTCGCCGACGATCGCCTGCTGCTCTACTTCACGTCGGGGACCACGTCGAAGCCGAAGCTCGTCGAGCACACGCACGCGTCGTATCCCGTGGGGCACCTCTCGACGATGTACTGGTTGGGCCTCCAACCCGGCGACGTGCACCTCGCCATCAGCTCGCCGGGGTGGGCGAAGCACGCGTGGAGTCTTTTCTTCGCGCCGTGGATCGCCGGGGCCACCGTGCTCGCCCTCAACTACTCGCGCTTCTCGGCCGAGCGTCTGCTCGACGAGCTCGAGCGCGACCGGGTCACGACGTTCTGCGCTCCGCCGACCGTGTGGCGCATGCTGATCCAGGCCGACCTCACCGGGCGGCGAGGGGCGCTGCGCGAGGTCGTCTCGGCGGGGGAGCCGCTCAACCCCGAGGTCATCGCGACCGTGCAGCGCGCGTGGGGCCTCGACATCCGCGACGGCTACGGCCAGACCGAGATGACCGCCGTGGTCGCGAACACCCCGGGAGCCCAGCTCGTCCCCGGGTCGATGGGACGCCCTCTGCCGGGCTGCCCCGTCGTGCTGATCGATCCGGTGACCGGAGAGCCAGCCGACGAGGGCGAGATCTGCCTCGACCTGTCGGTGCGGCCGCTCAACCTCATGACCGGCTACGTCGGCGACCCGGAACGCAACGACGAGTCCACCGCGAACGGTCTGTTCCACACGGGAGACGTGGCGCGCCGCGACGACCTCGGCACGATCACCTACATCGGTCGCACCGACGACGTGTTCAAGTCCTCGGACTACAAGATCAGCCCGTTCGAGCTCGAGAGCGTCCTCATCGAGCACCCGGCCGTGGTCGAAGCGGCCGTCGTTCCCGCCCCCGACGACCTGCGTCTCTCGGTACCGAAGGCCTACGTCGTGCTCGCCGCGGGGTTCGAGGCCGGCGAAGAGGTCGCGATCGACATCCTCCGCTACGCCCGCGAGAAGCTGGCGCCGTTCCAGCGGCTGCGCCGCGTCGAGTTCCTCGAGCTCCCGAAGACGATCTCGGGCAAGATCCGCCGCGTCGAACTTCGTCAGCGCGAGGAGGCCGCGGTGCGCGGCGAGGTCACCCCGGTGGAGTGGCGCGACGACACGCTCCGGGGATGACCCGGCGCGCGTGGACCATCGCGGCGTCGCTCGTCGGCGTCGCCGCGGTCGTCGCCGCGGCGCTCGTGCTCTCGCAGGGGGCGACACCGGATGCCATGCCGTCCGCATCCGCGACGTCGCCGTCGGTGACGCCCACGCGCACCTCGTCGCCGCGTCCCTCGCCGTCGGTGACGCCGACGTCGTCCCCGACGCCGTCCACGTCGACCTCCGGGCTGTTGCGGATCCCGCGCGACGCGAAGGGGAACGCGCGCGTGCTCGTCACGGGTGACTCGCTCGCGGCCGCATTCTTCGCCTCCACCGAGGCGCAGGGCTTCTCGTCCCTCGTCACAGGAGCGTTGGGGCGTGTCACGCCGACGACGGTGTCGCGCGCTCATCAAACCCTCTCGACGGTCGCGGGTGTAACCGAGGTCCCGCCCGACCTCGATCTGGCGGTGATCGAACTGGGGACCAACGATGTCGGCATCCCGACCCCGCTCGCGGACTTCGAAGCGCAGTACGGCGATCTGCTGGGGCGGATCCGAACGTCGTCGCCGGACGCTGCCCTGGTCTGCCTCGGCACCTGGACCGCCGACGGCGCGGCCTACGACGAGACGATCGCGCGCGTCTGCGCGGCGAACGCGGGGCGATACGTCTCGCTCGCGGGTCTCTTCGCCCTGCCCGAGCTGCACGGACCCGACGGCCGGGACACCTTCGCCGGGCCGGGGGACGACTTCCACCCGAATGACGCGGGACACCGAGCGATCGCGGACGCCGTTCTGGGCGTCCTCGCGCGCTGACGGTTGCGCCCGGCTCGTCGGGTGCCGAGAATCGCGTGGTGAGCGAGATCCTGGATGCCGGCCCCTTCTTCCACGGAACGAAAGCCGCCCTGCGGGTCGGTGACCTCTTGACCCCGGGCTTCCGATCGAACTACCGCCCCGAGATCGTGATGAACCACGTGTACTTCACCTCGCGCCTCGACGGGGCGGGGCTGGCCGCCGAGATCATTCCGGGGGACGGGCCTCCGCGCGTGTACGAGGTCGAGCCGACGGGGGAGTTCGAGGACGACCCGAACGTCACCGACAAGAAGTTCCCCGGCAACCCCACGCGGTCGTTCCGCAGCGCCGCACCGTTGCGGATCGTCGCCGAGCGCGACGACTGGACCCGCCTGACCCCCGAGGCGCTTGAGACGTGGCGACGACGCCTGACCGAGATGCGCGACGAGAACGCCGAGATCATCAACTGACCGCGCGGTTCAGGCCGGCTCGGTCGTGCGGATCAATCCGCAGTTCGCGCACGACCACGCGACGAGGAAGCGTTCGTCGTCGAGGATCTCGAACGACAGGGGGTCTCCGCACGTGGGGCACCGGCGCGGGTCGGGAGTGCGCTGACGCATGACACTCAGGCTACGCGCGGTGGCGCGAGAGAGGGTCGATAGGCTCGGGGGATGCCGGACGCCCCTCGCCCCGCCGACGCACGGACACTCCACATCGTGGCGCTGGTGCTGGCGGTTCTCTCGGTCGTGGCGTTCTTCACGCTCACCGGCGGGGTGATCGACTACCTGATCATGATCGCGTGCGCGGGAGCGGCGGTGTTCTTCGCCATCCGGGGAGTGCTCCGCCCCGGGACGCTCCGGTGGGTCGTACTCGCCGCCGGAATCGTGGCGACGCTCATGCTCGTGACGTCGCTCGGTCTGTTCGTCATCCGCGTGACGCGGGTGCTGACGTCCGACGCCCCGTTCTAACGGGCGTAGGTGACGTGAATGACGCCGCTCTCGGCGACCTCCGACGTCACGGTGTAGCGCTGGTCGAGGCCGCGCAGACCGTCCCACAGGCGGTCGCCCTGTCCGAGGATCACCGGGCGGACGGCGACGTGCAGGCGGTCGACCAGGTCGGCCTCGAGCGCGGACCGAACGGTCGACAGCCCACCGCCGATCCGGACGTCCGCGTCGTCGGCGAGTTCGCGCGCCCGGGCCACGGCATCCGCGATGTCCTCTGACGTGAATTCGAATCGCGTCCCGTTGTCGAAGGTGATCGGCGCGCGCTCCCGGTGGGTGAGAACGAGGACGGGAACGCGGAACGGCGGCTCGTCGCCCCACCAACCGCGCCAGTCGGGGTCGTCGGGGAACGAGTGGAGTCCGAACATGGCCGCCCCCATCACCTCGGCGCCGATGCCCTCGAAGTACGCCGCGGCGTAGCGGTCGTCGACCCCGGTGGTGCCGGCGCCCGAGGTGTCGCCGAAGACGCGGGCGCGGAACGTCCGCGTCGCCATGTAGTCCTCGACGAGCCGGCCCCAGTCCTCGCCCATGGGATTCTCGGCGGTCTGATCGGCGGGTGCCGCCACCCCATCGAGCGAGATGTTCAGATCGACGCGGACGGCCATGGCTTCCCCTTTGCGGAACGGGTCAGTGGTGATGCGTGAATCGTACGCCGGTGGCGCTTCCCCGCCGAAAGGGGGACAGACATCGGCCATGCTCCGCCGTACGGTGGATCCCTTACTCGCTTCGACGACGCAGCGCTCCCCGCACGATCTGACCGTTCAGGAGCACCGATGTCTCGCCCACGCACTGTCACCCACGCGTACCGAATGCCGGGCGGGTGGGAGAAGATCGATCGGCAGGCTCTCACCGCCGACCACGCGGAGGCGCTTCGCGGCGAGGGTTTTACTCTCGTCCGCGCTCGCCGCGGCTGGTCCGATACGCGGGAGATCTCGCTCAGCCTCTTCCTGGCGAAACACGGCTAGACCGAGCGGCTCCGTGCCCCCGCGCGAGTCGCCGAATCGGGCAGTACCCGGCGGTGGCGAGCTGGCGGCTTCCGGGGTGGACCTGCGCGCAGAGCTGGTCGGCACCGCTACGCATGCTGCACCGCGTCCAACTACCATGGAGGCATGACCCCGCGAGACAGTCCGACTCTCGCCGATATGACGTCGTGGGTTCATCACTACGACGAGCACATCGCTGCCACGCCGGCTCGAGTGGTCGCGCACGGCGATCCTACGCAGGAGGGCCCGGGGATCGTTCTTGTCTATCTGAAGTACGCGCCTGCGGCCGTTTACCTCCAACTCAACGCGAACGGCAAGTGGGCGGCCACCCTCACCGAGCGCACCGACGAGCTGACGGGCACATCGCTCGATCTCATCGGTCTCGGCGAAGAAGTCACGGCCGCGGGGCGGCTGTGCGCGTACCTGCAGGAACGCACGGACGCACTCGTCTGAGCTCGCTGCTCGGCACATTCACCTGCCGACCTCGCTGCTCGCGGGCACGAGATGCGACGTGGCATCCGCCGCGGCTGCAGTCGTCGTTCACGCTGAACACGTACGCCCACCTGTGGCCGTCCGTGGAGGACACGACGCGAGCGGCGACGGCGGACCTCATGATCTCCTTCGCCGCTCTCGCGGACTGTCCGCGGGCTCCGGGCGGAAAGCCCGGGTCAGCGCGACTTCTTACCGGTAGTTCGTGAACTGCAGATCCACGTCGAGGTCGGCGGCCTTCAGCAGGCGCTGAACCTCTTGCAGGTCGTCGCGCGACTTCGACTGGACGCGCAGTTCGTCGCCCTGGATCTGCGACTTCACGCCCTTGGGGCCCTCGTCGCGAATAATCTTGCCGATCTTCTTCGCGATCTCCTGCGAGATGCCTTCCTTGAGCGTGGAGGTGATGCGGTACTCCTTGCCGCTCTGCACCGGCTCGCCGCTCTCGAGGCTCTTCAGCGAGATGCCGCGCTTGATGAGCTTGGTCTGGAAGACGTCGAGCACGGCGTTCGCGCGCTCTTCGGAGTTCGCTTTGATGACGATCGATTCGCCGCTCCAGGCGATCGACGCGTCGGTGCCTTTGAAGTCGTACCGCTGCTCAACTTCTTTGTGAGCCTGGTTCAGGGCGTTGTCGGCTTCCTGTCGATCGATTTTCGAGACGATGTCGAATGAGCTGTCGCTTGCCATCCCACGAGTTTACAACCGCGGAAAATCAGGCCTCGGGGACTTGTGCCCGACGACGATGAGAGCCACGCATACCGGGTGACGTATGGGGTGAGCCCTAGCCTCGGGCCATGTCACGACGACGCGTCCCCCGCTTCCGCGCCGTACTGCTCTCCCTCATCGCGGTGGGGGCGCTGCTGCCGCTCTCGGCGTGCGCGTCCGGATCCGGCCACGCGCCGCCCTCGGGAGCGCAGGATCCCGAGGTCGTCGCCGCTCGCACCGCAGCCGCCGGCGCGGAAGACGAGTTGCTGGCCGCGGCCGCAATGGGTGAGGTCATCTCGACGGGCGTGCAGGACTACTGCAAGCGCGGGTCGTACAGCGCACCCTGGGGTCCCTTCGACCGGTACTACTGGTCGTGCGGACACGTCACCACCCGGGTCGTGTCGACCGACACCGCCGATCCTGCCGCGCTCATCGCCGGATACCGCGCCCGTCTCGGCGACATCGGGTGCGTGCCCGACGAGGCCGCCTTCGACATGACCGCCCAGTACTGGCAGATGTACGGGGTGCCGGGGCACAACGCCAACGGCGACCCGTACTCCGTCGACGACCTGCCCGGCGGGACCGCCGTCTGCGCGGACGGACGCAGCATGGGGGTCGCGGTCCGCTCCGCGGCGGGCTTCGACAGGGGGACTTTCTTCACGTACGCCGAGGGCGACGGCGAGAAGATCACGGATCAACGCGTCGATGCGGCCCTGGTCCACGCGCGCGCTCCGGAACTCGTCGTCGTGCTGAGCACCAGCACCGGGTATCACAGCGTCCTCCGCAACGAGCCCGAGCCCGAGGACACCCCCGAGCCGGGATACTGCGCCTGCTACAGCGGCAATCCGTGTGACTGCCCGGGCGGGTAGAGCGTGTTTCCGTGACACTCTCGGGTGCCGTGCGGGTGAGCCTCGAGGGGGCGTCGCGTCGGGTGATCCGCCGTCGTCTCCCATCGCCGTGGTTCAGCGTTGCCGTCGCACGGCTCACTCGTAGTCGGGCAGCTCGAAAGTGTCGGCAGGAGGGCGGAACAGCCCCGCGGTCACGCGCCGACCGGCGCGCGACGCGGCCGCTCGCAGCACGCCGTGGAAGATGGCGATCCCGGCGCGAGAGCGCGGGTTCGCGAGCCGCGGTGTACCGGGAGGCAGATCCTGGGCGCGCTCGACGAAGGGGCGGAGGACGTCCTCGTAGCGTTGGAGGGCCGTGTCGACGTCGTTGCTGCGCCCGAGTTCGCCGGCCAAGACGTACGCACCCACGAGCGACAGGGTCGTTCCCATGCCGCTGAGCGGGGAGGCGCAGTAAGCCGCGTCACCGACGAGCGCGACCCTGCCGCGGTGCCAGGTGTCGAGGTGCACTTGCCCGACCCGGTCGAGGTAGAGCTCGTCAGTGTCGGTCATTTCGCGCAGCACGCGCGAAGCCTCCCACCCGGCATCCGCGAACCGCTCGCGCAGCCCGGCCCGCACATCTCCGGCGGTGTCGTCGCCTGTATCAGTCCGCTCGTCGCCGCGGGTCGGGTACGACAGCGTGGCGCGGATCGTGCCGAGGTTGTCGGGCCGCAGGGTCACGCTGCGCCCGCCCACGGCCGAGTACCACCGCCACCAGTCGGTGTCGTCGGGCGTGCGGGGGATCGTCAGGTACGCGGTCGACATGTTCTTCGAAACGATCGGATCGATGCCGGGGAAGACCAATCTGCGGGTACGGGAACGCATCCCCTCGGCGATCACGACGAGGTCGAAGAGCTCGTCGCTCCCGTCGTCGAATCCGACCTGGCTGTCGGTGGCGCGATCATCGAGTGAGCGGATCGTCGTGCCGAAGCGGAAGACGACACGATCGGCGATGAGGTCGAACAGAACGCGCGACAGCTCGCCGCGGAGGATTTCGAGCTCCGCTGTCGCGCCACCGGTGTCGTCGCGCCCCGCCGGGAAGCTCGCCACGGTCTGCCCGCGGCCCCCGATGAACCGCGTCCCCACCTCGTGCGTGTTCCGGGCGCGGATCGCCTCCTCCACCCCCATGCGGCGCGCCACCTCGCGCCCGGCCCCGCGGATGTCGATGTTCTGCCCGCCCGTGCGAAGCTCGGGCGCGCGCTCGATCACGGTGACGTCCCATCCCGCGCGGTCCATCCAGAAGGCGAGCGTCGGTCCCGCGATGCTCGCGCCGCTGATGAGGACTCGTCTCCGCGCGGTCATCGTGTCACCTCCGTCGTGGCCGTCGCCCCGGACGCGGGTTGCTCGGACGCCTCGGCACTCACCGGGCGGGAAGGGATGAGGAATGTGGCGATGACGCCGATGACGAGGAACCCGGCGGCGACGAAGGCGCCGAAGGCGACGGCATCCGTCATCGCCTGACGTGCCAGGGCCGCCACGTTCTCGAGGCCCGGCACCTGGCCGATCGGCGCGATCGCCGCACCGGCGCTGTCGGTCACCGCATCGGCGAAGTCCTTCGCGTCGGTGGGGGCCAGTCCACTGTCTTCCAGTTTGCCCTCGAGGGTCCGGCTGAGCGAGGAGAAGAAGACGGTCGTGAGGGCTGCGATTCCGAGCGCGGAACCGAGCTGACGGAAGGTGCTCTGGATGCCCGAGCTCTGCCCGCCTTCGTCACTGGGCACATCGGCGAGTACGACGTTGGTGACCTGTGCGGTCGCGAACCCGACGCCCACGCCGTAGAAGAAGAGGACGACGGAGACGAACGGCCAGGACGCCTCGGTGAAGGCCGCGACAAGGCCGAGGCCCGCGAGGCCGAGCACTTCCAGCACCAACCCGAGTCGCACGAAGGTCAGTGCGCTGACCCGGTTCGCGAGGGGGAAGCTGATCCCGCTGGCGACGAAGCTGCCTATCGCGATTGGTACGAGCGCGAGCCCCGCCTGCAGAGGGGAGTATCCGAGCGTGAACTGCAGCCAGAGGGGAAGCACCGCGATGATCCCGAACTCGCCGAGCCCGATGATGAGGGTGGCGATGTTGCCGTTGCGGAAGGACGCGATCGAGAACAGGCGTGTGTCCATGAGCGGCCGGTGGCGGCTGCCCGGGCGGCTGAGTCGCGCCTGCCGCCAGACGAACAAGGAGAGGAAGAAGGCGGACACGACGAGCGCGATGAAGACGGGTGACAGGCCGGAGTCCCAGCGGAAGCCGAACAGGTCGAGAGTGTTCTCACTGAGGATCCAGCCGTAGACGCGGCCCTCGACGAGTCCGAAGGCAAGCAAGCCGAGTCCGATGACCGAGAGAGCGGCGCTGAGGCCGTCGACACCACCACGGGAGCGGGCAGGCTGAACGAGGAACAGGGCGCCGATGACGAGAATGACGATCGTGAGGGGGATGTTGATGCCGAATGCCCATCGCCACGAGGCGTGCTCGGAGAGCCATCCTCCGAGCACGGGGCCGAGCGCCGTGGCGGCGCCGATCGTCGAGCCCCACACCGCGAACGCCTTACCGCGCGCGGCGCCGGTGAACATCGCGTTGAGCAGCGCGAGCGAGGTCGGCAGGACGGCGGCGGCGCCGATGCCCTGCAGGAAACGGGCGAGGATCAAGATGTCGCCCGTGGGCGCGAGACCCGCGAGCAGGCTCGTGAGGCCGAAGACGACGACGCCGGTGAGGAACACCGTCTTCGCGCCACGAAGGTCGGAGATGCGGCCGACGACGAGCAGCAGCGCGGCGAAGACGATCGCGTACGACTCCTGGATCCACTGAGCTTGGCTCGAATCGATGCCCAGGTCATCGATCACCGAGGGGGTGATGACGTTGACGATCGTCGTGTCCACGACGATCAGGGCGACACCGAGGGCCACGGCGATCAGGCCCACCCAGCGGCGCGCGTTCTCGGACAGTGTCATCGCGATCTCCCTTAGTACTTTCATGGTCAAATAATTGCTCGGAAGAATAACTTGAGGAAGTGATAACCTGCAAGTCCGACCACGGCACGTCAGGACGGGAGGCCGATGTGGGCGAACCCCACGCTCCCCTGACCCCGGACCCGGTTCCGGGGTCGGTCACGGAGGCGGTCACGGAGGCGCTCCGCGCCTACGGAGCGACGTATGCACAGGTCGCCCGGGCGTTCGCCGCTCACGCGGGACTGCACTCCACCGATGCGGCGGCGATGATCGAGATCCTCGGGGCCGAAGAGCGCGGCACGCCGCTCTCGCCCGCGAAGCTGAGCGACCGGATCGGCCTCAGTTTCGGTGCGACCTCGACCCTCTTGAATCGGCTCGAAGCAGTCGGTCACGTCGCCCGCAGCCGCACACACACCGATCGTCGAGTCGTGACACTGCACTCGACCCCCGAGGTGCAGCGGCTCGCCGAGGAGTTCTTCGAGCCGCTCGGGCAGCGCATCGACGCCCTCCTCGCCGCGCACTCTCCTTCGTTCCTCGCCGAGTTCTCGGCACTGCTGACGACGCTGCGCGACGCCACCGACGATTACGTCTCCGACGGCCGGGCAGGCTAGGACGAGTCGTCGAAGACGCTCGCGAACCCACCTCCTGTTCGACGTTCGGCGAAACGACCTACGGCCACCCGGGCTTCGGGGAGCGGTTGTCGTCGCGTCCGAGGACGCCGGTCCAGGATGCCGACTGCTCGCCGTCTCGCGCCCGCACCTGCCCGGGCTGTGCCCCCGTGTAGCGGAACCCGCACTTCTCGGCCACCCGCATCGACGCGATGTTGCCGACGACGCACTCCCAGAGCATCCGCTCGATGTCGACGCGCGCGAAGGTGGCGTCGATCACGGCTCCGAGCGCCTCCGGCATGATGCCGCGACCACGGTGCTCGGCCCCGAGCCAGTAGCCGACCATGCCCCACGGGACGCGGACGCCGATCACGCCGAGCAAGGGTCCGGCATCCGAATCCCGGATCGCCCAGGTCCACTCGCGGTCCTCGGCCCAGCCGTCGGCGACGTACCCCTCGATGAATCCGATCGCGTCGTCGCGGGTGTACGGCCACGGGGTGGTCATGTACTGCTCGAAGACCGGGTCGGCGCAGTACCGGGCGATGTCGTCGACGTCGGCGAGCGTGGGCTGATTCAGGACCAGGCGTGCGGTGCGCAGCGAGAACGGCGTCATCGCCGCAGCCTACCGATGCGCTCGTAAACTCGGATGCCATGCGAGCACTCACCGAGAACGAGGTCAGGGACGCGTTCATCAACGCCACCCCCGACGAACTGCGTGTCATCGCGATGCCCCACGACTTCGTGCTGACGGACTGGGATCACCTGGACTTCTTCGCGTGGCGGGATCCGCGGACCCGCGGCCGCGGATACGTCGTCGCCGAGCGTGACGGCGAGCCCACCGGCGTGGTGCTGCGCGCCGCGGAGGGGCAGTCGCGGGCGCGGTCGGCGATGTGCAATCTGTGCCACACGATGCAGCCCGGAGACCAGGTGTCGCTCTTCACCGCCCGCAAGGCGGGGGCGGCGGGGGAGCAGGGCGACACCGTCGGCACGTACATGTGTGTCGACCTGTCGTGCCACGAGACGGTGCGCCTCGCCGCGCCCCTCGCCCCGAGCGAGATCCGCGCGAGCGTGGACCGTAAGATCGACGGCACGAAGCGGCGGACCGAGGAGTTCGTCGACCGCGTGCGCGAGGCCGCCGACATCGCGCGGTAGATACCCGGCGCGAGATCTCCGGCGTGGTTGGAGGCATCCCTTCCGGGATAGTAGAGTGGTCTATCGCGCCTCCGGTCGACTGCCAAAGCCGGGCGGGTGCGCACTCGGCGAGTTACCCAAGCGGCCAAAGGGATCTGACTGTAAATCAGACTGCATTGCATTCGGGGGTTCGAATCCCTCACTCGCCACCAGCGTGACGTCCCGCGACATGAGGTTCATGTCGCGGGACGTTCTGGTTTCCGAATCTTCGCGTCAAAGCTGAGCGACCGCGTTCTCGATGCGGCTTTCCATCACCGCGATGCTGTGCTGGTCTGCGCCGTGCGCCGAGGCGCGCTGAGGTGCCTTCTCGAGGGCGGTGCGCGTGGCATCCAGGAACTCCGTGACCTGCACCTGCTTGACGCCGAAGAGCGACAGGGTGTCGTCAGCCGTCCAGGCTGCAAGGTCGGGTGCCACGTTGCCGAACAGGGCGAGTTCGTGCGCGTCTCCGTCGGCGAGCGGTGTGGGATTCACGTCGAAGGCGGGAGAGAGCTGCCAGTCGCGACCTCGGCGGAGGAAGCCGTGATTCCGGAGATGATCGTCGCGGTTTCCCACGAGGTGGCCGAACACGCCACGGCGCCACAGCTCGACGGTGTCTCCGCCGTTCACACGGGTGAAGTCAGCCAGGTCGAGCCAGTCCCCGCCGTCGCCGTCGCGGGCCTCCAGGGCGGAGAGCGCGGAGAAGTAGGGGATGCGCGCGTGGGCGACCGTACGGTCGAAGCGCTTCAGGAAGAGCACCGTTCTCGGCTCGCCGCCGACGGTGAGGGTTCTCGTCTCATGATCGGGAACGTCGATGCCCGTCGCTGACATCGCGTCGAGCATGGAGGCTTCCCACGCCATGACGTTCCAGTCGTCGCCCTGGGGTTTCGGGAACTTCACGAGCCACAGGTCGCTTCCGCGGCGTACTCCGGCCTTGGGGCGCGCGCCTCCCAGGGATCCGGTGGCCCGGAACAGTCGACGCAGCGCGACTTCAGCGATGTCGCGATCTCCGCGTTGGATGGCATCGGCCGCCGCGAGGATCTCGCGCAGTTCGGCTTCGACGGGGACGCCGTCGCCGTCGGAGACGGCCTGGCCGTCGACCCAGAATCGCGTGGCGCCCTGGCGGGAGAAGTCGTTCACCCCGAGCAGCAGGGTGATGTCGTCGAGGGTGCGCCCTCCCGAGGCCCGGGTCATCACCTTCCTGCCCCACGTATCGGGGGCCGAGTCGCTGAAGGGATTCGGCGTCATGGACTGCGCGCCGCCCGCGAGCGGCAGAGCGGGGACCAGGGGGAACGCTTTCGGATGAGCGAGATAGCTGTCGTCGTAGCGGAATGACCCCGTCGCGCGGGTCCGATAGATCGTGCCGGCAGGGATGTCTTCGCCGTCGATGACGGTGGTGACGCCTACCTGATCAGCCACGATCGGCCCGTACCCGTGTGGGAAGCTTCTCGCCCGCCAGGAGCCTGCCGCGGTCGGTCCGGTACGGATCGGCAGCGTCGATGACGGCATCCATCATCCCCAGGACCCGCAGGACCCGCAGTGTCTTCTCGAGGGTCGCTCCTTCCCCCTTTTCGAGCCGGACGATCAGCGGCTGGCTCACGCCCGAGCGTTCCGCGACCATCGCCTGCGTGAGACCCATGAGCTTTCGTTGGGTCGAGATGTGCTGTCCCAACGCGCGCAGCGCGCGCTTCACGGGGGGAGGGGTGACGACCACGCCTCAATTTAACACAACGAAATTGTTACCAAAAGTAGTTTACGTACACTAATTCGGTTTCTTAGCGCGTGTCGAGGTCCCGCCGTATCAGCGCCGGCCTCGCCCCTGGCTGTCGCGGTGACCCCCTCTTCACGCTCCGAGCGCCGCACCGCGTCCGTGGCATCCCCGCGTCCGCTCAGACACGTCAGGGCCATCGCATCCGGCCGGCGGTTGCGATCGCGGCCAGGGTCCCGAGCGGGCTCAGCCGGGTGGGCTCAGCCGGGCGGGCTCAGCGCGCCTGTTCGAGGAGGATGCGGGACTTCGACTCGAGGAAGCACAGGAGCGAGCCGAGCACGGTCACCTCGTGTCCGAGGTTGACGAGGTCGGCCGCGCCGAGCTCGATCACCGACTCGCGCGGCTCCATCGTGACCTTCCACGCGCCTTCGCCACCCGTCATCGGCTGCAGATAGCTGATCGTGTTGGCGCGGCTGAGATCGACCACGATCAGTCCCGCGTCGGGGTCTTGGTCGTCGTCCTGTTCGAGGACGCGGATCTCGCTGCCGGTCAGATAGCCGCGCGCGAGGAACTCCGCGAGCCACTGGTCGAGTGTCTCTTTGTCGAGCAGTTTTCGGACCGGCACGCGCGTCTCCTTCCCCGGGGGAGAACGAGAAGACCCGTTCCCACCGCCATTATGGCGGCCGGAACGGGTCGGGCGTGCGGTGTGCTACTAGGCGGCGCGGACGGGACGCGTCGAGGGGCGCGACGGCGAACTCGAGACGGAGGTTCGCGACGACACGCGGACGGCCTCCTCGGTGGCCTCCCATGTGCGTACGTCGATGTTGAGCCCGGTGGCGGAGTTGGACTGGTCGGCGAGGGCACGCAGGTACTCGCCGCTGAGCTGCTCGGGCTCGGGGGAGTCGAAGACGAAACGCAGGGGAATCGACGGCTGGAGCCAGATCGTCGAGCGCCCGGTCTCATCGTCGGCACCTGACCACGTCAGCGTGAACGATTCTCCGCGTCGCAGCTTGGTGGCCGTGATGACCTTGATGTATCCGAGCAGGCGGTCCGGCAGGGTGACGGGCGACGTGTCGGATCCGTAGTAGAGCTTTGCCATGGCGATCTCCTTGTCTGGGTCGTTGGGCGGGGCTAACTGCTAATCTAGCAGGTAATTCACGAATTTAAATAAATACATGAAATGTTCATCGATCTGGCTATGCTCGAAGAGAGGCCAGCCGGGGCCGTGGGGGAGATCGACCATGCCAGATGCGTCATCCGTCCTCATCGAGGCCCTCGGCGAGTATGTCGAGGCGGGAAGAGATGCCCTGGTCGTCGCGCGAAAGTCGCTGGGTGTCAGCGAGTTGGAGGCGCGCGCGATCCGCAGCATCGGTGCTCATCCCGGCATCCGTCCCTCCCTGCTCCGAGAGCACCTCGACGTCACCTCGGCCGGCGTGACGACACTCGTGGATCGGCTGGTCGGACGCGGCGTGCTGCGCCGCGAGCTCGACGCCGAGGATCGTCGCGTGAACCACATCTTCCTCGAGGTCGATCTGGATGCCGAGCCGTGGTCGGCACTCGGGCGCTTCGAGACCGAGGTGTACGCGGCCATTCGCGCGGAGTCCTCGGAGATGTTCCACGGCTTCGCGGATCTGCTCCGCCGCGTCACCGCGCGGGCGCAGGCGCGGATCTGACGCGACCCGCCTCGAGGCGCACGATGTGCGTCGCGCAGGCGATGAGCGCCTCGTCGTGGCTCACGCAGACGACGGATGTGCCGCGTCGCGTCTCCTCCGCGATCGCCGCGCGGATCAGGCTGCCGCTGTGGGTGTCCAGTCCGGTGGTCGGCTCGTCGAGGAGCAGGAGATCCGCGCCGCTCGCCAGCCCCTGCGCGAGGAGCGCGCGCTGTCGTTGACCGCCCGACAGGGACGCGAAGGGATGCCGAGCGAGGGGCGTGATGTCGAGTCGCGCCATCGCGGCGTCGACGGCCTCGCGCTTCGCGGCTGACGTGCGGGGCCGAGGGGCGGGGCGTCCCCATGTGCCCACCGCGACCATCTCGCGGACCGTGAGGGGGAGGCGGTCGGAGACCGCGGCGCGTTGCGGGACGAAGGCGCGCGTGCTCCCGTGCACGTCGACCTCCCCTGCGGTCGGTCGTCTCGCGCCGGCGAGCACCTCGAGGAGGGTCGACTTCCCCGCGCCGTTGGGGCCGACGATCGCGGTGAGGGCCCCCGCGGTGATGTCGAGGTCGACGTCGTCGACGGCGCGGACGCCGGAGAACTCGACGCGGATGCCGCGAAGGGAGGCGGAAAGGGGGGTCATGGCATCCATTCTATGAGTTTGAGAATCGTTCTCATCGACGCTACGGTCGTCCCTCGTGTCCTTTCTCACCGATCCGTTCTCGTTCGAGTTCGTGCAGCGCGCGTTCTGGGGCGGGTCGCTCGTCGCGATCCTGTGCGGCATCGCCGGCACGTGGGTGATCGTGCGCGGCATGGCCTTCCTCGGTGAGGCCCTCGCGCACGGGATGCTGCCCGGCGTCGCGCTCGCGACCGTTCTCGGTGTGCCCGTCCTCCTCGGCGCCGCCGCCAGTGCGGTGGTGATGAGCCTCGGCATCGGGGCGCTGCAGCGCCGCGGACGCCTGTCGTACGACACGAGCATCGGTCTGCTGTTCGTCGGCATGCTCGCACTCGGCGTGATCGTCATCTCGCACGCCGGGAGCTT
The DNA here is from genome assembly GCF_040686055.1 of Microbacterium sp. NPDC086615. Classification (NCBI taxonomy): domain Bacteria; kingdom Bacillati; phylum Actinomycetota; class Actinomycetes; order Micrococcales; family Microbacteriaceae; genus Microbacterium; species Microbacterium sp. NPDC086615. The sequence goes on from NZ_JBFBJJ010000007.1 coordinate 148,404, forward strand.
CGCGACGGATGCCACGGCCATCCTCTTCGGCGACATCCTCGCCATCGGGGTCGACGACCTCGTCGTGCTCACGGTCGCCGTCGCGCTCGGGGTGGTGACCGCAGTGGTCGCGCACCGAAGCCTCGTCGCGCTCGCCGTCGACGAGCGGGTCGCGCGCGTGCTCGGTCTGCGTCCCCGGCTCGCGCAGACCGCGCTCGTCGGGCTCGTCACGCTCGCCGTCGTGGCCTCCTATCAGGCGGTGGGCTCGCTCCTGGTCGTCGGTCTGCTCGTCGCCCCCGCGGTCGCGGCTCGCCCGTGGACTCACCGCATCCCCACCACGATGGCGCTCGCCGCGGTTATCGGAGTCGTCGCGGTCTTCGTGGGACTCGTGGTCTCGTGGCACGCCGCCACCGCGGCCGGCGCGACCATCGCCGCCACCGCCATCGCCGCCGCCGGGGTCTCCGGCGCGCTGCGCTCCGTCCTCTCGCCGCTCCGGCGCCGGGTCGTCTCGGCCGTTCCTGTTCCCGTCTGACCTAGAAAGCCCCCATGCTCCACCGCTCTTCCCCCCGTCTGTTCCTTCCCACCGCCCTCCTGCTCGTCGCGCTCACCGGGTGCGCGGCCCCGACGGCCCCCGCGTCCGAGCCCTCGCGCGACACCCACGGCGACATCGACGGCGCAGCGGAGCTCGCCGAGCCCGCGCTCGGCCTCACCTCGATCGACGGGGACGGGCGCGTGTCGCACCTCGATCTGCTCGACGAGACGACGGCCGATCTCGGCACCGTCCGCGCTCCCGTCGCGACGCACTCCGACGGGCGCTATCTCTTCTCGGCCGACGACGCCGGGGTCTCGATCGTCGACAGCGGCGTCTGGACCTGGGATCACGTCGACCACTTCCACTACTACCGCGCCGAGGCGCGGATCCTCGGCGATGTCGCGGGGGAGGGCGTCGCCACCGTCGCCACCTCGAACTCGTCAACGACCGGCGGAACGGGTCTGTTCTTCCCCGCGTCGGGAGAGGCCGTGCTCCTCGACACCGAAGCGTTGTCGAAGGGCGAGATCGCCGAGAGGTTCCGGTTGGCCGTCGAGCCCGGCCCCGGACTGGTCGTGCCCGCCGGGTCGTTCGCCGCGGTGGCCGCGGGCGACGAGGTCACGCTGCACGCCGCGGATGGCGCGGCGATGGGCGACCCGGTCGCCTGCGTCGATCCGGCAGGCACGATCACGACCCGCGTGGGGGCGGTGATCGGATGCCGGGACGGCGCTCTTCTCGTGACGGTCGAAGACGAGCAGCCCGTCGTCGAGCGCATCCCCTATCCCGCGGGAACGACCGCCCCGCGCGCGACCGCATTCGCCAACCGCGAGGGTCGACCCACGGTCGCCGGCGTCGCTGGCGGCGTGGGCGTGTGGCTGCTGGACACCCGCGAGCGCACCTGGACGCTGCTGCCGACGGCCGAGTCGGTCATCGAGGCGGTCGCGGTCGACGACAACGACGCGAACGTGCTCCTGCTCACGGCCGACGGCAGCGTGCGGGTGCTGGACGGGGAGACGGGCGCGGAGCGCGCGGCATCCGTCCCGCTCGTCGCAGCGAGTCTCGCCGCGGGGCTCCCGGTGAACCTGGTCGCCGACCAGCAGCGCGCCTACCTTAACGGCCCGGCCGAGAACCTTTTGTGGGAGATCGACTTCGCCGACGGGGCGCGCGTCGCCCGGGAGTTCGCCCCCGAGCGCTCTCCGCTGTTCTACGACGAGACGGGACGCTGACATGAAGAAGCTTCTCGCCGCCGCCCTGACCGGCGCGCTGCTCCTGCTGACCGGGTGTGCAGGGAGCGCGGGATCCGATCGTCCGCTCGTGGTCGTGACGACGAACATCCTCGGCGACGTCGTCTCGCAGCTCGTCGGCGACGACGTCGAGGTCATGACGCTCATGCGTCCCGGCGCCGACCCGCACTCGTTCGAGATCTCGGCGGCGGAGGCGGCGCGCATGCGCTCGGCCGATCTGCTCGTGGCCAACGGTCTCGGGCTCGAGGAGGGGCTGCAGCAGCACCTCGACGCCGCGGCGGCTGAGGGGGTGCGCACCTTCGTCGCGGGCGAGGCCGTATCGGTGTTGCCGTACACCTCGACCGACGCCGGCGGCGCCGACGATCCCCACTTCTGGACCGACCCGGCGCGAATGATCGCTGTCGTCGACGCGCTCACTCCCGTGCTCACCGACCTCGGGGGGACTGCCGTCGCCGAACACGCTGCCGCGTATCGCGCCGAGCTCGAGGACCTGGATGCCGAGATGACCGCCGCGTTCGCCGCGATCCCGGCCGAGCGACGCGCTCTCGTCACCAACCACCACGTGTTCGGCTACCTCGCCGACCGCTTCGGCTTTCGCGTGGTGGGGGCGGTGATCCCCGGCGGCACCACCCTGGCTGCTCCGAGTGCGAGCGACCTCGCCGATCTCGTCGCGGCGGTCGACGACGCGGGGGTTCCCACGATCTTCGCCGAGTCGTCGTCTCCCGACCGGCTCGTGCGCGCCCTCGCCGTGGAGGCGGACCGCGACGTCGAGGTGATCGAGCTGTACACCGAGTCGCTCACCGACGCCGACGGGGGCGCCCCCGACTACCTGACCATGATGCGCGTCAACACGGAGCGTATCGCCCGCGGTCTGTCGCCCTGAGCGACGGCCCCTCCCGAAAAGAAAGAGAAATCACATGCGCAGTTCTTCCTTCCGCGCGGGTCCCCTCCGCCGCGCGGGCCTGCTCGCGCTCGCGGTCGGCGCGACCGTCGGACTCACGGCGTGCGCCGGCGGTGCCGGCTCCGCCGCGCCCGCGTCGAGCGCCCCGGCTGACACCGGGACCCGCGTCGCCCTGTCGTACCCCGGCGGCATCGTCGTGCTCGACGGCGAGAGCCTCGAGACCCTCGCCGACGTCACCTCCGAGGAGTTCACGCGCCTGAACTCCGCGGGCGACGGCCGCCACGTCATGGTCACCACCAGCGAGGGCTTCCAGGTCCTGGATGCCGGGACCTCGGCCACCGAGCCCGAGCTCACCGACCTCGTGTTCCCGGCGTCCAAGCCCGGCCACGTCGTGACGCACGGCGGCAAGACGGTGCTCTACGCCGACGGCACGAGCGACTCGACGATCTTCGACACCGATGCCCTGCTGGCATCCACGGACGCGCTTCCCGCGGTCGAGACGATCCCCGGTGTCGAGGCGCACCACGGCGTGTCGATCGTGCTCGAGGACGGCTCGTTCGTCACGACCGTCGGCAACGCGAACGGTCGCACGGGCATCGTCGTGAAGGATCCGTCGGGGGCCACCGTCGCCGAGAACGCCACCTGCCCGGGCGTGCACGGCGAGGGAACCACCGAGGGAGAGGTCGTCGTCTTCGGCTGCGAGAACGGCGCGCTGATCTACGCCGACGGCGAGATCACCAAGGTCGACGCTCCGGACCAGCCCTACGGCCGCATGGGCAACATCTTCGTCACCGACACCAGCCCCCTCGTGCTCGGCGATTACAAGGACGACCGGGATGCCGAGGGCTACCTGCTGCACCGTGTCGCGGTGATCGACACCGAGGCGAAGACGCAGACCGTGGTCGACATGCCCGAGGGTGCCGAGTACACGTTCCGCGACCTCGCGCGCGGCCCCGGAGACCTCGGCTACGTCCTCGCCTCGGACGGCGCGATCCACGTCTTCGATCTCGAGAAGGGCGCGTTCACCGATTCGTTCCCCGTCATCGACGCGTGGGAGGGGCCCGTCGAATGGCAGGACGCCCACCCCGCCATCAAGGTGTCGGGCGACATCGCCTACGTGACCGAGCCCGCGAAGAACGCCGTGCACGCGGTCGATCTCACCTCGGGCGAGGTCGTGAAGAGTGCGACGCTCGACGTCACCCCGAATGAGATCGCGTTGACCCGCTGATCCTCACCGACCGCCCCGGTCGTACGCCACCTGCAGTGCCGCGCGCACCGCGCGTACGCCGGGGCGGTCGGCCGTTCCGCGCCGGACGGCCGTGAACACCTCGCGGCGCGGCTCGCCCGGCAGGTCGACCAGCCGCACCGCCGGGGCGTCGCCGGCGAAGACGAGGTCGGGGATCATGCCGACGGCGTGACCGGATGCCACGAGCCGCACGTGCGCGGTCAGGTCGGCCATCTCGAACCGCACGTCGGGCTCGAACCCGGCGGCTCGGCACTGCTGGGTCGCCCACTGCCGGGCGGCGGTCCCTACGGGTTCCATCACCCAGGCGCGGTCGCGCAGGTCGTCGAGCCGCCGCGCGGGATCGTTTCGGGAGACGGCCAGGCGGATGGCATCCCGCCCCAGCAGGCTCCGCTCGATGCCGTCGCGGTGCTCGCGCGTGTGGCCGGGGTACTGCTCGGCGACAGCGAGGTCGAAGCCGCGAGCGGCCACCTCGAACAGGCCCTCCTCGGGAGCGAGCTCGGCGACTTCGATGCGCATCCCCGGCTCGCTCTCGGCGAGGGCGTCGAGGGTGCGAGGGAGCAGGCCGTGGGCGGCGGACTGCATGACCGCGACGCGCACGGGCGCGAGGGACGGGCGAAGGCGTTCGAGCTCGGCCCGAGCGGCTTCGTCGGCGGCGAGCATGCGCGCGGCATGGGCGGCGAGGGCCGCGCCCTGCGCGGTGAGGCGGAGGCGGCGGCCGTCGGGCTCGAGTAGCGGGACGCCGGCCTCCTTCTCGAGGAGCGAGAGCTGCTGCGAGATCGTCGAGGGGCTGTAGGAGAGGGCCTCGGCGACGGCGGCGAGGGTTCCGCGGATCGACAGTTCGTGCAGCAGGCGGAGACGGCGCAGATCGAACATGGCATCCCTTCGCTTTCATCGAAGATAACCCATCACTATTGATCGCTTTTCCCGATGAGATGTGGGCTGCACACTGAGGCCATCCGAGGAAGGATCGCCATGTCGCTCACCGACCAGCACGCCCCCGCCACTCCCACCGAGCTCGTGTCTCCGCACGAGCTCGCCGACGAGGCGATCGCCCTCGTGCGCCGCTGGCTCGCCGAGAGTCGCGACGAGCCCGTCGACGTCTCGGCCGAGCGTCTCGCCGGCGTGCTGCGCGATCCGCACGGCCTCGACTTCACCGTCGGTTTCGTCGACGGTGTCGTGCGCCCCGAGGACGTGCGGGTCGCCGCGCGCAACCTCGCCGCGCTGACCCCGCTCATCCCGGGGTTCCTCCCGCTGCACCTGAAGGCCGCGATCCGCCTCGGCGCGTTCGCCGCGCCGATCCTCCCGCGAGTCGTCGTGCCCGCCGCACGCCTCGCGCTGCGTTCCATGGTGCGTCACCTCATCGTCGACGCGAGCGATCGCAAGCTCGGCGCGGCCATCACCGCGATCCGCGGCCGGGGCGACGGCATCCGTCTCAATGTGAACCTCCTCGGTGAGGCGATCCTCGGCAAGGAGGAGGCAGCGCGCCGGCTCGCAGGCACCCGCAAGCTCCTCGCGCGCGACGACGTCGACTACGTATCGATCAAGGTCTCGTCGACCGTCGCCCCCCACACGCCGTGGGCGTTCGACGCCGCCGTCGCCGATGCCGTGTCGGCTCTGCGCCCGCTGTACCGCGTGGCGAAGCAGACCGGCACCTTCCTCAACCTCGACATGGAGGAGTTCAAAGACCTCGACCTCACCCTCGCGGTGTTCGAGACCCTACTCGGCGAGCCGGAGTTCCACGGTGTCGAGGCCGGCATCGTGCTGCAGGCCTACCTGCCCGATGCCCTTGCCGCGATGACCCGCCTGCAGGAGTGGACCGCCGCGCGGGTGGCATCCGGGGGCGCGCCCATCAAGGTGCGCGTCGTCAAGGGTGCGAACCTGCCCATGGAGCGGGTCGATGCCGACGTGCACGACTGGCCGCTCGCGACCTGGCCGTCGAAGCAGGCGACCGACGCCTCTTACAAGGCGGTGCTCGACTACGCGCTCCGGCCGGAGCACACGAAGAACGTGCGGATCGGCGTCGCGGGACACAACCTGTTCGACGTCGCCCTGGCCTGGCTGCTGGCGGAGCGGCGGGGCGTCGCGGAGGGCATCGAGATCGAGATGCTCCTCGGCATGGCGAGCGCCCAACAGGCGGTGGTTCGTCGGACGGTGGGCTCGATCCTGCTGTACACGCCCGTCGTCCACCCGCAGGAGTTCGACGTCGCGATCGCGTACCTCATCCGACGGCTCGAGGAAGGTGCGTCGAGCGAGAACTTCATGTCGGCGGTGTTCGACCTCGAAACCCACGAGGCGCTGTTCGCGCGCGAGCGCGATCGCTTCCTGGCATCCCTCGCCGATATGCCTTCCGGCGTTCCCGCCTCGAACCGGGTGCAGGATCGCACCGCGCCCGCTGCTCCCGCGCCGACCCGGGGCTTCCGCAACACCCCCGACTCGGACCCGGCGATCGAGGCGAACCGGCGGTGGGCCGCCGGGATCGTGACGCGGATGCAGGGCTCTTCGCTGGGCATCGACACGATCGCGGCCCACACCGTCACCGACGAAGCGGCTCTGAACACATTGATTCAGGATGCCGCGGACGCCGCCGCCGCGTGGCACGCGCTCGGGGCCGACGGGCGCGCCGAGATCCTGCACCGCGCCGGCGATGCCCTCGAGGCGCGTCGCGCCGACCTCATCGAGGTCATGGGCGCCGAGTGCGGCAAGGTCATCGAGCAGAGCGACCCCGAGGTGTCGGAGGCGATCGACTTCGCTCACTATTACGCCGAGCAGGCGCGGGGTCTCGCCTCGGTCGATGGAGCGCGGTTCACCCCCGTCTGTGTGACCGTGGTGACTCCGCCGTGGAACTTCCCGGTGGCCATCCCGGCCGGCTCGACGCTCGCCGCCCTCGCTGCGGGCTCCGCCGTCGTCATCAAGCCCGCCGCCCTCGCCGAGCGTTCCGGAGCGGTGATGGTCGAGGCGCTGTGGGAGGCCGGCGTTCCTCGCGACGTGTTGAAGCTCGTGCAGGTGTCGGAGAACGACCTCGGCCGACAGCTGCTGACGCACCCCGCGGTGGAACGCGTCGTGCTGACGGGTGCCTATGAGACGGCCGAGCTGTTCCGCTCGTTCCGTCCCGACCTTCCTCTGCTGGCCGAGACGAGCGGAAAGAACGCCGTGATCGTCACCCCCAGTGCCGACCTCGACCTCGCCGCGAAGGACATCGCGATGTCGGCGTTCGGGCATGCCGGACAGAAGTGCTCCGCGGCATCCCTCGTCGTCCTCGTCGGCTCCGTCGCCCGCTCGCGCCGCTTCCGCGAGCAGCTCGTCGACGCGGTGACCTCGCTCGAGGTCGGGATGCCGTGGGACGAGGCCTCGCGCGTCGGCCCCCTCATCGAGCCCGCGCAGGGGAAGCTGCTCTCGGCGCTGACCACTCTGGAGCCCGGCCAGCGCTGGGTCGTCGAGCCGCGCCGCCTGGACGACGAGGGTCGTCTGTGGCGTCCCGGCATCCGCGAGGGCGTGCAGCCCGGTAGCGCCTTCCACCGGACGGAGTACTTCGGTCCCGTGCTCGGGATCATGACCGCCGAGACGCTGGACGAGGCGATCGACATCGTCAACGAGATCGAGTACGGCCTCACCTCCGGTCTGCACGCGCTCGACTCCGCCGAGATCGACACGTGGCTCGCGCGCATCGAAGCGGGCAACGTCTACGTCAACCGCGGCACCACGGGAGCGATCGTGCAGCGCCAGCCCTTCGGCGGATGGAAGAAGTCGGCGGTGGGTGCGGGAACCAAGGCCGGCGGCCCGCACTACCTGTTCGGGTTCGGATCGTGGACGGATGCCGAGAGCGAGGCCGTTGCGGGTCCGGACGCGCTCGCCGCCCCGGCGCTCGCCGCCGTGCCCGCCGCGGACCGTGCGTGGCTGGCATCCGCTCTCGCGAGCGATGCCTCCGCCTGGGCCTCGGAGTTCTCGCTCGCGCGCGATGTGACGGGGCTCGAGTCGGAGCAGAACGTGCTGCGGTACGCGGCGGTGCCGGTGACCGTGCGGGTGGAGGAGGCGTCGGAGACGACGCTGGTGCGGGTCGTCGCCGCGGGGGTTCGGGCCGGTTCCCCGGTCGTCGTGAGCTCCGCGCGAGAACTGTCTCCCGCGGTGCGTGCGTGGCTCGAGGGAGTGAGCGTCGGCTTCGCCGTCGAGGACGCCGCGGAGTGGGGCCGTCGCGCCGCACGTCTCGCGCGTTCGGGTGGCCGCGTGCGCCTGCTGGGTGGGTCGATCGCCGCGGTCGCGGAGGTCACCGGGGGATCGCCATCGGTGGCCGTCTACGCCGGCGACGTCACGCGCGCCGGGCAGGTCGAGCTGCTGCCCTTCCTGCGGGAGCAGGCCGTGTCGATTACCGCGCACCGCTTCGGGACACCGCGGCGGTATGCGGTGCCGCCGCTGGTGTCCGCCGGCTGAGTTCGCTAGCGTCCTCGGGTATTGCCGCGGGGCGTGTGCCGTCGGGCGTGTGCCGTCACGTGGCTCAAGCCGTGCCCGAGGCCGTCACCCGCTCGGCCGCACGTCGAACCGAGGCCGGAACGGGCGTCCCCTGCCGCGTCTGAGGCGACGTGACGGGGTCGCCCACGCTCATCCGCAGCGGTAGCGTGCCGGCCCACACCGAGCGGTCCTCACCGTCGTCGTCCTCCTCGACCATCGAACCGGCATTGTCCTTGACGCTGGCCACGGCGAGCGGGATACGCAGCACCATGGTCGCGGCCAGTTCTCGTCCCGTCATCGGTCGCACCTCGAGGCCGCGCCCCGGCATGAGGTGCTCCGAGAGCGTCAGGAGCGCCGCCTCTTTCTCGTCGGCGGGGACCACGGATGCCACCCCGTGCACCACCGCGCACCGGTATCGCATCGAGCTGTCGAAGAGGGAGCGCGCGTACTTCAGGCCCAGGAGGTGCGTCACCGTCACGCACACCGGCGCGCCGGCGGCGATGCGACGGAAGAAGTCGCTTCCCGTCGAGCCGTGGATGAGGAGGTCGTCCCCGTCGCGGCCGATGCCGATCGGAAGCGCCACGGGGCGATCGTCGCGCACGATAGCCAGGGTGGCGGAGAGGGCGCCGTCGATCACGTCGTACAGGGCCGCACGATCGGTGACCTGGTAGTGGGATTCGCGGCGGACGCGGGTTTGGGCGGTGAGAGGGAGGTCGGTCATTCTCCGAGTTCACTCGATCGACTGGTCTAGTACGTAGACCAATTCGTGCCGTTCCGCGTGGACCAGTGGCAAACTGTCGCGGTGATCTCCCTTGGCATCCTGGATCGGCGCTCCGCCGTGCCCCTGCATGAGCAACTCGCGCACGGCTTGCGAGCCGCCGTTCTGGACGGGCGCGTGAGCGGGGGAGAGCCGGTGCCCTCCACGCGAGCCCTCGCCGCCGACCTGGGGGTCGCCCGGGGAACGGTCGTGGCGGCGTATGAGATCCTCGCGGGCGAGGGCTACCTTCTCGCCACTCCGGGGGGAGGGACGGTGGTCGCCGATCTTGTAACCCGTTCGGCCGAGCGACCCGCGCCGACGGTGGTGCCCGCGGCCGCGTCGGACGATGAGGTCGATCTCAGTCCCGGCCGCCCCCGCACCGAGGGTCTCTCTGACGCAGCCTGGCGCTCGGCCTGGCGGCGGGCGGCCGCCCTCGACCCGGCGTCGGACGTCGACGACGCGCAGGGGTTCCCCGCCCTGCGCGCGGAGATCGCGAGGCACCTCGGGCGCACCCGCGGTCTCGGGGTCGCGGCGGACGACGTCATCGTCACCGCCGGCACCAGCGATGCGATGCTGCTGACCCTGCTCGCGCTCGGATCCGAGCGCGGTCGGGAGCGACTTCGCGTGGGCATCGAGGATCCGGGCTACCCTCGCGTGCGCATGGTCCTTCGGCGGCTCGGCATCGAGGCGGTGCCGGTCCCCGTACGGGTGGGATCCGGGCTCGATTTCGACGCCCTCGCTCAGCACCGCGATCTCGACGCGCTGATCGTGACGCCGAATCACCACTATCCGCTGGGAAGCCGACTGGATGCCGAGCAGCGGGCGATCCTTCTCGCCTGGGCCGCGGACGAGGGCGTGATCGTCATCGAGGACGACTACGACAGCGAGTTCCCGCACGGGCGGGCACCCCTGCCGCCCTTGGCGCTCCTGGATCCGTCCCGCGTGGTGCTGATCGGCAGCATGTCGAAGGTCCTGGCGCCGGCGCTGCGGTGCGGGTGGGTCGTTGCCTCCGGGGCGATGGGTGAGCGCATCCGCGCGACACGGGAGGACCTCGATCTCCCGGTCTCTCTCGTGCAGCAGCATGCGCTCGCGCTGTACCTCGCCGAGGGGGCGCTCGCCCGCCATACGGCCCGACGGCGGCGCGACTACCGGCATCGTCGGCAGCTGTTGCTCGAGGCGTTCGCAGGAGTGCCGGGAGTCCAGCTCGTGGCAACGGATGGCGGGCTGCACGCGGTGGTCCTGCTCCCCGGGCAGGGAGTCGACGCGGAGCCCGCGATCGTGGCCGGCGTGGCTGAGCGCGGTGTGCGGGTCGAACCCCTGTCGCGGTATGCGGCGGGCGCTGCGTCTGCGCCGCTTCCCGCGGGTTTCGTGTTCGGGTACGCCGAGCCGTCGACCGTCGTGTTGATGCAGGCGGTCGGCGCGATGATCGACGTCCTCCGAGCACATGTCGCGGGCGACGAAGGGGAAGAGGCGCGGTGACGGCCTGGCAAGACCTTCTCACTTCGGCTGCGGATACGCCCGTTCAAGGTTGTCGCTCTCGTTCAGAACGGTGCCCTGTCCGGCGGGGTCGACGTCCCCGTCGTGTGGCCCTCGCCCGCTCCGTCTGAGTCCGGGAGGAACATGATCCGCGGCGGGGGAGTCTCGGTCGTGCGCTGCCCGAGGGGACTGCGGAAGCGAAGCGTGCCGTCCGGCTCCTGAGTCACGCTCCACGCCGTCTCGGTCTTGAGGGTGTGATGCCGCACGCACAGGTGGCACAGGTTCGTCAGCGTGGTCGCGCCGCCGTGCTGTGCTTCGTGATTGTGATCGAGCTGGCACCGGGTCAGCGGTGCACGGCACCCCGGAGCGCGACAGTGCTGGTCGCGCGCAGCGAGGTAGCGGCGCTGGGCGGCGGACGGGCTGTAACGGTCGACCTCGAGCACCGTGCCCGTGACGGGGTCGCACAGGACGCGATCCCACCCCGGAGCGTGGGCAGCGAGGTGCCGTGCCGACTCCGGGTCGATGGGGCTTCGCCCGGCGACGGCCGCACCCGCGTCGGTGTGCCCGAGGAGCGTCAGCACGGGCACAGTGATCTGGACCTGAGCGCGAATCGCGCCGAGGCCGCCGGGACACGTCGCCTCGGTCGTCGGGTCGATCGTCGGAGTGGCCGTCAGGAGAAGGTCGGCGCAGAGATCGGCCCCGATCTGCGCGAGCGTCCGCTCGTCAGGGGAAACGCGCGGGGTGTCCGCCCGTGAAGAGGTCGCGCGATCGGCCGCTGTCGCGGTGTCACCGGGGAGCCCGCCCGTCGCGAGCTCGTCGGTTCCGCCATCTCCGGCCACCGCTCTGCTCGACGCCCGGATCACCGCGGCCCGTCGGCGAAGACGATCCCGGATGCCATAGGCCACGGTCGCGGACAGGATGACGCTCAGCTCGGCCATGCCGTCTGCGAGGTCGCGAACGCTTACGCCCCGCGCTCGTGCGGCCCGGGCATGCCGCGCCGTCATCCCCTCTGGCTGCACGCTCTCCGCGAGTTCACGCGCAAACGCCCGTACGCGCCCCGGGGAGTCTCGCTCCGCGCGGGAGAGAACGACCTTCTCCCACCCTCTCCTCGTCTTTTCGTCGTCGATGACGATCCCGGTCTCGAGCACCGCCTGAACATGTCGGAGTGTGATGCGTCCCGCTTCGAGCGCATCGACCGTGGAGCTGAATTTCTCGGTCAACGTGTGCGCGTCGTCGAGCTCTCGCTGGACGGTCAGGTCGTGCGACGTCGTGGCCACCGCGATCTCGAGAGCCGCCGAACGGATCGGCATCTCGCGTTCTCGGGAGGCGCGCGACCCTGAGCGGGCGACCTCCGCGAGTGCGATCTGCATGACCTCTGCTCGCCGCCGGATCAGCGTGGCCTGCAGTCGCGCGACATCGACGGTGACCGCCCGGATCTCGGCGACCAGCGCGCGGAGGCGGTCGCCGTCGTCGGGACTCGGCCCCGTGGGGGAGGTGGGAGCGTGGAGATCGGTCATGAACCAACTCTAGAAACTATGTTCGAATGTCTTCAGAGAACTCACCCCGCGGTCGCGCAATCTCACCCGCCCCTCCGCAAACACCTGGTCGCGAGCGCCGCGCCTCCGCAACGTCTGGCCCCGAGCGCCGCGCCTCCGCAACGTCTGGCCCCGAGCGCCGCGCCTTCGCAAACCCCCTGCCCCGAACGCCTCGCCCCCGGCAAACACCTGGCCCCCAGCGCCCCCCCACCCGCGTTCACCCCTCGAGAATCTCCAACGCCGCCATCGCCGCGTTCTGTCCCCCGATCCCGCTCACCGCGCCGCCACGCTGCGCGCTCGACCCGCACAGCAGCACGCGCGAGTGCGCCGTCGCGACGCCCCATCGCGCGGCCGGGGTGGCAACGGGCGCAGCAAGCCACGGCCACGACAGTCCGCCGTGGAAGATGTTCCCGCCGACCATGTTGAGCGATTCCTCGAGATCCGCGGTGGTGCGCGCCTCGATGCACAACCGCCCGTCCGGCGCCCGCAGGATGCAGTCCCGCAGCGGCTCGTCGAGCACCGCGTCGAGGGATTGCTGCGCTGCCGCCAATAGGCGCGCGCCGGCCGCGACGGGATCGGTGTCGTCGATGAGGCGATGCGGCACGTGAAGCCCGAAGAGCGTCAACGTCTGCGCTCCGCTCGCGCGCAACTCCTCGCCGAGGATCGACGGATCGGTCAGCGAGTGGCAGTAGATCTCGAGGGGAAGCGGATCCGGCAGCATCCCGCCCGTCGCCGCGACGAAGGCCGAGTCGAGCTGCGTCATGGTCTCGTTGACGTGGAACGTGCCCGCAAACGCCGCCTCGGGTGAGACGGAGCGGTCGCGAAGTCGGGGGAGCCGCGAGAGCAGCATGTTGACTTTCACCTGTGCTCCCTCCGGCTCGTCGACCGAGGTCGGTGTCCCGCCGGCCGTCAGGAGCCGCGCGAGCACCGCTTCCCCGACGCCGCTGAGCACGAGCGAGCCGTAGAAGACCTCGGGTCGATCGGTCACACCGTGCACTTCTCCGTCGGGGGAGACCGACACGACGTCGATGCCCGTGAGGATCTCGGCCCCGGCTTCGCGCGCGACCCGCTCGAGCTCGGCCGTGACGGCGCCCATCCCGCCCACGGGGACGTCCCAGTGCCCGGTCTCGCCGCCGATCACGTGATAGAGGAAGCACCGGTTCTGCGCGAGCGACGGATCGTCCGACGACGCGAAGGTCCCGATGAGTCCGTCGGTCAGCGCGATCCCGCGAACGAGGTCGCTCTCGAACGACGAGCGCAGCAGGTCGCCGAGCGGACGCGAGGTCAGCGCCGACCACAGCTCGTCGTCACCCACGCGGTCCCGAACCTCGTCCTCGGTCGGCAGCGGCTCCGTCATGGTCGGGAAGACCGCGCGCGCCAGCGGCGCCAGACGCTCCCCGAACGCCGCGTACCTCTCGGCGTCGCCGGCATCACCGAGCGTTCGGGTGAACGAGGCGGCGGTGGCCTCGGCATCCTGGGTGTCGATCAGGATCCCGCGCGATGGATCAGCCGGATCCGGCGTGTACGACGAGTACCGCCGACGCCGTAGGTCGATCCGCAGGCCGAGATCGTCGATGATCTTCCGCGGCAGCAGACTGACCAGGTACGAGTACCTCGACAGGCGTGCATCGACCCCCGCCCACGGCCGTTCCGACACGGCGGCGCCGCCCACGGCATCCGTTCGTTCGAGAACCACCACCGACCGCCCTGCCCGGGCGAGGTAGGCCGCGGCAACGAGGGCATTGTGCCCTCCTCCCACGATGACGACGTCGTACCGGCGAGTTTCCGAAGCGGTCATGCCCCCACGCTAACGACGGCGGCGGATTCGGCCGAGGGGGTGGCGCAGTAGCGTGGATGCCATGACCCTCGCTGCGGAACTACTCGACATCGCCACGCGCATTGCCCGAGAGGCCGGTGACCTCGCACGTCGCCGCCGAGAAGAAGGAGTGACGGTCGCCGCGACCAAATCGGCCGCCGCCGACATCGTCACCGCCGCCGATCGCGAGGTCGAGGCGTTCGTGCGCGCCGAGCTGGAGCGCGTGCGTCCGGGGGACGGGTTCTTCGGCGAGGAGTCCGCGGCCACCGAGAGCGCCACCGGCGTCACGTGGGTCGTCGACCCGATCGATGGCACCGTCAACTACGCCTACGGTATCCCGGCGTGGGCGGTCAGCATCGCCGCCGTCGAGGGCCCCGCGGATCCGGCCGAGTGGGTCGCGCTCGCCGGTGCGGTCTACAACCCCCTGACCGGCGAGATGTTCCGCGCCTCGCGCGGTGGGGGCGCCTGGCTCGGTGACACGCGTCTCGCGGTGACGAACGATGTGGGCGAGGCCGGGGGCCTCGTCGCCACCGGCTTCGGATACGACCCCGCCACGCACCCGCCCACTCTTGCTCAGCTCGGCCGGGTCATGCCCATCGCGCGCGACGTCCGCCGCATCGGGGCGGCCTCGCTCGACCTCGCCTCGGTCGCCGCCGGACGAATGGATGCCTATTACGAGAAGGGCACCAACCCCTGGGATCACGCGGCGGGGGCGCTCCTCGTCGAGGAAGCGGGTGGCATGCTCGGGGGCGCTCCCGGGGGCCGTCCGGGCAAGGGAATGGTCATCGCCGCGGGGCCCGCGTTCTTCCCGCGCCTGGAGGAACTCCTCGACTACGACAGGTGAGATCGGGGCCGCGCTCATGACATTCCCAGTCCCGTCGGGTTAGTCTGTTTACCCGATCGTTATTTTCGCGACCCGAACAAGCGGAAATGGCAGAAGCCCCGAAAGCCCGAAGCCGTCGCGCCCGCGACACGACACGAGAGCCATCGCGCGTTGCCGTCAGAAGCCCCAGAGACTGAGCCCGCCCGCACCCGGCGATCCAGTCGACCCACCGCCGTGCCCGCCTCGACCCCGCAGCTCACGCGGGCCGAGATGCGCCGCCGCACCGCCCCCGCCGCCCTGGACGAGTCGACTCCGGATGCCGCCACCCCGAGCGAGCCCGCTCCGGTCGATGCCGAGGTGGCCGCCCAGTCGGCCATGGTCGAGCAGGTTGCCGCGGCCGTCGTCGAGACCGTCATCGCCGCGACGATCGAGCCCACGCTTCCTCCCCGCCGACGGTTGAGCCGCGCGGCCGAGGCGACTCCGGCTTCCGAGCAGCGTTCCTCCGAGGCCGGCGTCGAGGTCCTGGCATCCGAGTCCTCCTCCGTCGACGCCGATGCCCTGTCGGTCACCGTCGTCGACGAGCGCCAGTCCGACGAGGGCGACATCGCGGTCATCCTGCAGAGCGCCGAGCCCGCGACCGCGACCACCCCGGTCACGCTGCCGACCTCTCCCATCACTCTTCCCGCCACGCGGCGGACCCGTCGTCGACTCGTGGCCCCCGCGGAGATCGCGGACACCGAGGCGTCGGAGCCGCAGCCCCAGACTGTGAAGCCCGAGGCCGCGAAGCCCGCGCAGGACGCGCCCACGGGCGCTTCTTTCGGTCCGGCCGCGGCCGCGCCCGCTGACAGCGACGTCGTCGACGAATTCGAGGCGGCCGCCCGCCTCTTCGCTTTCACCGGCGAGACCCCCGTGCAGTCGGCCCCCAAGGTCGCCGCCCCCACCCAGCCCGTCACTCAGGGGCTCCCCGTCGCCGCGGCTCCCCGCACGCGACGCAATGGCCGCCGCATCGCGGCCGCGTCGTTCTCGGTCGGTGTCATGGGTCTCGTCGGCCTGATGACCGTCGGCATGACCATGCCCGTGAGCGCGCTGGCTTCGGCCAGCGGCACCTCGAGCGTCACGGCGCCCGACACCACGCAGCCCGCGACCGTCACGCTCGCCGCCGGTGACACGTCGGGTGGAGACGTCGGCGACAGCCAGGCCATCCAGGCGTACGTGGCCCCCGCGGAGTCGCAGGCCGCCGTCGTCGACCGCGCCGATGACGGCTACCAGGCATCGACCTACGCGCAGATGGCCATCGACTCGGGCATCAAGTACCCCTCGAACTTCTACGTCAACAACCCGAACTCGCCCATCCAGTGGCCCTTCGCGGTCGGCGTGTCGATCTCGTACGGCTTCGGCATGCGCGACGGCGGCTTCCACGAGGGCGCCGACTTCGTGCCCGGCGAGGGTGCCCCCGTGCAGGCGATCGCCGACGGCACCGTCCGCATCGCGACCGAGCAGGGCGGGGCCTTCGGCGTCACCGTGCTGATCGACCACGAGATCGACGGTCAGCTCGTCTCGAGCCGCTACGGACACATGCAGTACGGCTCGCTGCAGGTGACCCCGGGCGAGCACGTGCACGTCGGACAGTTCCTCGGACGCACCGGCAACACCGGTCGCTCGTTCGGTGCTCACACGCACGTCGAGATCCTTCAGAACGGCACCACGCCGATCGACCCGATCGCGTGGCTGCGGCAGCACGCGGGAGGCTGACCGATTGGGGGATCGGGCCTCGGCTCTGATATCCTCTTCTAGTTGCCCGGAGAGATCCGGGTACGCCCCGATAGCTCAGTGGCAGAGCACTTCCATGGTAAGGAAGGGGTCGTCAGTTCAATCCTGACTCGGGGCTCAAGGCATCACTTTCGAACACCGGATGCCGTGCGGCGGGGTAGCTCAGTTGGTGAGAGCGCACGACTCATAATCGTGAGGTCGCGGGTTCAAGCCCCGCTCCCGCTACCAAACTAGTTTTACTCGAACAAATGACCTTGAGATAATGGTCTAGGCGTTCGGAATCAGAAGCGTCGGAGTTCTCTCCGGCGCTTTTTATGTTGACGGGGGTGCCGGGGCTGTTGAGTACCGCATCCCGGATGTCGGCGACGAGGGGCTGGAACTCCTTGGCGACATTGGGCCGGTGGCCGTCGTCGTCGACCCAGATGCGGGAGAAGAAGGCCGCGAGGAGCTTGCGCTTGACGGCACCCGTTGCTGCCGTGAAGAGGGCGTCAGGTCGGGCCATGAGGTCGAGGTAGCTGAGCACCATCTCAGTGTGCTGCTGGAGGGACTCGGTCGTGGTGTCGAGGCTCGTGCGGACTTCATGCTTCTTGATCTGCAGGTCGCGGAGTCGGGTTCGGAGTTTGTGGGTGGCGAGTGCTCCATCGGCGGCGAGGTCGACGAGGCGCTCTTCCTGGACATCAAGCTTCTTGAGCTCCTTCTGCAAGCGTGCGCGTTGGTCGGCGTGACGGGAGAGGACGTGGTTCAGTGCTGCCTGCACTTCCCCTTTGGCTTCGTCGATGGCGTCGGGGGAGAGACGGAGGCTGGCGAACTCGCGGGTGAGCGCACGTTCCAGTTCCGCTGTCGGGAGGTACGGCAGATCGCAGAGGCCGTCCTGGCGTCCTCGGCAGAGGAAGTACTCGTAGATCTGGTCCGCGTGGTTCTTGGCTTCGGCGAAGATGAGGCGGTGTTCGCGTCCGACGTCGTGGCAGCGGCCGCAGTGCAGCATGCCGCGGGCAAAGTGATTGTGGACGCGATCACGCTGTCCCCTCTTCACTCGAGCGTCGATGACCTGTTGGACGCGGTTGAAGAGGTCCGGGGTGATGAGTGCTTCGTGGCGGCCTGGGTAGACGTGTCCTTTGAAGGTGACCATGCCGAGGTAGTACGGATCGCGGAGGATCTGGCCAAGCTGACTGCGTGACAACGGCCGCTCGGGCCACTTGCTTGACTTGCGGGTCGTGAGTCCCTGCTCGGCAAGCAGGGCCGCGAGCTTGGTGGTGCTGTACTCGCCGGTCGCGTACTGCTCGAAGGCCCAGCGGATGAGCGGCGCGCGCTGTTCGTCGAGGCTGATTGTGTTGACGAGACGCCCGTCGAAGTCCTTGCGGTCATTGATGTAGCCGAGCTTCGCGCGGCCGACGGTGCCGCCGTTCTTCGCCTTGTTCAGCAGCTTCTGTTTGATGTCTTCCCCGCTCTGGCGAACCTGGACTTCGTTCATGATGTCGGTGACGGCTTCCATGGCTTCTGCCATGTAGCCGTCGCCGAAGTCTTCCTTCGCGGAGATCAGCTTCACGCCCATGCCTGCGAGGATGCGTTTTGTGATCGCGGCGTCGCCAGAGTTACGGAAGGCGCGGGAGCGCATGTAGATCACGACGTAGGAGACTTCGGGGTGCTCTTCGACGTACTGGAGGAGTTCGCGGAAAACCGGACGTTTGGCAATCGTCTGTGCGGAGTTTCCGGGCTCGACGAACTCTTTGACGACCGGTGCCTTCACGCGCTTGGCTCGTGCAAGGCAGGCCTCGCGCTGTGTGGCGATGGAATTTCCGTCCGCATCGATGTCGATCGCGGTGAACATCTGGCGCTGGGTGGATACGCGGAGGTACAGGACCGCCTGCCCCTGGATGCCGAGATCAAACTCAGGCGGGGCTGACCCGTCGAGCCCGAGCAGATGCTCCCAACCGGAGAACGAAGCCCGGCGTCGATTTGTTGTGCTTTGGCTCATGTGCCTCTCCTTTCTGCCCGCCTTCTGGGCGGACGTGGCTCCTTGATTTACGCTCACTTCACCTCTTAAGTCGAGATGTATGGGGACGTAGTTTTTGCATCACTGACCTGGGGAAAACTCTGTGGTTCTACTTGTTGAAGACGTGCCACCAGCCGTCGAGGTGGACGACGTCGTAAGTGTCGAGGATCTGCTTGTCGATCGCGGCGTGGTTCCAGGTGAGGTGGTCATCAGGGATGCCTTGTTCACTCATCACTTTCTCCAGTGCTTGCAGCCAGCCGAGTCCTTCGAGGACGTCGTGGCGGAACTGGGCGAAGTACTCCCAGGCGTCGGCGTAGCTTTCGTGGAACCGGTCGATGATCTCCGGGTCGGCCAGGTTGGTGTCGGCGAGCAGCAGGAACGCGGCGAAAGCGGCACCGTTCTCCTTCACCCCTTGGAGGATGCGCAGCTCGTCGTCGGGGTCGCGCAGGACGGACAGCGACCGCTCCACCGATGCCGCTGACTCGGGGCCGAAGGGGGCGTTGCCGTTGGAGTAGGACGGTTCGCGTTCTGGGTGCGGTGTTTCTGGGGTCATGGGGTCCTCCTCTCGTGATCGTCTGTTGTGGGTGCGTTGGAGCTGTCGGGGTCTTCCAGGACGCCCAGCAGCTCGTCCGAGGTGGTGCAGGCGAAGAGCCGGTTGTCGAGGTCCGGGGTGGCGTGGATGGCGGCACGGAGGCGGGCTGTGCGGGCCGTTGTGGGCAGGATCCAGAGCACGCGCGGGAACACCTCGTGTTCGGCTTGGGCGCGGCCGGTGGCCTTGTAGGCGGCGTAGGTGCGGCACTTGGCGAGCAGGACGGGGATGCTCTCGGTGCCGAGGTCGATCTCGAGGTACCAGTGGTCGTCGTAGTCCGGGGTGGCGAGGTGGATGTAGAGGTCGGGCTTGAGGATCCCGGCCGTGCCCGCTCGGGTCAGGAACGACCGCCAAGTGTCGGGCTCGAGGTCCACCCGCTCGACCTGGAACGCCCCGGTGCGGGCGAGGGCGACGAGGGCGACGTGCGTATCGGCGACGGCAAGGGTGTGCGCCAGGAAGGGCGTGGAGACGGAAGCGAAGCGGCGACGCCTCGCCCCTTCGGGTCGGGTGAGGCGTTCGCCGGCGGCGTCCAGGTACCAGATGGTGGCCGCGGAGCCGCGGGCGGTGCCGCCGACGCGTCGTTCGAGGCGTGCGATGAGCCGGTT
The DNA here is from genome assembly GCF_040686055.1 of Microbacterium sp. NPDC086615. Classification (NCBI taxonomy): domain Bacteria; kingdom Bacillati; phylum Actinomycetota; class Actinomycetes; order Micrococcales; family Microbacteriaceae; genus Microbacterium; species Microbacterium sp. NPDC086615. The sequence goes on from NZ_JBFBJJ010000007.1 coordinate 168,110, forward strand.
GTGCATGAGTCGATGCAGGACACGGATGCAGGCGCGGGTGCCGGCGGTGAGGGTGGCGTGGTCGGCGAAGAACACGTCACGCAGGTGCGTGGTCGTGGCATACCGGTGCCGGTTCAGGAACGTCAGAATCTCCTCGTCACGGACAGACAGCTCGGTCCGCAGCACCACCAGTCGGGACGGTCCGGCTCCCGTGCGGGGCAGGCGCATCGTCATGGGCGTCCCCTCTCTGGCTGTGAGCGGTGCGGGCGGCGTCCGGCGAGTTCGCGGGCGGCCTGCGACTCCGCCAGGGGCGGAGTAGTCCGCTCCCAACTAAGGCTGGGAGTCGCGGAAACACGCGGGAAACCGGGCGTGGAAGTTTCAGCGACCGGACGGGCGACTGGACGGGCGACCGGACACCATTCCCCTCTTCTCCGGTAGTCGAGTTCGGTGGTCATGGGCGGGCCTTTCGGCGTCGCCCAATGGGCTCGACGTCACCCTCGTCACCCGCTCCGTCACCCTCGAGGGTGATGCTCACGTCACCCTGTTCTGAGGTCGGGACGGACGAGTCGGTCGCGGTCGTGTTTTGCTCCTTGACCTGGGATCCGTAGCGGAGGCGACTCTCGGCGAGGACGGCGTGGGGGTCGGAGAGGGTGACGGGCGGTGGCAGTGTGACGGCGGAAAACCAGCCGGACTGCACTCCTCCCGACATCAGGTCGACGTAGACGTGGTACGGCGGGAGCTTCATGACGTCCTCCGGAGCGAGCGCGGAGTGCTTCGTGACGGCAGCGGCGTCGGCCGGGTCGGCTTGGAACTGGATCTTGTTCCGGGCGTTGGCGGCGATACCGGCGAGCAGACTTGTGGGCATCTGGGCGCGGTGCTGATGGGCCAGGTGCCAGGCGACATTCATCGACCGGGACTGCTCCAGCGCTTCACCGAGGTCCGACTCGTGGTTCACGAACATCTGTGCTTCGTCGAGGTAGATCGACACCGGGCGGCGCTGCTCCTTCGGCACCCCCGCCCGGGCGAGGGTGAGCTGCCAGAGCTGGCTCACGAGCAGCGACCCGACCAGCTCGGCGGCGACCGGTCCCAAGAGCCCCCGGTTGAGGGGGACGACGAGGACGCGGGGCTTCTCGAACAGGTCGCGGAGGTCGAAGCGCGGCGCGGCCTGATCCAGCACGGCCCGGATGGAGGGGCGAAGGAGGAACTGGCGGAGCCGGGTGAGGACGGGGCCGATCATGGCGGAACGCGTTCCGGCGCTCATCGCGTCGTACTGTTCCCAGAACTCCACCAGCGACGGATCAGTGATGGTCTTCGTGAAACTGCGCCGATACGGGTCATCGGTCAGCAGGCGCGGCAAGTCTGCCAGCGTCGAACCCTCTTTCCCCGCGAGCGTCAGGAGCGACGCATGAACGGCGTCGCTGGTACGCGGCCCGAAGGCCGAGGGGAAGAGGCCGCGGAAGACAGCGAGGAGGCGGTCAGCGACAAGCGGGGCTTGGTCGCCTGCCCCGGCGAAGGGATTGAGGCCAACCGGGTCGGGGCTGATCGGGTCGAGGACGACGACGTCGCCTGCGCGGGACTCCGGGATGACGGTGAGGACATCCATGGCGAGGTCGCGTTTGGCGTCGATGACGACCACGCTGCGGCCCGCGGCAATGTCGGCGGCGATGAGATTGAGCAGGACGGTGCTCTTGCCGACGCCGTTGGGTCCCATGACGTGGCTGTGGCGAACCGCATCCTTCATCGAGATACCGACAGGGACGCTCGGGCCGGGGGCACTGGTGCGCGCGAACACCCGTTCCTTGCTCGGTTTGTAGCCCGTAGGCGGGGCGACCAGCCGCGGGTAGATCGGGGGCATGCCGGGGAGTGCGGTGTCGCCAGTGGGCCAGCCGACGAGGCAGAGGGCTTCGGCGGCGGTGAGGCGCAGCGGCTTTTTCGCCGGGATGACGGCGTCGTCGACCAGTTCGGGGCGGTCGGAGACGAGGTCGATGCGGGTCGAGCCGGTCTGGAGTTGGCGGAGGGCGGCGAGGACGGCGTGGACGAGGAGGCGGCGGCGGACGGGGCTCGAGGCGGTGACGCCGATGCGGATCGTGGCGCGGAACCGGTACTGGGCGAGCTTGTCGCGCAGATCCGCCCGGATCTCCAGCGGCGCGGGACGGCTGCCTTTCGTGATGAGGCCGAACAGACTGAGGTTCGGATCCGGCGTCGAGACCGGCAACGGCTGGGGCGGGACGCTGGCACCGAGGATGACCTGCAGCACCAACACGTCCCCCTTCCCCACCGCGCCGGAAAGTGCGGCGTAGAGGGCACGGAGGGCAGTACCGGTGGTGTCGAGGCTAAGTCCGAGGTTCCGCTGGCGAATCCGCACGCGCCCCGCCCGCTCCACCGGCACCCGGTCGCCGTCGAGGTCGGTGACGGCGACGCCGGGAAGGAGACGCCGCAGGCTGCTACTTATGCCGGAGAGCGTGGTGCGGTGCCCACCCATGAGGTGACGGATGGCACCGCCCTCGGCGCGGGCCTCGAACACGACCGGCCCACGGGACTCATCCGCTGCCAGGGTCTCCAGGAACCCCAGGGCATTGGCCGCGTCGAAGGGGCGCGGCCAATGCAGCTGACGCCAGGAGTCAGTCATCGGCGTCCCCGTCGTCAGAGTTGTCGGTCGACGGGGTGTCGCCGCCGTCGATCTTGGCGCCCGTCGTGGCCGTGCTGTCGGTCGTGTCGGTGAGGTTGGTGCGGCGCTTGGCTTCTTCCATGGCGGCGTGCTCGAGGAGGGCACGGGCCAGCTTGTCGTAGTCCGGCTGTGCACGGCGTTCGCCGCGGACACGGATGCGGTACTCGCGGCGCGGACGTCCCCGACCACGCTTCGGAGACGATGAGCGGCTCATCGGCGGGTCTCCTTCACCACCGGTCGCGGCGCACGCGCCACCACCACACCAGCCCGACGACGAGCAGAACGACGGCGAGGATGACGAGCAGCCAGAACCAGACCTGCTGGATGAGCCAGACGGCTCCGGAGAGCAGCAGGGCGACGAGGAACACGGTCCAGGCGAAGGCCTTCGCCGCCTCCAGCGGGCCACGGTCGGAAGAGGACATGAAGCACTCCATTCAAGAGACGAGAAAGACGGCGGAGGAGGCCGACGTGGCTAGGCATCGGCGGCCTCCTCGTCGATGACGACGGTGCCGCTGGAGCCCTTGGCCTTCTTGATGTCGCTGGGCACGGGGTAGCCCGGGATCGAGATCGTTGCGGTCACCTGGTTGCCCCAGACGTCCCAGCCCGGCATCGGGCGACGGGCGAAGAGCTCCAGGTAGGGGCCGGGGCTGAGGCGCTGGATCATGACGTGGCACTCCTCCGGCTTGTGAGAGTGGTCCTGGCGGGGCAGCATCGCGAACGACCGCTGCCCGCGGAACTTCACCGGCAGCTTCCCCTTTACACCGAGCAGCAGCGTCTCGTGGGCGTGGCGGAAGTACTGGCCGAGGCCCATCTGGTCTTTGCCCCAGACGAACTCATCCTTGAACTCGAACCCCCAGGCGCGCATGGTGTCCTCCGCGATGTAGCGGGTGGCCGGGTAGCACCAGAGGTAGAGGTGGGCGTTGTCGGCGGCGAGGTCGCCGACCGGCATCGCCTTGATGCGCTCAAGGGTCATCAGGCTGTAATGGTGCTCCGCGCCGTACTTGCCCTGCTGGCCGGTCGGCCAGGGCGGGTCGACGAGGATCGTCTTGTACTGGGCCAGGCAGCCCGGGGTCACCGCGGCGATGCCGTCGGTGTCCGTCGACGCGGGTGTCGTGTTGGTGTTGGTGGTGTGCATGAGAATGTGCTCCTTCCCGCAGCGGTCTTTACCCGCTGGGAATGACGGCCGAGTATGAGAGGCCGTGCGGGGCTGCCCCCTGGTTATGCGCTCTCAGCTGCGTTTCAGCAACCGTCCGATCGCGACAGGCGACGGCCCCGTGACGGCGTGTCAGAGGTGGGGGTGTGGATAACCGTGAGCGTGTTGCACAAAGCACACGCCCTCATCCACAGGACGTGAACGCCGCCCGCGCCGTGGGTCGGCGCGGGCGGCGAGGAGGAGGGCCGGGGCGGTGCAATCCACGCACACGTTTGTGATGTCGCCGCCCCGGCCGGCCTTGGGGATCTACTCCTTCGGCACCTCGCCGCGGGCCAGGTACGACTCGCGGATCAGGGCCTTGCGGGCCTCCAGCGCGTCGCCGTTCAAGGCGGCGGCGAGCTGGAGGATCGTCTGGCGGAGCTCGGCCTGGGTACGGTCGAGCTCCGCCTCGATACGGGCGCGCTTGCGATCCTGGCGGCGGCGGTGCCAGTCCTCGACGCGGCCGAGGACACCGCGCTCGATCACGACGGCCACCGCGCACGCCCCAAGGATGACCGCGAGCCAGACACCGAACACAGCGATGAGCGACACGGAGTCACCAGCGCGTCAGCTTCGCGGCGGCGCCCATGGCGTAGGCGTCCACGATGTGCTTGTAGCGGGCTTCGCCGAGCGGGGCGACCTGGATCAGGTGCTGCTCCAGCGACGTCAGCGCACCGACGTTCTGCAGCATCGTGTGCGCGATGAAGCCGCGGGCCTGCTCGTGCACCTCCGCCACGATCGCCTGGCCCTGCACACGCTCCACCTCGCGGCTTGTCTGACGCTGCATACCAGCGCCCATCTGAGCCAACCCGGTGGAGCTGAAGGCACCGCCGAGCGGTGCCAGCTCTTTCTTCGTCTCAAACATGAGACGACTCCTTTCGTCTGACCTGATCCTGAGACCAGGGCCACCGAAGTGGTGACGAAGGTGAGCTTAAAAGCGCCGTTGACCTGGGATAAAGCATAAGCGTGATAACACCCAGTGCTACTCTGAGGGCATGGCAGGCGAGCGGTATCCGGACGACTCGATGCCGTTCGCTCCAGAGATCCCGGAACGGTGGCAAGAGTTCGCCGACCGGCGCGAGGCGCTGCTGGTCAACTACGGCTACAACACCGCCCGTGCTTATTGGGCAGACTTGCAGGATTGGTTTGAGTGGGCGGTGGAGCGCGACAAGGACGTGCTCGCGCTTACCGACAAGGATAAGAAGCAGTACGTGGCGTTGCTACGCCGGCGAGGATACAGCGAGAGCACGATACGCAGACGCTCACTCGTTTTTCGGCGCCTCCTGGAAGAAGGGCACCTCGAAGACCGGCGTCGGGTGTGAGGAACGAGAGCCAGGTCGATTCAGGCTCTATGTAGGCCCATCCTGATGACTAGCGAACAGTTGCTAACGTCAGTGCGCGTCTAGGAAACTGATTGCCAAATGTGGTGTCGACTGCGATTTGGGGGCGGGCATGGGTCTGGGCGAGGCAATGGACAGGATTCGAGAGCAGTCGTCCACGCAAGCTGAGGCTGAGGTGCGACAGGCGGCCGCCGACGCGGTGGTACTCGCGGACATACGCAAAAGGATCGACACGCTCGCGACAGCAGCGTCTGATTGGCTACGCGCGAACCCTCGACCGAAGTCAGGGCTCTCCTTTGTCACGGTTGCTCCCACGAGCGACTGGTCCTGGCCGTACGGGATCGTGCACGAGGTGGGAGGTTGGATGCTCGGCGAATTCTTTCTCAGCGACGACGGCATGCTCAGCGCATACACTCCTACAACTTGGTTCCCGCAGTCTTATTCACCCCCGGAGGGTTGGGAGGTTTTCGTGTCCGAGGCTGCTGCGGAGTTGGGCGTACGAGACATTCACCCGTCCCGGACCTGGTCGCGAAACGAACTTGACGGTCCTAGGTACGAGAGGATCGCACTGACGCCCCTACAGCCGGTCATCCGACCCGCGAGTACCGAGTACACGAACGATGCGGAGATCTACCTCGAAGGAGATCACCTCCATTCATCGGGATCCTACGGTCGGCTGGAGGACAAGATTGCCGGTGCGCTTCTGGCGCTTCGTTAGCTCGCGATGTTGGCTGGGCTTGCGTTGTATCCGCGGCTGATTCGCGTGATGTGAGTAGTGCGACGTGAGCGCGGAGTCGGACGCGCGACGTGCCAAGCAAGTTGGTCTGCATCATCGTCAGCCCGCACGCCGTGCTGGACTCGAAATGTATTCACCGCCTGGTACGCCGAATGTTGCCCACGGCGGCCGGGAGAAGGCGAGCTACGCCCTCGATCAGTTAGCGCTTGGTTCTTGTGGCCAAACGTCATCCAATAGTCGATCAACTTCTTCGCCGAAAGACCGCGAGAGCTTCAACCATGTCCTGAGGTCCCCGTTGTACTTGCCAGACGAGATGTTCAGAAGCGTTTGCCTACTGATCCCAGAGTGTTCGGCTAGCTGCTCAAATGTCATCCCTGACTGCTCGCGGTAGCGGTTGAAGATCACGCGGAGCTGGGTGAGGTCAGGTTCGGGGACGGACACGAGCCTGTCAAGTTGTGTGTGTAAGTGGGTGGTGTCTCGGGGGTTAGAGGTAGCGGTGGATGCGTTCGGGGTAGACGAGGGAGAGTTGTTCGAGG
>NZ_JBFBJJ010000008.1:0-167636 GCF_040686055.1 Microbacterium sp. NPDC086615
CGCCGTCACCGCCGAGGAAGGCCTCTGGATCCGAACCGGATGGGCAGGACGGAGCTGACACGCCCGAGCCATCCACACGTTCTTGCCTATAAGCCCCCGACTCCGCGGCGTGAAAGAAATGACGAAGGCCCCGCCTGCCGCGTGATTCCGCGGGAGTCGGGGCCTTCGTGGTGGCGGTGACGGTGGGATTTGAACCCACGGTAGGGGGTTACCCTACACAACTTTTCGAGAGTTGCACCTTCGGCCGCTCGGACACGTCACCGCCGACCAGCTTACGACAGATGAGCGGATGCCGCGAATCCGGCCATCGCTCCGCCCCCGGCGCGGGCGAAACTCCTGAGAAATCGCCCCCGCGAGCCCCCGAGACCCTCCTAGGAGTCGATCCGTACGGAAACTCAGGAGTTCGGCCCGCCCCACCCGCCGCGCCAACCCCACAGGCCCGAACCGACCGGTACCCCGACCCCGCGGCATCCGTTCATCCACCGTCGAACGACCGCCCTGGCACCGGTCCCACCCCGCTGCCAGGATCGAGTCATGAGCGTGATAGAGAACTCCAAGCTGACGGTCGTGGGCGCGGGAAGCGTGGGGGCGAGCGTCGCGTACGCCGCTCTCATCCGGGGGTCGGCACGGCACGTGGCGCTGTACGACATCGCCGAGGCGAAGGTCGAGGCCGAGGTACTCGACCTCGCCCACGGCACGCAGTTCACCGGTTCGAGCGACATCGTGGGCGGTAGCGACGTATCTGTGGCCGAGGGCTCGCACGTCGTCGTCATCACCGCGGGTGCGAAGCAGAATCCCGGACAGACGCGCACCGAGCTCGCCGCGACGAACGCGCGCATCATCCGCGACATGATGCCGAAGCTGCTCGAGGTCGCTCCGAACGCCGTCTACGTGATCGTCACGAACCCGTGCGACGTCCTGACCGTTCTCGCACAGGAGGCGACCGGCCTTCCGACCCGCCGCATCTTCGCGTCCGGCACCGTGCTCGACACCTCGCGCTTGCGCTGGAAGCTCGCGCAGCGCGCGGGCGTCGCCACCTCGAGCGTGCACGCCTGGATCGTCGGCGAGCACGGCGACACCGAGTTCCCGCTCTGGTCCACCGCGACGATCGGATCGATCCCGATCACCGATTTCGACCGCCCCGACGGCGGGCGCTTCACGAAGGACGAATTGGATGCCATCGCCGTCGACGTCCGCGACGCCGCCTACAAGGTCATCCAGGGCAAGGGCGCCACGAACTACGCGATCGGACTCTCGAGCGCTCGCATCGTCGAGGCGATCCTGCGCGACGAGCACGCGATCCTGCCCGTCAGCACCGTCCTCGAGGACTTCCACGGCATCAGCGGCATGGCCCTGTCGGTCCCCTCGATCGTCAGCGCGAAGGGCGCCGTCCCCCTGACGGGCACCCCGTTCTCCGACCCGGAGCTGGCACTTCTGCGCCGCTCCGCCGACGCGCTGACGACCGTCGCCGACTCGCTGCGCGGCTGATCCGCGTCGGTAGCATCGGCGTATGAGCGACATCGAGGATCGTTTCGCCGAAGCCGTCGCCGCGATCGGCGGGGTGCTCAAGCGACACGGGTTCCGCAAGAAGAGATACGTCTGGACGCGCGTCCGCGACGGTGTCGCACACACGGTCGACGTGCAGCGCAGCCACGGCAACACCGCCACCGGCGTGCGGTTCTACGTCAACGCGTCGGCATACGTGGCGGAGCTCGACCGCGCGATCGGACGCTCCGTCCCCGACGATCTCACCCGCGCGACAGCGCAGTACTCGACACGGTTCGAGGCCATCAGCGACTGGCCGAGCGATCGTGTCGACGTGGAGCGGGATGCCGATGCCCTCGGCACTGCGCTCCCGGCGGCGATCGAGCAGGTGGTGGCGCACCTCGACGCGATCACCGACGCGCCATCTCTCGCGCGCACTCTTCTCGACAACGGGTACGTCCTCGATGACGACCTCTTCGCCTGGTTCTGCGCGACCGGTCGCACCGACGACGCCCGCGCACAGTTCGTGGCGGCCCGCGACCGCTTCGGCGCCGAGGACCGGTGGCCCCGCCTCGCCGCGCGGTTCGAAGAGGCAGCCCTGAAGTTCGGCACCCCTCTCCCCTGATCCCGGATGCCGTGCCCCGACGGATCGATGTCGGAGGCCCCGCGTAGCCTGGGCACATGGCATCCCGACGTCCCGCTACCGCCCCTGCTCCGTACCGGTGCACCGAGTGCGGATGGACGACGCTGAAGTGGGTCGGCCGCTGCGGCGAGTGCCAGTCGTGGGGCACGGTCGTCGAGGCCGCCGAGCAGACGGGCATCGTGCGCTCGATCGTGCCGGTGGCGCCGGGCGCCGCGCGAGCGGCGCGGCGCATCACCGAGATCGACACGCAAGACGCCCCGCGTCGCACGAGCGGAGTGGGAGAGTTCGACCGGGTGCTGGGCGGCGGCATCGTCCCCGGCGCGGCGATCCTGCTCAGCGGCGAGCCCGGTGTCGGCAAGTCGACGCTGCTGCTCGAGGTCGCGGCGAAGAGCGCTCACGCCGGGCGTCGCGTGCTGTACGCGAGCGGCGAAGAGTCGGCCGCCCAGGTGCGGCTGCGCGCCGAGCGCACGGGAGCGCTCCACGACGAGTTGTTCCTGGCCTCCGAGACCGACCTCGCCACGATCCTCGGTCACGTCGACCAGGTCGAGCCCGGCCTGCTGATCGTCGACTCGGTGCAGACGATCTCCTCGGCCCACAGCGATGGAGCGGCGGGCCAGCCCGCGCAGGTGCGGGAGGTGGCATCCGCCCTCATCCGTGTCGCGAAGGAGCGCGGACTGCCGATCATCCTGGTCGGCCACGTGACCAAAGACGGTTCGATCGCAGGTCCCCGCATCCTCGAGCACCTCGTCGACGTCGTCTGCCACTTCGAGGGCGACCGGCAGACGTCGCTGCGCTTCGTGCGTGCACTCAAGAACCGCTTCGGACCGACGGACGAGGTCGGCTGCTTCGACATGACCGGCACCGGCATCGCTGAGGTCGCCGATCCGAGCGCGCTCTTCCTCGGGCACGGCGAGCCCGAACCGGGCACGTGCGTGACGATCGCGATGGAGGGCCGACGCGCTTTGCCCGTCGAGATCCAGGCCCTCGCCGTGCGGCAGACCGCGCCGAATCCGCGTCGCATCGTCAACGGCGTCGATTCATCGCGCGTGGCGATGGTCCTGGCGGTGCTCGAGAGCCGGATGGGCCTGAGGCTGTCCGACCGCGACGTCTACGTGTCCACGGTCGGCGGGGTGAGGCTCGTCGAGCCCGCGGCCGACCTCGCGATCGCGATCGCGGTGGCCAACGCCGTGAAGAACCGCAAGGTCTCGAAGCGCCTCGCGGCGATCGGCGAGTTGACGCTGACGGGCGAGATCCGCAACGTGACGCAGGCCGCGCAACGCGCGTCCGAGGCGAAGCGTCTCGGGTATCACACCGTGCTCGATGCCTCCTCGCGCAAGCTGGCGCAGGCCCTCAACGAGCTGCAGGTGCGCGGCATGCCGCGCGACGACAGCGAACCCGGCTTCTGACTCCGCGCACTCGATACGGTCGACCGCCGCTCCTGCCTCGAGGCGCCTCGGTAGAGCGCGGGTCAGCGCCCGGGAGGGGCGGACCGCCGGCGACGGTGCGGCGACGTCATGCCGAGCACCACGGGGATGACGAGTCCAGCGGCGCACACGGCCGCGGTGATCACGTACTCCATGTCTCCGAGTCTGTCACCCTCGCATCACCCGCGCGAGTCGCGTCATTCACCCGCGACATATCGCTCGCGCGTCCCGCGCTCCCACGTTCGGCAGCCCGATCGAGTGTCCAAAACACCCGGTCGCTTTTCCGAACGGTCCGGGTGTTGTGGACACTCAACAGGGAGAAACCCCGCGGCGACGCTCAGGCGTCGAGCGCGGCGATCAGGTCGGCGGGGCTCGCCTGGATGGGGTGCGGTCCGGCGATGTCGATGAACACCGTCGTGAGCTCCTCCTCATGCATTCCGAGGAAGGTCCGCAGCCACTGGGGCGACTGCAGGGCGACGTGCGGCGGCAGGGTCACGGGCTTGTGCGCCGCGTCGCTGAAGAGCAGAAGAGCGACCTGTCCCGTGTTCGGGTCGCGGTATGTCCAGACCTCGCCCATGTCGAGCGGGTTGTCGGCGTCGCCGGCCCTCATCAGCGGGACGACGGTCGGGCCGTGCCGCAGGGCGAAGGCGATCGCGGCCATGTCCTGCGTCTGAAGTGCGTCGGTCAGCGCGGTGTTCTTGAACTCCACATCGACCTTCTTCCCCTTGCGTTTCTTGCCCGCGGCCATCCTCCGAGCCTATCCGCGCGCCCGCACCCGTGCTCAGCGGAGGAGATACGGCGACCGGAGGACCCATACGTACGCGAGCGTCCTCCCGTCGCCGAATCTCCTCCCCTCGCCACCACAGCTCCGCCCGGCACCGACAGCCACCCCCGCGCTACGCCAGGAACCCGCGCAACAGCGCTTCAGAGCCGGCGAGATGGTCGCGCATCGCCGCGTGGGCGGCATCCGGTCTCCCGGCGAGGATCGCCGACACGATCGCGGCATGCTGCGAGGTGGAATGGTCGATGTTGCGCGGCAGGAGCGGAAACGTGTCGAGCCAGGCGTTGATCTTCGCGCGATTGTCCGCGACGAGGGGAACGAGAGACGGGATGCCGGCGACCTCCGCGATCGTCAGGTGCAGGAGCGTGTCGAGTCGGCGGTAGTCCGCCCCTTCGGCCCGCGCCGCCGCTTCGTGCCGCGCCCAGAGCACGTCGCGCTCGTCCGCCGACAGCGAGCGCGCCGCCGCGGCCCACGCGGCCCCTGGCTCGAGGACGCCACGCAGCGCCACGACGTCGTCGAGCTCTGCCGCGGACACCTCCGCCGGTCCCGAGGGCCGCGGTACCGGATCGACGACGAACGTCCCGCCGTACCGACCGCGCCGCGTCTCGAGCCACCCCGCGTCGGACAGCTCGCGCAGGGCCTCCCGCACCGTGTCACGGCTGACGCCGTACAGCGCGGCGAGCTCGCGCTCCGCGGGCAGCGACTCCCCCGGCGCGACGAGACCCAGGCGAACCGTCTGCACGATGCGCGCGGTCGTGTCCTCGAGCGCGTTCCCGCTGCGCACGGGCCGGTAGACGGCCCGGCGCAGGTCGTCGAGCGGGGCGTCGGTCACCGTCTCAGCCTGTCACGGTCGACGGCTCAGAGCGGCGTGACGTACGCGTTGGTGATCCCGCCGTCGACGACGAAGGCCGTCGCGGTGATGAACGACGCATCGTCGGATGCCAGGAACGCCACGGCCGCGGCCATCTCCTCGGGCTCCGCGAACCGCCCCATCGGCACGTGCACGAGGCGACGCTGCGCACGCTCGGGGTCTTTGGCGAACAGCTCCTGGAGCAGGGGCGTGTTCACCGGCCCCGGGCACAGCGCGTTCACGCGGATCCCCTGGCGGGCGAACTGCACACCCAGCTCGCGCGTCATCGCGAGCACGCCGCCCTTCGAGGCGGTGTACGAGATCTGCGAGGTCGCCGATCCCAGCAGTGCGACGAACGAGGCCGTGTTGATGATCGACCCCTTGCCGGCCGGCACCATGTGTCGCAGCGCCGCGCGCGAGCAGAGATACACGCTCTTGAGGTTCACGTCCTGCACACGGTCCCACGCGGGCAGTTCTGTGGTCTCGATCGAGTCGTCGTCGGCGGGCGAGATACCGGCGTTGTTGAACGCGATGTCGACGCTGCCGAGGTCGGCGGCGACGCCGTCGAAGAGAGCGTCGACGGATGCCTCGTCGGCGACGTTCACCTGCCGGAACACCCCGCCGACCTCCTCGGCCGCGGCGGTACCGGTGGTCTCGTCGAGGTCGGCGATCACGACGCGGGCGCCCTCGGCGGCGAACCGACGGGCGGTGGCGAGGCCGATGCCGCTGGCACCGCCGGTGACGATGGCGACGCGGTCGCCGAGGCGCTGGGTGAGATCGATGGTCATGAGCTGTGGTTCCTTAGGCGTGGGGGTGGAGAGGGATGAGGGGTCACTCGGTGGCGTAGAACACGTTCTTCACCTCGGTGAAGTGCTCGGCGGCATCCGGTCCGAGCTCCCGGCCGAGACCGGAGGCCTTCATGCCGCCGAAGGGCGTCGCGTACCGCACCGACGAGTGCGAGTTCACCGACAGCACGCCGCTGCGCACCCCGCGGGAGACCCGGATGCCACGCCCCAGGCTCTCGGTCCAGATGGACCCCGCGAGACCATAGGCGGTGTCGTTCGCCAGGCGGATGGCATCCGCTTCGTCGTCGAAGGGCATCACGGCGAGCACGGGCCCGAAGACCTCGTCGCGCGCGATGCGGTCGCCGGGCTGGGCGAGCACGACCGCGGGGGCGAACCAGAAGCCGTCGCCCTCCGGCGCGGATCCGCGGAAGGCGACGTCCGTCCCGTCGAGGAAGCTCTGCACGCTGGAGCGGTGGGATGCCGAGATGAGCGGCCCCATCTGCGTGTCCTCGTCGTGCGGGTCGCCGACCTTCCACGCGGCGACGGCGGGCTCGAGCATCTCGAGGAACCGGTCGTAGACGCTCCGCTGCACCAGCAGTCGGCTGCGGGCGCAGCAGTCCTGACCGGCGTTGTCGAACACCGAGCCGGGTACGCCGGCCGCGGCCTTCTCGAGGTCGGCATCCGCGAAGACGATGTTGGCGCTCTTCCCGCCGAGTTCGAGGGTCACGGGCTTGAGCATCCGCGCGCATCCCGCCGCGACCTCGGTGCCGACCTCGGTCGATCCCGTGAAGACGACCTTGTGCACGTCGGGGTGCGACACGAACCGCTGCCCGACGACCGAACCCGAGCCGACCACGACCTGGAAGAGCCCCTCGGGCAGGCCCGCTTCGAGAGCGAGTTCGCCGAGGCGGATCGCGGTCAGGGGCGTCAGCTCCGCCGGTTTGAGCACGACGGCGTTCCCCGCGGCGAGCGCGGGGGCGAAGCCCCACGCGGCGATGGTCATCGGGAAGTTCCACGGCACGATGATCCCGACCACGCCGTACGGCTCGTGGTAGGTCACATCGAGCCCGCCGGCGACCGGGATCTGCGACCCGATCAGGCGTTCCGGGGCGCCGGCATAGTAGTTGAGCACCTGGGCGACGTGTTGCGCCTCCCACCGGGCCGAGCCGATGGGGTGGCCGGAGTTGCGAACCTCCAGCGCCGCGAGCTCCTCGACGTGTGCCTCGACGACCCGAGCGAACGACCGCAGCGCGTCGGCGCGGGCGACGGGGGCGAGCGCCGCCCACGCGCGCTGCGCACGCACGGCCTCGGCGACGGCGGCATCCACCTGATCGATCTCGGCGCGCTCGAGCGTGGTGATCGGCGACCCCGTCGAGGGGTCGATGACGGTGAAGGTGCTCATGCGAGGGCTCCCTGGTGCGCGGAGGAATCGGAAACGGCTGAAGCGGCGGCGGTGCCCGCGCGGGACGCCCGGTAACGCGCGGCGGCAGCGACGAGCCCGAGGAACAGCCGCCGGTCCTCGGCGTTCTCCTCCGGATGCCACTGCACGGCGACGAGGTAGTCGTCGCCCGGCATCTCGACGGCCTGCACGAGCCCGTCGTCGGTCCGCGCGGTCACGTGGAGTCCCTCACCGACGCGGTCGACGCCCTGGTGGTGGTAGCTGTGGACCGTGAGCTCCCCTGCCCCGACGAGGCCGGCGAGCCGGGTTCCGGCATCCACCTCGACGGTGTTCTCGGCGAAGACGCCCCCGCCGATCCGGTAACGCTCGGTGCCGAGGGTTTCGGGCAGGTGCTGGTGCAGGGTGCCCCCGAGGGCGACGTTGATCAGCTGAAGACCCCGGCAGATGCCGAAGACCGGGATGCCGCGCTCCCGCGCCCCGGCCAGGAGCGCGAGCTCCCACGCGTCGCGGTCGGCGCGCGCGGGGTCGGTCAGCGGGTGGCGCTCGGCGCCGTAGAGCTCGGGCTGCACGTCGAGCCCGCCCGTGAGGATCAGCCCGTCGAGACCGTCGAGCACCGCGGCGGCAGCCTGCTCGGGACGCGGTTGCGGCGGCAGGAGCACGGCGGTGGCACCCGAGGCGGTGACGGAGTCGAAGTACTGCTGCGGAAGGAACGCCGCGCGCACGTCCCACACGCCCTGCTTCGCGCGCTCCAGATAGGTCGTGAGCCCGACGACGGGGGTCCGGGCCGGATCAGAGACGTTCGAAACCACGCACGCGCTCCCAGTCGGTCACGGCGGCGTCGAAGGCTTCGACCTCGATGCGCGCCTGGTTGAGATAGTGCTCGACGACCTCGTCACCGAAAGCGGCACGAGCGATGGTCGACCCCGAGAAGAGCCGCGCAGCCTCGCGCAGAGTCGTCGGCAGCGTGTCGACACCGGAGGTGTAGGCGTTGCCCGTCAGCGGAGCGGGCAGCGGGAGCTCGTTCTCGATGCCGTACAGTCCCCCGGCGATGATCGCCGAGATCGCGAGGTACGGGTTGACGTCCCCGCCCGGCACACGGTTCTCGACGCGCAGCGACGAGCCATGCCCCACGACGCGCAGCGCGCAGGTGCGGTTGTCGACGCCCCACGCGATGCCGGTCGGCGCGAACGAGCCGAGGGCGAACCGCTTGTACGAGTTGATCGTGGGGGCGTACAGCAGCGTGAACTCGCGGAGGGTGGCCAGGATGCCGGCGATCCAGTGCTCCATGAGGGGGCTGAAGCCGTGCTCCCCGTCGCCCGCCATGACGGCGGTGCCGTCGTCACCGCGGACGGAGAGGTGGATGTGGCAGCTGTTGCCCTCGCGTTCGTTGAACTTCGCCATGAACGTCAGCGACTTGCCGTGCCGGTCGGCGATCTCTTTCGCGCCGTTCTTGTAGATCGTGTGATTGTCGGCCGTCTCGAGGGCTTCGGCGTAGCGGAACGCGATCTCCTGCTGACCGAAGTTGCACTCGCCCTTCACGCCCTCGCAGTACATGCCCGCGCCGTCCATCCCGACGCGGATGTCGCGCAGGAGGGGCTCGAGCCGGGTGGTGGCGAGCAGGTTGTAGTCGACGTTGTAGTCGGTCGAGGCCCGGAGCCCCGTGTAGCCCTTCGCCCACGCCTCCCGGAACGAGTCGTCGAAGACGATGAACTCGAGCTCGGTGCCCGCGTAGGCGGTCAGTCCCCGCTCGGCCAGCCGAGCGCGCTGGGCGTTCAGGATGCCACGCGGCGACTGCGCGACGTGCTCGCGGTCCTCCCAGGCGAGGTCGGCCATGACCAGGGCGGTCCCGGGCTGCCAGGGGACACGGCGGAGCGTCTCGAGATCCGGGACCAGCAGCATGTCGCCGTAGCCCTTGTCCCAGCTCGACATCGCGTATCCGTCGACGGTGTTGAGGTCGACGTCGACCGAGAGCAGGTAGTTGCAGGCCTCCGCTCCGCGCGGCAGCACCTCGTCGCGCCAGAACCGCGCGGCGACCCGCTTGCCGACGAGGCGACCCTGCGCGTCGGGGAACGCCACGATGACCGTGTCGATCTCGCCGCTGTCGATCGCGGCATCCAATTCTGCGGTGGTGAGATTGCCCGCCATGGTTTCCCTCTCGCGTGCTCGTCGTCCTCGCGTGCGGAGGACGTAACGAGGAACTTACACGCCAAAGGTAGACAGGTCGACCAATAGAAGGCCATGATTTCCCGCAAGGCGAGCCCGCCGCCTGCCCGCATCCTTCTGGAGGTCACATGTCCACCTCGAGCAGTTCCCGCAAAAAGGTCGCCGGAGCCACCTATACGGCAACGGATTCCTCGTACTTCGAGAAACGCACGCTCAAACGTTCGGCCGGCGTGTGGGGCCTCTGGGGCCTCGCCGTCGCCGCCGTCATCTCCGGCGACTTCTCGGGCTGGAACTTCGGCATCGGCTTCGCCGGCTTCGGCGGCATGCTCATCGCCTTCGTGATCCTCGTGATCATGTACTACGGCCTGACCTTCTCGATCGGCGAGATGGCGGCCGCGATGCCGCACACGGGCGGCGCCTACTCGTTCGCGCGCTCGGCGATGGGGCCGTGGGGAGGCCTCGCGACGGGCCTCGCCGAGACGATCGAGTACGTCGCGACCACCGCTGTCGTCGTCTACTTCTCGGGCCAGTACGCCGACTCCGCCCTCGAACTGCTGACCGGGGTGAGCCTGCCGGCGTTCGTCTGGTGGATCATCCTCTACGCGCTCTTCATCGCCCTGAACGCCGCGGGTGCCAACATCTCGTTCGGCTTCGCGATCGTCGTCTCGATCATCTCGATCGGCATCATCGTCGTCTTCGGCGTGATGTCGCTCGCGAGCGGCGCCTTCGACTGGGGCTCCCTCTGGAACATCGCCCCGACCGACGGCAACACCGAGTTCCTCCCCTTCGGCGTCGGATCGATCCTGCTCGCCCTCCCGTTCGCGATGTGGTTCTTCCTCGGCATCGAGGAACTCCCCCTCGCCGCGGAGGAGTCGCACAACCCCGCCCGCGACATCCCCCGCGCCGGCCTCTGGGCGCGCGGCACGCTGATCGTCACGGGCCTCATCGTGCTGTTCCTCAACACCGGCGTCCTCGGGGCCGAAGAGACCGGCGGCTCTCTCGAGCCCTTGCTCGACGGCTTCCGCGCGATGGTCGGGGATCAGGCGGCGGCCCTGCTGTCGCTCCTCGCGCTGATCGGCCTGCTGGCATCCCTCATGGGCATCATGTTCGCCTACGGCCGCAACATGTACTCGCTCTCGCGCGCCGGGTACTACCCGCGCTGGCTCTCGCTCACCGGCGCCCGTAAGACGCCCTGGGTCGCGCTGGTGTTCGGCGCCGTCCTGGGCTTCCTCGCCCTCGTGATCGTGCAGGCGGCCGGCGGCGACGCCAGCCCCGCCGGCGCGATCGTGCTGAACATCGCGGTGTGGGGAGCGGTGCTCGCGTACTTCCTGCAGATGGTCTCGTTCATCGTGCTCCGCAAGAAGTTCCCGAACGCCGTCCGCCCCTACAAGAGCCCGTGGGGGCTGTTCGGGGCCTACTCGGCGGCGATCATCGCCGCGGTCGTGTTCTTCGGCCTTCTGCTGAACCCGGCGTACCTGCTCGCGATCGTCGCGATCATCGTGGTCTACGCCGTGATCTTCATCGCCTTCGCGATCTACGGCCGGCACCGCCTCGTCCTCTCCCCCGAGGAGGAGTACGCCCTCTCGGGTGGCCTACACGGCGACCCGCAGAAGGAGGGCTACGACGCCATGGAGGGTGAGGTCTTCGGCGAGAAGCGCCCCTGACGGAGCCGCAGAGGGGCGGATGCCATGGCATCCGCCCCTCTCTTCTCGCGCTCCTGCTGGCCCGGCTCGCCCCGCGGGGTCGGCCCACCTGGTTTGGGGCGCGTTATTCCGTGTGGGGCGGAGTATTCCACGCCCCAAACGGAAAACGGTGCCCCACACCAGCGCCTGCCGAGATCACTGCAGGATGAACGACGCCGTCCCGGCGGAGGGGATGCCGCCGATCGACACGCTCAGGTGGTACGTCGCTCCGCCGCCGGGCGCGAACGGACGCTCGCTCTCGCACGAGCCGACGGAAGAACGGGTGCGATCCCAGGTGAGGGGCGACGAACTGGTGACCGTCTGCCCCGCGGCGAGGGTGACCTCCATGTCGCTCGGCTCGGACTGGCAGTCCGTCGAACGCCACCACACATCGGAGCCGCTGGTCACCGTGAACGACTGCGCGCTGGTGCCCACGTTCATGACGCACGGGCTGGCTCCGGTGTTCGTCAGCCGGATCGAGAGCTGCGGGTTCTCACCCTGGCCGTATTCACTCTTGTCGGAGAGCGCCTCGACCTTGATGTCGGCGGGCGTGCACTCCGCGGGCCCGGAGGATTCGTTCGCGCTGGGGGTCGGGTCAGGGGTGGCCGCCGGAGTGGTCGGGTCGGCCGCCGGGGTCGGCACGGCGGCTGGAGCGGTGGGGGCGGGGGCGGGAGCGCTGTCGGAGGCGGGAGCGGAGCGCCAGGGCGGGGCCGCGACGAGCCACACGACGAGGCCGATCACGATCAACGCGAGGAGCGCGGCGGCGAGACGGCGACGACGGTAGACCGCCGGGGACTGCCGCCGCCTGCGGGGGGCATCGGTCATCGTTCCAGCGTATTCGGCCTCGCTGTGCGCTCAGCCCACGGCACGCTCAGAGGTGCTTGAGCATGCGGGTGTTGCCCAGTGTGTTGGGCTTCACGTGCGCGAGGTCCAGGAACTCGGCGACGCCCTCGTCGGGACTGCGCACGAGCTGCGAGTACACGTCGGGATCGACGACCTGCTCTCCGATCGGCGAGAAACCGCGGCGCGTGAAGAAGTCGACCTCGAACGTGAGGCAGAACAGCCGGCTCACGCCGAGCTCGCGCGCGCGCTGCTCCAGCTCTTCGACGATCGCCCGGCCCACGCCGTGGTGCAGCCACTCGTCGTGCACGATGAGGGTGCGGATCTCACCCAGGTCTTCCCACATCACGTGCAAAGCACCGCACCCGATGACCACGCCATCGGCCTCGGCGACGACGAACTGCTGCACCGAGCCGTAGAGCACCACGAGGTCTTTGCCGAGCAGGATGCGCTTCTGCACGAACGGCTCGAGGAGTTCGTGGATGCGGCGGACGTCGGCGGTTCCGGCGGGGCGGACGACGAACGGCGCGGATGAGGTCATCCATCCAGCGTACGCCGCAACGCAGAAGGGACCCGGATGCCATGGCATCCGGGTCCCTGTCTGTTACGCGTCAGCTGCCCGCGAGCGTGTCGGGGGTGGCGGCGATCTCGCCGGCCGTTCCGACCCCGATCGCGACCTTCTCGCCGCGCGGGGCGGTGTCGAAGGTGAACTGGCCGTTCTCGACGCCGACCTTCACGTGGTCGCCCGACTCGAGCTCGCCGTGCAGGATCTTCTCGCTGAGGCGGTCCTCGACCTCGCGCTGCATGGCGCGGCGGAGGGGACGAGCACCGAGGGTCGGGTCGAAGCCGATCTCGATGAGCTTGTCCTTCGCGTCGTCCGACAGCTCGACGGTCATGTCACGGTCGAGCAGGCGGTCGGCGAGACGCTTCACGAACAGACCGACGATCTGACGGAGCTCTTCCTTGTTCAGCTGCGGGAAGACGATGACGTCGTCGACACGGTTCAGGAACTCGGGCTTGAAGTGGCGCTTGAGCTCTTCGTCGACCTTGCCCTTCATCCGCTCGTACGAGGTCTGCGCGCTGCCCTCGACCTGGAACCCGACCGGACCACCGGCGATCGCCGACGAACCGAGGTTGGTCGTCATGATGATCACGGTGTTCTTGAAGTCGATGACGCGGCCCTGACCGTCGGTCAGGCGACCCTCTTCGAGGATCTGCAGGAGCGAGTTGAAGATGTCGGGGTGGGCCTTCTCGATCTCGTCGAAGAGCACGACCGAGAACGGCTTGCGGCGCACCTTCTCGGTGAGCTGGCCGCCCTCTTCGAAGCCGACGAACCCGGGAGGGGCACCGAACAGACGCGAGACGGTGTGCTTCTCTCCGAACTCCGACATGTCGAGGGAGATCAGCGCGCCCTCGTCGTCGAAGAGGAACTCGGCGAGCGCCTTGGCCAGCTCGGTCTTTCCGACGCCCGTGGGGCCGGCGAAGATGAACGAGCCGCTCGGACGCTTGGGGTCCTTCAGGCCCGCGCGCTGACGACGGATCGTGCGCGAAAGAGCCGCGATCGCCTCTTCCTGGCCGATGACGCGCTGATGCAACGCCTTCTCCATGAACATGAGGCGGCTGGACTCTTCTTCGGTGAGCTTGAAGACGGGGATGCCGGTCGCCTGGGCCAGAACCTCGGCGATCAGGCCCTCATCGACGACCGCGTGGGAGGCGACATCGCCCGAGCGCCACTGCTTCTCGAGACGCAGACGCTCGGCCAGGAGCGACTTCTCCTCGTCGCGGAGCGACGCGGCCTTCTCGAAGTCCTGCTCCTCGGAGGCCTGCTCCTTCTGCTCGCGCACCTTCGCGATCTTCTCGTCGAACTCGCGCAGCTCGGGCGGCGACGACAGGATCGACAGACGCAGGCGGGCACCGGCCTCGTCGATCAGGTCGATGGCCTTATCGGGCAGGAACCGGTCGCTGATGTAGCGGTCGGCGAGGTTCGCCGCCGCGACGATCGCGCCGTCGGTGATCTGCACCTTGTGGTGCGCCTCGTAGCGATCGCGCAGCCCCTTCAGGATGTTGATCGCGTGGGGCAGGCTCGGCTCGGCGACCTGGATCGGCTGGAAGCGGCGCTCGAGAGCGGCATCCTTCTCGAAGTGCTTGCGGTACTCGTCGAGCGTGGTGGCACCGATCGTCTGGAGCTCACCGCGGGCGAGGAGCGGCTTGAGGATGGATGCCGCGTCGATCGCGCCCTCGGCGGCACCCGCACCCACGAGGGTGTGGATCTCGTCGATGAAGACGATGATGTCGCCGCGCGTGCGGATCTCCTTCGTGACCTTCTTCAGGCGCTCCTCGAAGTCACCGCGGTAGCGGGAACCGGCGATGAGAGATCCGAGGTCGAGCGAGTAGACCTGCTTGTCCTTCAGCGTCTCGGGGACGTCGCCCTTGACGATCGCCTGGGCCAAGCCTTCGACGACCGCCGTCTTCCCGACACCGGGCTCACCGATGAGGACGGGGTTGTTCTTGGAGCGGCGCGAGAGGATCTGCATGACCCGCTCGATCTCCTTCTCGCGACCGATGACGGGGTCGAGCTTGTTGTCGCGCGCGGCCTGCGTGAGGTTGCGACCGAACTGGTCGAGCACGGCCGACCCGCCCTGCGCACCCGAGGACTGCTGCTCGCCGGCGCCGGTGGCGACACCCGCGGGCTCCTTGCCCTGGTAGCCCGAGAGCAGCTGGATGACCTGCTGGCGAACCTTGTTCAGGTCGGCGCCGAGCTTGACGAGCACTTGCGCTGCGACACCCTCGCCCTCGCGGATGAGGCCGAGGAGGATGTGCTCGGTGCCGATGTAGTTGTGGCCGAGCTGCAGCGCTTCGCGCAGCGACAGCTCGAGCACCTTCTTCGCACGCGGCGTGAAGGGGATGTGGCCGGTCGGCTGCTGCTGACCCTGGCCGATGATGTCCTGCACCTGCTCGCGGACGGCGTCGAGCGAGATGCCGAGCGACTCGAGCGCCTTCGCGGCGACGCCCTCGCCCTCGTGGATCAGTCCGAGCAGGATGTGCTCGGTGCCGATGTAGTTGTGGTTGAGCATCTTCGCCTCTTCTTGGGCGAGGACGACCACACGACGGGCACGGTCGGTGAATCTCTCGAACATCTCAGTCCCTCCAGAAATGGGCTGACAGGCACGCCTCCGCGCGCCGTACATCGAGAGTAACCAGCGGCCGGATGCCAGAGCCCCGTGTTCGCCGTGGGCATACCGGAAGCGGGGCAGGGCTTGCGGAACATATCGATAGTCATTAACTTATCGATAACCGATAACAACGATCATCGATAAGGAGTTGTCATGGCCTCCCCCCGTCCGACCTCCCGGGTCCTCTCTCGCGGCGACACCGTCTCGTTCTGGTTCTTCGTCGTGGCCGGCATCGGCATCGCGATCTGGGCCGTCGTCCGCAGCATCGTGAACATCGCGGCCGCGGCCTCGAATCAGAACGTGCGGGTCGCCGCCCCGTTCCTCGACACGGTCGCGCAAGCCCCGATCGGTCCGAACGGCGCCCCGGTCCCGGTGGAGCTCACCGGCGCCGTCATCACCGCCCCCGCTCTGCCGCCCGCCTCCCTCGCCGCACTCTTCATCGCGGAAGGTCTCTTCGCCGCGGTCGTGGTCGCCGTGGTGACGCTGCTGCTCCTTCTCACGTCGAGCATCCTGCGCGGTCGCATCTTCAGCCGTCGCAACACGGGCCTCGTCTCTGCAGCCGGGATCGTGACACTCGTCGGCGTGGCCGGTGTCCCGTTCTTCCAGAACATGGTCGCGAACGGTGCGATCGCGTGGCTCTCGGAGCGCACCTTCGATCGCGGCGCGACCCAACTCATCGACGTGCCGACTCTCTTCGGGATCGCGTTCGTCGCCGGCCTCGCCGGGACGGTCTTCGCCGTGGGTGACCGCCTGCAGCGCGATACAGAAGGGCTCGTGTGATGGCCAACCCGTCCTGGGTGTCGGCCCGCATGGAGCGCGGCACCGTCATCCTGTTCGTCACTGCGGGGCTGGTGATGGGCTTCGCGCTCGCGCTCCCCGCGATCCGCGCGGCGATCGACATCGCCGGAGGCAGCGGCGCGATCAGCCTCTTGACCGAAAGCGCGGTGCCCCTCACCCCCGGCGCGGACAGCGCGACGATCGTCTCCGCGACGTACGACTCGGCGCGCGTCGTCGCCGAGGGGTTGGGCGGCCAGACGCGCACTCTTCTCGTCCTCGGCGCGGCGTTCAGCGCGTTGACGACCCTGCTGACCGTCAGCGCTGTCGTCCTCTTCTTCCTCCTGCTGATGTGGCGTCGACCATTCCACCGCGCGCTCATCACAGCCACCCAGGTCGCCGGTGCCGCGCTGCTGATCGGCGGCATCCTCTCCGCGGGCCTCGGCGGTCTGGGTCGCATGATGGCCGCGGACGAGCTCAACCCGGCGGCGGGCGGGGTCTTCGTGATCGGGTTCTCCTTCGACCCGGTCTGGATGCTGGTCGGACTGGGCGTCCTCGCCCTGTCCGTCGTCTTCACCTACGGCACGCGCCTGCAGCGCGACACGGAGGGCCTCGTATGAGCCCCGCAGCCGACGACGAACCGACCGGCATCCACTGCCGACTCGACGAACTCCTCGAGTCGCGAGGCATGACCCTCACGCGCCTCAGCGAGATCGTCGGCGTCTCGATCGTGAACCTCTCGGTGCTCAAGAACGATCGCGCGCGGGCGATCCGCTACTCGACCCTCTCGGCCATCTGCCGCGCGCTGGACTGCGAGGTCGGCGACCTGCTCGTGATCGAGCACTGAGCCGTCCGGCTGTTCCCCCTCGCGAGGAAGCCCGGGCGAATGACATCGGCCCCCGCGATTCCTCGCGGGGGCCGAACGCGACGATGTCAGCGCTTCCCGATGATCGGTACGGGGCCGTCGGCCGTTACGCCCCCACCCGACAGCACGAGGCTCGAGGTCTCCGGCCCTCCGATGCCGGTCACGTCGGCCAGGCTGAGCTGCGGAGCGATGTCGAGCGTACAGACGAGGTCGGCCGGAGGCGTCGCGAAGCCGACCGCGATCGCGTCGCCCTGGGCCGACACGGTCTCGACGGACGGCGGGCAGCTGGAGCTCCCGTACGTCATGATCGCCACGAGCGAGTCGTCGACCCAACCGGCGTTGGGCGTGAAGTCCTCAGCCTGGACGGGTGCCGCGAGTCCCGCGAGCGTCGCTTTTCCGGTCGCGGCACCGCTCACCGCGATCTCGAGATCCTTCGTGGGATCCACCCCTCCCGGCAGAGAGACCAGGGTCGGCCGCGGAACCATGTCACGGGTGCAGGCGGTGCCCTCCGACGCGGTGAGCGACACCGTGAGGACCCCGTCGGCGATCGTGGGGGTCTCGGTGCTCCGGGGGACGCACGACGAGCTCCCCCACGTGACGAGGGCGAGCGAGCGGCCCCCGTTGAGCCACGCGGCTCCGATCTCGGACGACTCGGCCGGGGCCGTGGCATCCGGAGTCGAGGTGGATGAACCCGAGGATGACGGCGCGGACGCGGTGCCGGTGGCGCATCCGGTCGCGGCACCCACGACGATCAGACCGGCTCCGAGGAGCCCGAGGAGCGAGAGACGACGAGACATGAGACCTCCGGGGGCGAGTTGTCGTCGCTCCATCGTGGCCGAGAATCCTGGATGCCAGCGGCGAAAGCCGCGGCCCGGTCTACTGCAGCGCCGAGGTGAGGCGAGCCAGGTTGTCGAGGATCGTCGACCGCAGCGGCTGCAGACGCCACTCTTCGAGCGTGAGCTCACGGCTGAGACCGCGATAGACGCCTTCGACCCCGCGCATGTCGCGGACGAACTCCTGCCCGCGGACGAGCATCGAGACCTCGAGGTTCAGACCGAACGAGCGCATGTCCATGTTGCTCGAGCCGATGACCGCGACCTCGTCGTCGATCGTCACGCTCTTGCTGTGCAGGATGAACGGCTTGCGGTACATCCAGATGACGACACCCGCTCGCAGGAGCGCCTCGTAGTAACTGCGCTGCGCGTGGTAGACCATCGCCTGGTCTCCCTCTTCCGAGACGAACAGTTCGACGTGCACACCGCGCTGGCACGCGGTGGTGATCGCGAGGAGAAGTGCCTCATCGGGAACGAAGTACGGGCTGACGATGATGATGCGTTCGCGTGCGGCGAAGAGCAGTCCGAGGAAGAGCTTGAGGTTGTTCTGAAAATCGAAGCCCGGTCCGGACGGCACGATCTGGCAATCGAGCTCGCCGGGGCCGGTGGTGACGCTGAACAGGTCGATCTCGTCGCGCAGGGTCTCGTCGGTCTCGCTGTACCAGTCGGACAGGAACACGGCGTTGATGCTGGCGACCACCGGCCCCTCCACGCGCACCATGAGGTCGACCCAGTGCAGGCCGCGCCGGATGTTCTTGCGAAGGTTGTAGGAGGAGTCGGTGACGTTCTGCGATCCCATGTAGGCGACGTCGCCGTCGATGACGAGGAGCTTCCGGTGGTTGCGCAGATCGGGTCGCTGCCAGCGTCCGCGGAGCGGCTGCACCGGCAGCATGAGGTGCCAGTGCGCCCCCATGGCATCGAGTCGTCGGAGGGTCTTCTTGTAGAAGGGTTTGCCGCGGTTGGCCCAGTGATCCAGCAGCACCCGGACGACCACGCCGCGCTCAGCAGCCTCTTCGAGGGCGCGGAAGAAGTTGTCGGTCGATTCGTCCGACTGCAGGATGTAGAACTCGACGTGCACGTAGCGTCGCGCCTGGCGGATGGCGTCGGCCATCGCATCGAGGCTCTGCTGGTAGTCGGAGATCAGGGTCGCGGCGTTGTCTCCCGCGATGGGCATGGCACCGAGGTTGCGGTTCAACCGCACCAGCGCGCGGAACCAGTCGGGGGCGTTGGGGCGCAGGGTTCCGAACTCGAGCGACGCGCTGGTGTCGTGGATGTACTCGTTGATCGCCGCCTGCTTGCGCCGACGCTTGCGGGGCAAGCGGGGGTTGCCGATGAGCAGGAAGAGGAACACGCCCACGAACGGGATGAAGTAGATCGCGAGGAGCCAGGCCATCGCCGCGGTGGGCCGACGGTTGCGCGGGACGACGATGATCGCGGCGACACGCACCACGAGGTCGATGACGAAGAAGGCGATGACGAGCCAGCTCGCTTCGAACGTGGCGTCGATCACGGGTCCTCCTGGGCGGGTTGTCCCCTCAGCGTAGTGAGTACCCCCGACACGCGACGGGACCGACGTCGGCCAGCGGCGCTGTTTAGCGGGCCGCGCTGTCGCCGGCGACGGGAGGAAGACCGCGTTTCGCACGCTCCTGCGCTTCGATGCGCGCGTATGCCTTCCGCTCCGTGCGATCCATGCGGATGGCCCCGCGCAGGATCAGGAAGAACGTCACCGACACGACGATGGTCGGCAGAATCGCCCACAACACCGGCAGCCAGGAGTCGTCCATCCCTCAAGGATACCCGGGGTCCCACCGTCCCGGCCCAGCACTCCTCCTTCACATTCGACCATGTGCAGGATCTGTCCCCATTTCGCCGCCGCGTGCCGTTTCGCGATCCACGGATCCACGACGCTCGTCGTCATGTCCACGGTCATCCGCGTCTCGTCACCCCTGTCCCTGCTCGCCCTGGTTCCGCACCTGCTCCACTGCACCCCGCGGCGCAGCCTCGTGCTCATCCCTTTCGCGAAATCGCGATCGCTCGCCGCTCTGCGCGTCGACCTCCCCGCCGACGACAGCCCCGACCTCCCTCGCGTCGCATCCACGGTCATCGGGATGGCGTGCAAGGTTCCCCTCGCGGATGCCGTGACGGTGATCGTCTACACCGACGACGCCGTGGTCGGTTCGGATCCGCTGCCGCACGGCGCGCTGCTCGACGCCGTCCGGGAACGTGCGCACATCTGCGGACTGCGCATCGTCGACGCGCTGGTCGTGGGCGCGAACGGGTGGAGCAGCTACCTCGACCCCGCGATCGCCGGTGAGCACGGGCTCGACGAGATCAGCGCCGCGGGGCCCGAGCTTCCCGAGGCGTCGCCCCACCACGACCAGGCCGCCGGCGCAAGCCTGCCCACCGTCGACCTCGCCGAGAAGGAGCGCCTTGGTCGCGCGCTCGACGACGTCGACCGCCTGCTCGACATCCCGCGTCGACGGGACCGTCTGAGCGTGTCGCGCCGCCGAGCCGCGGAGGCGATCCTCGACGAACTGAGTGATCCGCCCGCGCTGTTCGAGAGCGTTCTCGAGCCCCTCTCGGCCCCGGACGGCCGCCACCGGCTCGCGAGCCTGGCCTTCGCTCTCGAAAGACCGATGCTCCGCGACGTCGCCCTCATGCAGTGGGTCGGTGACATCACCGCCGGCGATGCCGTGTTCCAAGCGCAGACGCGTTTTCCGGACGGAGTGGGCTATCCGGAAGACCTCGCGCGCCCGATGTGGGGCGAGGGCGCGCAGCCCGATCTCGATCGAGTCCTCATCGCGCTCGAGCGGTGCCGTCAGGTTGCGGCGACGACGCCGCGCTCCCGGCGTCCCGGGCCGCTCGCGGCCTGCGCCTGGCTCGCCTGGGCCACCGGGCGTGGAACACACGCCGCTTTCTACGCGCAGTCGGCGCTCGAGATCGACCCCGATCACGGGCTCGGAGCGATCGTGCTGACGCTGGCCGACAGCGGCCGGCTCCCGGAATGGTTGTTCGAGCGT
Organism: Microbacterium sp. NPDC086615; assembly: GCF_040686055.1. Taxonomy (NCBI): domain Bacteria; kingdom Bacillati; phylum Actinomycetota; class Actinomycetes; order Micrococcales; family Microbacteriaceae; genus Microbacterium; species Microbacterium sp. NPDC086615. The sequence goes on from NZ_JBFBJJ010000008.1 coordinate 20,718, forward strand.
GTCCCGCGCTGAGCGCGGGCGCGCGTCACTTGACGAGCGGGAAGAGGATCGTCTCGCGGATGCCGAGCCCGGTGATGGCCATGAGGAGGCGGTCGATCCCCATTCCCATTCCGCCGGTCGGGGGCATCCCGTGCTCGAGAGCGCGCAGGAACTCCTCGTCGATCGACATCGCTTCGACGTCGCCGCGCGCGGCGAGCGTCGCCTGCTCGACGAAGCGCTCGCGCTGAATGACGGGGTCGACGAGCTCGGAGTACCCGGTCGCCAGCTCGAAGCCGCGAACGTACAGATCCCACTTCTCGACGACACCGGGGATCGACCGGTGCTCGCGGACAAGGGGGCTGGTGTCGACGGGGAAGTCCATGACGAACGTCGGGCGGGTCAGACCGCTCTTCACGAAGTGCTCCCAGAGCTCTTCGACCCACTTGCCGTGCGTTTCGTGCGCGGGGGCGTCGACACCGGCCTCGGCGCCGAAGGCACGGAGTTCATCGAGCGGGGTCTGCGGAGTGATCGAGCGGCCCGACGCCTCCGACAGCGAGTCGTACATCGAGATCCGGTCCCACTCGCCGCCGAGGTCGTACTCGGTGCCGTCGGCCCACGTCACCGTCGTCGAACCGGCGACCGCGACGGCGGCGTTCTGGATGAGCGTCTGCGTGAGATCGGCGATCCCGTTGTAGTCGGTGTAGGCCTGGTAGGCCTCGAGCATCGCGAACTCGGGGCTGTGCGTGGAGTCGGCACCCTCGTTGCGGAAGTTGCGGTTGATCTCGTACGCGCGGTCGATGCCGCCCACCACGGCGCGCTTGAGGAAGAGTTCCGGCGCGATACGCAGGTACAGCTCGGCGTCGAATGCGTTCGAGTGCGTGACGAAGGGACGCGCACTCGCCCCACCGTGCTGGACCTGCAGCATCGGGGTCTCGACCTCGACGAAATCACGCTCGGTGAACGTGCGGCGCAGGCTGGCGTTGACCTTGGCACGGGCGAGGACGGTCTCTCGTGCACGGTCACGCACGATGAGATCGAGGAAGCGGCTGCGCACGCGGCTCTCTTCGCTGAGCTCGCTGTGGAGGTTCGGCAGCGGCAGGACGGCCTTCGCGGCGATCCGCCACTCGGCGACCATGATCGACAGCTCGCCCCGACGGCTCGAGATGACCTCTCCCGAGACGAAGACGTGATCGCCGAGGTCGACCAGTTCCTTCCAGGCCTGCAGCGATTCCTCGCCGACCGCGGCGAGCGACACCATCGCCTGGATGCGACTGCCGTCTCCGGCCTGCAGGGAGGCGAAACAGAGCTTGCCGGTGTTGCGGCTGAACACCACGCGGCCCGCGACGCCGGCGGTGACGCCGGTCTCGGCCCCCGCCTCGAGGTCACCGTAGCGCTCGCGCAGTGCCGGAATCGTGTCCGTCACGGGAACGACGACCGGGTACGGACCGCCCGCGGCGTCGGTGCGCTCGGCGAGCAGCCGTTCGCGCTTACCGAGGCGGACGGCCTTCTGCTCGAAGACGTCGTCTTCGGTGGGTTCGGCGGCGTCGTTCGCGGGCGCGTCGGTCATCGTGAAAGCTCCTCGGGGTCTCCCCCAGTGTATTCGCCGGGCGCGGGACCCCCGTGGCCGAGCAGCCCCGGCGAGCGTCGTTCAGCGCAGCGAGATCTCGGCGTTGTCGATGAAGCGGTGACCGCCCACGGTGGCGGCGATCAGCGCCAGCGCCCGACCGCGGTGTCCCTCCTCGACAGGGAGGAACGTCGCCGGGTCGACGACGGTGAGGTACTCCAGGGCGATGCGCTGCTCGCCCATCAGCGACGACTGCGCCGCCGCGATGCACGCGTCCACGCCCAGGTCGGCGTTCGACGCTGCCGCTTCGAGCGCACGAGGAAGCTTGGCCGCCGCGCGACGATCGGCATCCTCGAGAAGGGCGACACGGCTCGAGATCGGCAGGCCGTCTTCGGCGCGGACGGTGGGCACGACGACCGTCTCGATCGAGAAGTCGAGATCGCGGATCATCCGTTGAACGAGGAACACCCGCTGCAGGTCGCGCTCCCCGTAGACCGCCACGTCCGGACGCACGAGGTGGAAGAGCTTCGCCTCGACCGTGAGCACCCCGTCGAAGTAGAACGGTCGCGATCGTCCCTCGTACCGAAACCCGAGGTCGCCGGCGGCGACGCGCGTGGTGGCCGTTCCCGCGGGCAGGAACTCGGCCGCCGTCGGCGCGAAGACGAGGTCGACGCCCAGGTCGGCGAGAAGGTCGGCATCCGCCTCCGGCGAGCGCGGATAGGCGGCCGTCTCCTCGGCGGTTCGGAACCGCAGCGGGTTGACGAAGGTCGACACGACCACCACGTCCGCGTGCCGACGGGCCTCTCGGATCAGGTCGACGTGCCCCTCGTGCAGAGCGCCGAGCGTAGAGACGAGAGCGACGCGCGCGGCGCGTCCCGAGGGGTCGGCGCTGCGCACATCCGACAGGCGGGCGCGCAGATCGTCGAGGGTGCGGATCATCCGTCGATCGTAGCGTCCGGACCCAGCCCGTCCCCGCCGGCTCGAGTGCCCTCGGCGAGCGCCTGGTCGACGCTCGAGCGCACGAGGGCCGAGAGGTATCCGCCGGTGTTCTCCACCCCGACGCTCGACAGCAGCGCCGCGGACTGCTGCACGATCGAACGCGAGAACTCGGTCGCCGTCGCGATCGCCTCGGCATACGTCGGGCGGTCCGCTTCGGCGACGACGACGGGCTCGCAGCCGAGCTCGACGGCGAGGGCCTGCGCGATCGGCAGTACGGGGGCCGGAGCCGTCACGGCCGCGTACGCCTGGGCGAGCTGGTGCAGGTCGTGCGATGAGACCCCCGTGAAGGTGATCGCGGGGTGGATCGCGAGCGGGATGGCCCCGCACTTCACCGCCGGTCCGAGGACTCCGGTGCCGTACGCCGGGTCGGTGTGCAGCACGAGCTGCCCCGGTTGCCAGGCGCCGAGGTCGGCGAGGCCCGCGACGAGACCCTCGAGCTGGTCATGCGGCACAGCCACCACGACGAGCTCGCTGCGTCGCACGACCTCCTCCGGTGCCAGCACAGGTAGTCCCGGCAGGATCGCATCCACGCGGTCGTCGTCGGACCCCGACGTGATCCCTGTGAGAGCGTGCCCCGCCCCGGCCAGGGCCGAACCGATCACCGGACCGACCCGTCCTGCTCCGATGATCCCGACGCCCAGTCGCCCATCGCGCATATCGCTCATCCTGCCCACCTGTGAGTCCTGTCCTCCGCCGCGGCGGCCACGGTCGCGCGGGCGGTGTCCTCCATCAACGTCACTGCCGCGTCCCGGTCGAGCACGCCCACCGAGGTCTGCACCGTCCCGGCGATCACGTGCGCCGCCAACCGCCCGGTGCGTGTCGCCCGCGCCAGGGGCCCCTGGTGCAGTCCGATCGACTGCAGTCGGGCCAGCGGGAACACCGACAGCGATCGCCAGATCCACCCGCGCCGGAGGAACAAGGCGTCAGACGTCAATAGCGCGCCGTTCCGTCGCCACGACAGCGGGCGGAGGAGGCGGGCACGGCGCGGGGTCGTGACGTAGGGGTCGTCCTCCGCGGGACCCAGCATGCCGTCCTGGATGACCCGAGACCAGCCGTCGACGGGAAGGGCGGGCGCAAGGATCCGCAGCACACGCTCGACGTCGTCCCTCGTGCCCACCGGCAGGACGGCAGCGAGTTGGTCTGTCGACGAATCGGTGGAGGAGCGACCCGACAGGCGGTTGATCGAGACCGACCACCATCCGAACGGCCGCCACAGCAGCGGTTGGCGCACCTCGATCGCGTGCACGCGTCCGGGGGGCACGACCTCGCTGATCGTCGTGAAGAGCCCGAATGTCACCCGCACGCCGTCCGCGGTGGGTGCGATCGAGTACCGCAGCCCGCGTGCGATGGACCGCACGTAGTACGCCCCATAGGCGAGGAAGGTGGGGACGACCGTGAACAACAGCCACACCGTCGAGATCGAGGCCGCGACGACGATCGCCGCGACGAGGCCGAGCAGCCAGAACATCGATCCGCTCAGCACCCGAGAGGCCACGAGCCGCCCGAGCGGGATCCGCACGATGCTCTCGGGCTCGGCATCCGAGAAGTCCTCCCCCTCGACGAGTCCATGGATGCCGGAACCCACGGCCGCAGCCGTCGCCCGCGCGAACGATCCCCCGGCGACGGCGTTCGGTCCGGTGCTCGGACCGGCGTCCGGCACGGCCTCTGCGAGGCGACGCCCCGAGGCGAGCCGCAGGATGTCGCTGCGCAGGGCGTCGGCGTCCCTCGCCGACAGGTACTCGAGCTTGACGTTGGCATCCAGCCCGGCGCCCACCACTTCGAGCTTCGCGAGCCCGAGGAGCCGCGCGACCATCGGGCGGGTGAGGTTCACGCCCTGCACCCGGTCGAGGGGCGCGCGTCGGTGGGTGCGGAAGAGGACGCCGGAGCGCACTTCCACGTCGTCGCCGATGCGCAGCGTGTGGAACCGCCACGACAGGCGGAAGGCGCCCAGGAGGATCAGCAGCACCACCACGACGACACCCGTGGCGATGAGCAGGAGGTTGTTCGCGAAGAGGAAGTCGACGGGGTCCGGCGGCATCACCCCCGGCGGAAGGTCGGTGAACATCGGAAGGAAGAGCTCGAACAGACGCTCGCGCAGGTTGGCGACGAGGACGCCGATCATCACGAGCAGGAAAAGCCCTCCGCGCAGGAGCGGGGTCAACGGGTGCAGGCGGTGCCACTCGCCGTCGCTCATCGGCGACCGGGTCGCGATCCGGCCGCCGCGGGGAGCCGGTTGCGGCGCGGGATCCGTCACAGGCCGGTCCGACGTGTCTCGGCGACGGCGATGAGCGTGTCGCGCAGCTGCTCGGCAGCGGCCTGGGTCAGTCCAGGAATGGTGACGCCGGTCGAGGCGGCAGCGGTGACGAGCTTGAGCTGCGCGATGCCGAAGCCTCGGTCGAGGGGTCCGTGAGTGATGTCGACGAGCTGCATCCGGCCGTAGGGCACCGCCACGACGCGCTGCCAGAGGATGCCCCGGCGGAAGACGAGGTCATCGCGCCGCAGTTGATAGCCGAACGATCGCGCCTGCCGCGGGGTGATGACGAGGCCGACGATCGTGATCACCGACAGGATCCCCGCGGGGATCCACGGCCAGGGCACGTGCAGGAAGAACTGCAGCGCGAACGCGGCCGCGAGGACGACCACGAGGAACGCGCCCTGCAAGATGAGCTGCACCCGCACGTACGCGCGAGCCAACTGGTGCCACGTGCCGTCGCCGAGCGGAAGACGCCCGACGCCGCGCGGCTCGAGGATGCGCGGAAACGTCCCCTCGTCGAGAACGCGAGACGCGCTCACCCCGTCCGCATCGCGAGCGACGGCACCCGGTCCGGTGCCGAGCCCTTCGGAGCGCTCGACCGCTTCCCGCGCAACCGCCCCAGGCTCAGCCCGTTCCCGCAGAACCGCCTCACGCTCAGCCACCTCCTGCGCAGCGTCTTCGCGCTCAGCCCCATCCGGCTGAGCCGCGTCCCGCTCGACCGCTTCCCGCTCAGCCGCCTCCCCCTCAGCGGGGAGCGGCGTCCGCTCCGGGAAGTCCGGGCTGTTCGTCATCGTCGTCCTTCCGGATGGTGCAGAGTTGCTCGGCCACGAGACCCGCGACGACGAGGACGACTCCGCACACGACCGTCGCGATGATCGATCCCATCGAGCCTACCGACGGAGTCACCGGGCGGGTGAGGAGGAACGACAACAGCCCCGCACCGAAGCCCGTCGCCGCCGCCCCGACGAGCGACGACGCCTTCGCCAGCATGGCGACGCGCAACGCGCGGAAGGGGTCGATCCGTCGTGTGACGCGACCCCGGGTCGCGCGGGCGATCGGCACCGCCAGGGCGACGATCACCGCCCCCAGCAGGACGAGGATCGTGGGCAGGCTCGCGGCGGGAGAGAACGTCGGTCGCCCCATCGCGGCGAGGACGGTGTCGAGGATGAACCCGCACACCGCGCCGATCACGGCCGCGATGAGGAGGATTCCCGCGCCCGTGCGCTTCATCGTTCCCCTCCCCGCAGGCCATCGAGCAGGTCCTGAACGCGACCGCGTCCGGGGAGATCGGCATCCGGATCCACGTCCACCCACGGCTCGAGCACGAACGCGCGCTCGTGGGCACGCGGGTGCGGCACCGTGAGATCGTCGTCGTCGATGCGTTCGTCGGCGTAGGCGATGAGGTCGAGATCGAGGGTCCGGTCTCCCCAGCGCTCACGACGGACGCGTCCGTGCTCGGCCTCGATGCGATGCAGTTCGCGGAGCAGCGCGCGCGGCGCGAGCCGGGTGGTCACGAGGGCGACCGCGTTGAGGTAGCGGGGCGCGTCCTCGTCCTCGCCGTGCAGCGTGACCGCCACGGTCTCGAGCGGTGCCGACACGCGCACAGCGGTCGTGAGCGGCAGCGCACGCAGCGCCGCGATGGCCGCGTGCAGGGTCTCGGCACGGTCACCGAGATTCGCACCGAGGGCGACGACCGCTTCCACGGGGGCGTCTCTCGGGGCGTCACCGATGCCGTGGGCCAAGCGCACGCTCATTCGCGACCGCGCCGAATGGTCACGGCGACATCACCGAACGGCACGGTGATGGGGGCGGCCGGCTTGTGCACCGTGACCGTCACCTCCTCCACGCGCGGGTCGACGAGGACGTCGTCGGCGATGCGCTGCGCGAGTGTCTCGAGCAGGTCGGCGGGCTCGCCCTCGACGATCTCGACGATGCGTTCCGCGAGCTCCCCGTAGTGCACGGTGTCGCGCACGTCGTCGGTCGCCGCCGCGATGTGCAGAGGCAGACGCAACCGCACGTCCACGACGAACTCCTGCCCGTCGCGCTTCTCGTCGGCGTACACCCCGTGATAACCGAAGGCGCGCACCCCCGTGAGGGTGATCTCGTCGACGGCATCCATCAGGCCTCCCAGGCGCGGGCGACGGCGAGCGCGTCGCGGGTGGTCGGAACATCGTGCACGCGGACGGCCCACGCCCCGGAGCGCGCGGCGAGGGCACTCGTGACAGCCGTGGCGAGGTCGCGGCGGGCGAGGTCGGCGTCGTCGCCGAGCACCTCGGCGAGGAACCGCTTGCGGCTCGTCCCGATCAGCACGCGCGAACCGAGCGCGGCGATCGTGGGGATCGCGCGCAGCACGTCCCAGTTCTGGATGCCACGTTTGCCGAAGCCGATGCCCGGGTCGACGACGATGCGATCCGGCGCGATTCCCGCGGCGCGGGCCGCCGCCACGCGTTCGGCCAGCTCGTCGGCCACCTCCCGTCCGACGTCGACGTAGTCGGCCCGGGCGTACATGTCGGTGGAGGGGCCACGCCAGTGACCCAGCGCGATGTCGGCGTCGGTCTCGGCGACGGCTGCGAGCATCTCCGGATCGGCAAGGCCGCCTGAGACGTCGTTGACGATCCGCGCACCGGCGGCGACTGCGGCGCGAGCGGTCGACGCGTTCATCGTGTCGATGCTCACGACCGCGCCTTCGGATGCCAGGGCCTCGACGACCGGCAGCACGCGCTGCTGCTCGACGCGCCGCGCCACCCGTTCGGCGCCGGGCCGCGTCGACTCGCCGCCGATGTCGAGGAGGTCCGCCCCCTGCGCGCGGAGCGAACGCGCGTGGGCGATCGCCACATCGGGGTCGAGGTACCGACCCCCGTCGCTGAACGAGTCGGGGGTGACGTTCACGATCGCCATGATGAGGGTCACGCGCGCGTTCCGATCAGGGCGACGAGCTCGGCGCGGGCGACGGGGTCGGTGTACACGCCGCGCGCGGCGATCGTGACGGTCGAGGCATCGAGCTGCCGCCCGCCGCGCATCGTGACGCACTCGTGGACGGCATCCAGCACGACGAGCACTCCTCGCGCATCGAGGGCGGATGCCACGGTGTCGGCCACCTGCTCGCCGAGGCGTTCCTGCACCTGCGGACGCGACGACAGGATGTCGATGACCCGGGGCAGGGCGCCGAGTCCCACGACCTCTTCACCCGGCAGGTAGGCCACGTGCGCGCGACCGCGGAACGGCAGGAGGTGGTGCTCGCACATCGAGCGGAACGAGATGTCCCGCAGCATCACGGCACCGGACGGAAGGGTGTCGGGCGCCGGCCCGCGGGTCACCGAGATGGTGTGCGCGAGGGGGGCACCGGCATCCTGATCCACTCCGCCGAAGAACTCGCTCCACGACTCGGCGACGCGGGTCGGCGTCTGCCGGAGCCCGGGGCGGTCGGGGTCTTCTCCGATCGCCTCGAGCAACTCGCGTACGAGCGCGGCGACGCGCTCCCGGTCGACGGCCACGGCGCCTTAGGCCGTGGCCGGTCGCGTCTGTCCGCTCGGGCGGCGCTGCGCCTGCGTCGCGGTCTGCGACTCCGACTCCACCGAGGCGGCGACCCCGGCGGGGGCGGGGCGACGAGGGACGTCGACGGGCGGCAGGGTCGAGACCGGGCGGTCGCCGGACGACAGCCACTGCGGACGCGGCGGAAGACGCTTGACGTCCTTGAAGATCTCGGCGAGCTCGATGTGGTCGAGCGTCTCTTTCTCGAGCAGTTCGAGAGCGAGGCGGTCGAGCACGTCGCGGTTGTCGTTGATCACCTGGTAGGCCTCGTTGTGCGCCTGCTCGATCAGCGCGCGCACCTGGGCGTCGACGCGCTCGGCGATGCGCTCCGAGAAGTCACGCCCGTGACCCATGTCACGGCCCATGAAGACCTCACCCGACGAGGAGCCGAGCTTGACCGGGCCGACCTCGTTGGTCATGCCGTACTCGGTGACCATCTTGCGGGCGATGCTCGTCGCCTTCTCGATGTCGTTCGACGCGCCGGTGGTGGGGTCGTGGAAGACGATCTCTTCGGCCACGCGGCCGCCCATGGCGTACGTCAGCTGGTCCTGCAGCTCGTTGCGGGTCACCGAGTACTTGTCGTCGAGCGGGAGCACCATCGTGTAACCGAGGGCCTTGCCGCGCGGCAGGATCGTGACCTTGGTGACGGGGTCGGTGTGGTTCATCGCCGCCGCGGCCAGGGCGTGACCGCCTTCGTGGTACGCGGTGATGAGCTTCTCTTTGTCCTTCATCACGCGGGTGCGGCGCTGCGGACCGGCGATGACACGGTCGATCGCCTCATCGAGGGCACGGTTGTCGATGAGCTGCGCGTTCGAGCGGGCCGTCAGAAGAGCCGCCTCGTTCAGCACGTTCGCGAGATCAGCACCGGTGAAGCCGGGCGTCTTGCGGGCGACGACCTCGAGGTCGACAGAGTCGGACAGGGGCTTGCCGCGGCCGTGCACCTCGAGGATGCGCTGGCGACCCTTGAGGTCGGGGGCGTCGACGCCGATCTGACGGTCGAAGCGGCCCGGACGCAGCAGAGCCGGGTCGAGGATGTCGGGGCGGTTGGTCGCCGCGATCACGATGACGTTGACCTTGGGGTCGAAGCCGTCCATCTCGACGAGCATCTGGTTCAGCGTCTGCTCGCGTTCGTCGTGCCCGCCGCCCATGCCGGCGCCGCGGTGGCGACCGACGGCGTCGATCTCGTCGATGAAGATGATGGCCGGCGAGCTCTCTTTGGCCTGGTTGAACAGGTCGCGCACGCGGCTCGCGCCGACACCGACGAACATCTCGACGAAGTCGGAACCCGAGATCGAGTAGAACGGCACGCCGGCCTCGCCGGCGACGGCGCGGGCCAGGAGGGTCTTACCGGTTCCGGGAGGGCCGTACAGCAGCACGCCCTTCGGGATGCGGGCACCGACCTCTTCAAACTTCTTCGGGTCCTTGAGGAATTCCTTGATCTCGTCGAGCTCTTCGATCGCCTCGTCGGAGCCCGCGACGTCCTGGAACGTGACGGTCGGCGTCTCTTTCGTCACGAGCTTCGCGCGCGACTTGCCGAACTGCATGACCTTGCTGCCGCCGCCCTGGGCGCTCGAGAGCAGCCACCAGAAGAGCAGGCCGAGCAGCACGAGGGGGATCATCAGGCCGAGGATGCTGTCGAACCAGCTGGGCTTGGGGACGATGTCGTTGAAGCCGTCAGCCGGCGCGGCGCTGTCGATCGCGCTCGCCACCTCGTTCGCACGGGCCTGGCTGTAGTAGAACTGCACGTCGTTCGCACCCTCGAACGGCTGCGACAGCGTGAGGTCGACGCGCTGGTCGGGGTCGTTGGTCACCACCTGGGTGACCGTCCCGCCCTTGAGCAGGTCGAGACCCTCTTTGGTGGAGATCTGTCGAGCGCCGCTCAGGTTCGAGATGAGCGAGAAACCGATGACCAGAAGCAGGCCGACCAGCAGAACGTAGATGATCGGGTTGCGCGTGATCTTCTTGAAATCCATGGTGGGCGAGCCCAGCCCTTTCGTGATCCGCTCCAGATAAAAGCGGTGGGATCAGGGTAACGCTCAGCGGCTATGCCGAGTCTGTGCGTTCGTCGTGGGCGTATCCGGCCGTCAGGAGTACACGTGCGGCGCGAGCACCGCCACGTCGCGGAGGTTGCGGTATTTCTCGGCGTAGTCGAGCCCGTATCCGATGACGAAGTCGTTGGGGATGTCGAAGCCCACGTACCGGCAGTCGACCTCGACCTTCATGGCATCCGGCTTGCGAAGGAGGGCGAGCACCTCGACCGACTCCGCTCCGCGCGAGGCGAAGTTCTCGAGCAACCAGCTCAGGGTGAGGCCGGAGTCGATGATGTCCTCGACGATCAGCACGTGCTTGCCGGTGATGTCGGTGTCGAGGTCTTTGCGGATCTGCACGACACCGCTCGAGCGCGTGCTCGCGCCGTACGACGACACGGCCATCCAGTCCATCGTGATGTGCATGGGCAGGTGCCGAGCGAAGTCGGCCATGACCATGACGGCCCCCTTGAGCACGCCCACGAGCACGACGTCTTTGCCGGAATAGTCGGCGACGACCTGCTGCGCCAGTTCGGCGAGCTTCTCGTGGATCTGCTCCTCGGTGAGGAGGACTTCGCTGATGTCGTCGGAGATGTCGGCCGCGCGCATTCGGAAAGTCTACGTCGGTCGATTCAGGATGCCGCCCGCGCGACGACCTCGATCCGCCCGCCGACGCGGCGCGCGAGGCATCCGGGCAGATCGATCGGGCCCTGCCCGCGCCAGTCGGTGGCCAGACGCGCGACCTCGAGGGTCTGGGTGCGCGTCAAGGACACCCCGAACTCGCTCTCGACCACGTACCGCACGATCCGGTTGCGCAGCGCCGCGGGGTTCGCCGCCAACGCCGCCACCGAGACCGAGATCCCCGCCTCGGCGTGCTCGACGATGTCTTCGATCGTCTCGTCGATCATGTCCTGGAAAGCCGCCGCATCCTCGCGCAGCTGCTCCGCGGTGCGGGCGAGGGCCTCCGCGACGCCGGGACCGAGTTCGGCCTCGAGCACCGGCAGAACGCGCTCGCGCACCCGCACCCGCGTGTACGCGGGATCGGTGTTGTGCGGATCGGTCCACGGGTCGAGCCCCACCGCGGCGCAGGCCGCCACGGTCGTCGCCCGGCGCACCGCGAGGAGGGGGCGCAGCCACGTGGGGCCGGTGGCATCCTGTCGCTCGGGCGCCATGCCCGCCAGGCTCGTGGCCCCGGCTCCGCGCGCCAGGCCGAGGAGCACCGACTCGGCCTGGTCGTCGAGGGTGTGGCCGAGGAGCACCGCGCTGGCGCCCGCGTCCGCCGCCGCGCGCGAGAGACCGGCGTAGCGCGCGGTCCGCGCGTCCGCCTCGGGCCCGTCGGCCGAGCCGACCTCGACCGCGACGACTCGGGCCTCGAGCCCGAGAGCGCGCGCCTTCTGCGCGGCGGCCGCCGCGACGGCATCCGATCCGTCCTGCAGTCCGTGGTCAATGACGACCGCCTGGGCCCGGATGCCGGCGCGCGGTGCCTCGAAAGCAGTCGCGGCTGCGAGGGCCAGAGAGTCCGGTCCGCCCGAGAGGGCGACGATGACGGACCCGTCGATCCGGGCGAGGGCGGTGCGCACGGCGCGACGCACCTCGGCGACGGACGGGTCGAGTCCGGGGCGGTGATCCATGCCTCCACGCTAGCGGCGCCCCGACTCCGGCCACGGGCGGCTCCCGACTAGGCTGGGCGCGGAAATCCACAGATCTAAGGAGCACGAGTATGGGCGCTTACGACGCCGTCATCGAGATCCCCCGCGGCAGCCGCGTGAAGTACGAGGTCGACCACGGCACCGGCCGCGTCTACCTCGACCGCATCCTGTACACGGTGTTCGGCTACCCGGCCAACTACGGCTTCTTCGAGAACACCCTCGGCGAAGACGGCGACCCGCTCGACGTGCTCGTGCTGCTCGACCGCGAGCTGCACCCCGGCATCCTCGCGAAGGTGCGCCCCGTCGGCGTGCTGAAGATGAGCGACGAGGCCGGCGGCGACGACAAGGTCGTGGCCGTGCTCGCGAAGGACCCGCGCTGGGACCACATCCAGGACGTCGGCGATATCGACGAGTGGACGAAGAAGGAGATCACGCACTTCTTCGAGCACTACAAGGACCTGGAGCCCAACAAGTGGGTCAAGGTCGACGAGTGGGCGGATGCCGCCGAGGCCGAGCGCCTGGTGAGCGAGGCGTTCACGCGCTTCGACGAGCACGACGCGCAGACCAAGACGCAGGGTTCGGGCGAGGCTCCCAACACGCTCTGAGTCCCGCTCTCACGCGAAGAACCCCCCGGTCTCGGACCGGGGGGTTCTTCGCGTTCAGACGTCGATTCCGCGCCAGCGCAACCACGGCGCCGGGTCGGTTGTCCCGCCCCACGGCGGGTAGACCTCGAAGTGGAGGTGGCAGCCGAACGAGTTGCCCGTCTGCCCGGCGGCCGCGATCTGCTGGCCCGACGAGACCCATTGGCCGTACGAGACGTAGATGCCGCCGTCGACGATGTGGGCGTAGCCCGTGCCGGAGCCGTCGGGGTGCTCGATGCGGATGTAGTTGCCGTAACCGCCGTTGTAGCCGGCGTAGGTCACGCGTCCGTCGAATGCCGCGTAGATCGGTGACCAGCAGCCAGCACCGAAGTCGAGACCGAGGTGCCACGAGCTCGCGCAGTAGCTGCCGTTGCACTGGCTCGAGCGCGGGCCGTAGCCCGAGGTCGTGCCGGCCCACGACGGGCGAGACCAACCGCCCGGGCCGCCGCCGTTGCCGCCGCCACCTCCGCCACCGCCGCTGTCGCCACCGCCGCCGCCGTTGTTGTTATTGGCGTTGTCGCGCGCTTCCTGTTCGCGACGCTCGCGCTCGGCGCGGTCGCGCGCCTCCGCCTCTTCGCGGGCCTTGCGCTCACGCTCTTCGCGGGCCTTGCGCTCCGCCTCGACGCCCGCCTGGTAGTCGGCGACGGTCTTCGCGGTCGTGTCCTGGAGGGCGGCCAGCTGCGCCTCGAGCGTCGCCTGGTTGGCCTGCTGCGCGGCGAGGGCGTCCTGCGCGGCCGCGGCGGCCTGCTGCGCGGCGACCATCTTCTCTTCGGCGATCTTCTGCAGACGATCGCGCTCGGCGCGTGCGTCGTTCGCCTGGTTGCTGAGATTCTTCGCGTTGTCGCGAGCCGTGACCGCGGCGGCGTAGACCGCGCGGTTGCGGTCGACGAGCTTGTCCATCGTGCCGAGCTTGGCGAGCAGGTCGTCCGCCGTCGCGGCCGAACCGGAGAAGAACAGGTCGAGGGAGGTATCGTCGCCGCCGGCGCGGTAGAGCTGCGCGGCGACCTTGCCGGCCTTGGTCGCGGCATCCGTCGCCTTCTGCGCCTCGGCGTCGGCCTGCGACTGGATCTGCTGAGCCCGGTAGTCGGCGTCGAAGTACGCCTGCTGCGCGGTGTAGTACTCGTCGGAGCGGGCGACCACCTCGGCCTGCGTGCGCGCAACTTCGGACTGCAGCTGCTGGATGAGGCCCTGGATCCGGGTGATCTCGGCGGCCTTCGCGGCCTCGTTCGCGCGGGCCGCTTCGACGTCGTCCCACGAGGGGTAGTCGGCGGCGTAGGCGGGCGATCCGAACGACGGCACGGTCGCACCGAAGGCCCCGACCGCGACGGCCCCGAGGGCGCCGAGCTTCAGCGCGCTCCGTCGATCGAGCGACGGCCACAGGCGGCGCCTCTCATTCGCAGAGGGCGCGCAACCGCAGTCGTCTTGATCTTCGGGGCGCTCGAGCGTCACGGGAATACCTTCTCTCACCGGTTCGCAACTCGGAACACAGTAGCAACACGAGTCACAGGAGCAACAGAGCGAGTTCCCGCCGTTGCGCCTCATTGTCGGCCCCGTCGGGCCCTCTGACACGGACGCCACGCCCTCGATTGGCAATCTCGCGAATCATGAAGTAGGCTCGGTCGTCGGCAAGCGAGAGCGAAACCGCAAGGTTTCTCCCTCATCCGGCCCCATCGTTTAGCGGCCTAGGACGCCGCCCTTTCACGGCGGTAGCACGGGTTCGAATCCCGTTGGGGTCACTTTCCGAATGAACAACTAAATACGCATGGCCCTGTAGCGCAGTTGGTTAGCGTGCCGCCCTGTCACGGCGGAGGTCGCGGGTTCAAGTCCCGTCAGGGTCGCTCTGAGCGACGGGCCCTTTTCGGAGGGCCTTTCGTTTCGGTCGCGGCATCCATGGTGCCGCGAGGCTCTGTAGCTCAGTTGGTAGAGCGCACGACTGAAAATCGTGAGGTCACGGGATCGACGCCCGTCGGAGCCACAAGGATCGTCATTACAACGGTCCTAGAAACCCTCGCCTAGCTTCTACATGGCGGGGGTTTTGCTTTACCACCGGCCAGTGGTGCCTTCTGATAGCGATCATCCGACTTCGACTTGTTGACTGAGCGAGCGAAGCAAGTGGAGCCGTCGGTGGTACCCCCAAAGTGATGCGCGACTCAGGCGCGTACGACCACGGGCACGCAACTCGTAGCACCAGAGCTCCCAGGCGGTTATGACGCCGACGACCTGGCGCGACGAACTCGCCATGATGGATCGCGCCTCAGGAGATCGCAGACGCGGACGACGTGTGAGAAATTCGCTACTCGATTCAGGTCCGGCCTAGCGGCCGGTACCGTGGCAGAGTGCAAGCCCGCACCCGACACAGCTGGCACAGGCACTGATGCCATGATGGGCCAATGGGTTACGAACCGTTCTCGATCGTTGACGTCGAGGTCGACGAGCACAATCCACGATTCGCCGAGCCCGTTGTAGGACAACGGGAAGCTATCAATGCACTTCTTGCCCAAGGACCTGGCAAGCTCTTGAACCTCGCAGAGGACATAGCCGTGCTCGGGCAGCTGGATCCCATCAATCCGCCGATTGTCATGCGCGAGGGTAGCCGTGTAGTCGTACTGGAGGGGAATCGCCGGTTCGCGGCGTTGAAGCTTCTTCGCAATCCGGACATAGCAATCGCGCCGGCAACTCAGAAGGCCTTGGCCCGAATCAGAAAGAAGGCGATGGACCTCGGGCAAACGGGTGAGGGGCCTGGCCAAGTTGACTGTTACGTCGTCGACGATCGCGATGCCGCTCAGCGGTGGATCGAGCTGCGGCACACTGGCCAGAACGACGGTGTAGGCACAGACCCCTGGAACTCCTACCAAAGCGCCGCGTTCCGTCCTCGCCCAACTGCCGAGTACCGCGCCGTACTGTTCGTTCGCAAGGTCCTGACGACGTTCGCGGACGACACTGAGCTGATCAACGACGTGCGAAGTGTTCGCGATGGCGGGAAGTTCACCAACCTAGCTCGCCTGCTGAGCCGACCCTATGTTCGCTCCCAGATGATGATCGACATAAGGAACGACGTTGTGTCGCTCGACCCGGAGAATGACCTGACCAACGACATTCTGCGTGTCGTTTTCCATGATCTCACAACGATCAAGGTCGATTCAATCAAGACAGGCGACCAGCAAGACGATTACATAGATGGGGTCGTAGCAGCTGTGTCCGACAGGCACCGCGAGAATCGCCCTGACGATGAAGCTGGCGCGGAGTTCGCAGGTGAGCACGAGGGAGCATCAACGGGGGGCGGGCAGCCGAACCCAGCCGCAAGGGGCGGGAGGGGCGGCGATCACGAGAAGGCCAGCGACCCGCATCCGGTCGCAAGAGAGAGCCAAGATGAGCCGACTCGCAGGCGGAAGAACGCCCCCAAAGGCGAAGCTCGGATCTTCTACGGACTCGTTCTAAAGCACGTCGACCTGCGCACAAGCAAGCTTCTCAAGGAAGCGCAGAAGCTCAAGATCGACGAAGCGGCAGGGGTCACTGCGATCATGGTACGAGTGATCCTCGAGATGGCGATGACCGACATTGGCGCCTCGCGCGGTTGGTTCACGGAGGGCGCGAAACTTCGGACCAAGTTTCGCAAGTCGCTGCTCGTGCTAGATCCGGATGCCGAGAATTCGCAGAAGCGCGATAAGGCGCTGGATATGGCTTGGATCAAGACTCAGTCGGGGGACGGCGATGGGCTCGCGGTCGACGAGATGAACGCATACGTTCACAATTTCATGGCGGTTCCAACGCCTGACGCCGTCCGCGCGCTGACCACGACGTTCCGGCCGCTTTTGCAACGACTGGACGACTTCGCAGGAGCCAATCCGGCATGAGATTTCGTTCCCTCAGCCCACTGCGCTACCCAGGCGGCAAGAGTCGTTTGGCTGACTACTTGGCGCGCCTCGTCAGCTCGCAGAGCCCACGCCCACGTGAGTACGCAGAGCCGTTCGCGGGAGGAGCGGGCGCCGCTCTTCGACTGTTGGCGAACGAGGAAGTCCGCCACGCTCATATCAACGATCTGGATCCGGGAATTGCTGCTTTCTGGCGCTCACTCTTCACCTCGACGGAGGATTTCTCTCAGCTGATACTGAGCGTCGCCCTGAGCATCGACGAATGGCATCGGATGCGCGACATTTACGCAAATCCGACGCAGTACGACGATCTCGAACTCGGGTTTGCGACGTTCTACCTGAATCGCACGAATCGGTCAGGCATCCTTCGCGCGAGACCCATCGGAGGGCTCGAACAGACTGGGAATTGGAAGATCGACGCGCGATTCAATCGCGATGATCTTGCCGACAAGGTCCGCTACGTCGGCGAATACAGGAACCGCGTGACAGTCACTGAGCTCGACGCGCGTGATTTCTTACTGAAGATGGAGCGTCACACCAGCGACGTCCTCGTGTATGTCGATCCCCCCTATCTCGTGCAGGGAGAACGCCTCTATCTCGACGGACTTTCGTACGACGATCACACGCAACTCGCCGCCCAGCTTCGCACAGTCGACCTGCCCTGGTTCATGACCTACGACGCAGACGAGCGGATCCCTAACGAGCTTTATGCGGGACTTCGTTGTGCGTCGTTCGACATTGCCCACACGGCTGCGACACAACACATCGGGTCCGAGTACGCCGTCTTCGCTGAAGGGATCACGGTCCCAGATCTTGAGATCATCCGCGGGAACACCGCCCGATGGATCGCTTAGCTGTGAGTTCGCCGTGGGTAGAGCTGTTCTACTCGCGTCCTACGCCCGCGGCCTGACCCACTCACTAGGCTCCAGACCAAGAAACGCATCGGGTCAGCAGTCTGGAGCCTAGTGAGTGGGTTGTGCACGTGCGTGTTGCACCCACGACCGGCTTCAAGTACTGTGAGCACCGGTAGCGAGGGCTGAAATAGTGCTCCGCGCGCCGACTCGAGAAGCCCACGCCGCGTGCGTGGGCTTCTGCGTTGTCGCGTGTTTGCTCGATACTGAAGACATGCTCCTGGCTTACATCGACGAGATCGGAGAGCCCGGAGCATTCATCTCCCGGGATCACGAACGCTTCCACACGAGCCCCTCCTTCGGGTACGCAGGCTTCGTAATCGAGGCGGAGTGCGCTCGAGGCTTTGGGCAGCGATTCACTCACGAGAAGCGAACGCTATTCGCGTCCGAGTTGGTCGATCACCCCAACCCCGGACAGTGGGAGAAGAAGGGGGCGTCGATGTTCCGACCCACGACAGCTGCCACCCATCCTCAGCATCTCAGAGTCTTCAGCGGCCTGGTAAAGACTATGAGATCGATGCGTGGGATGCTCTTCTACTACGCCGACGAAAAGCCGCTCGGCACGCCGAAGCAGACGAACCTAGACCCTGCGGCGCGCGAAACCGCAGCGATGCAAGAGACTCTCAACCGCCTTTGCACCTACGCAGAGCGACGCGGGCAGAACCTACTAGTCATGATCGACCAGATCAACGAAAAGACTCGCGCCGAACGCCTGCCGCAGATGTACGGCCACATTTTCCGTCGGTCTGCTGATCGCCCAGAGATGAAGCGAATCGTCGAGCCCCCGATGCACGTCGACAGTGTCCTGAGCGCGAACATCCAGTTCGCCGATTGGATCGCCGCCGCTACGACACGAGCGATAGACAATCAGCTAGTTCGCGACTCGCCGTATCACTGGGTACCAGCGTCGTGGAGCCACACGATGTCCGGCGGCTTCACGCACGAGTCGAAGCTCCACCTTTGGCACCGCGGTGTCGACGATATCCACAACTCAGCACTGTTCTTCAAAGAGCGGCCCCTCTACCCGATCGCTGCTGGTCACCGCATTGGCGATGGCTTGCCTTCCGCGACGCTCCGGAAGATTCATGCCGCAGCTGTTCGTGCAGAAGAGAGCCAACGCAAGAGGTGACCAACTTCTTGTGTTGATCACGGGCCGGGAACTTCGCCGAAACCACCCAGCACAGCCACCACCAACGAGTGCAGTTTCCGCGGACTCACGCGACGAACGCGCGCTCGTGAGCGCTCGTAGACCCGGCGTACACAACTGAAAATCGTGAGGTCACGGGATCGACGCCCGTCGGAGCCACTGCGACCTTCGTGTGGCTCATACACACGGGGGCTCTTTTGTTTCCGGATGCCGCAATGTCGGCGCCTACGGCCTTTCGCGCTGCTCGACGCCCCCTCTGGTCGCCGCGATGTCGCGGCCCGCGCCGAGAACGGATGACGCGCGCGACAGGTCACCCCGACGAGTATTCACAGCTCAGCCGAGAGCCGCATTGCAGTGGCATTACCCCTTCTGCGACACGCCACCCGGCTCGTTGAGCGCTACGCGTGAGGGTGAGCTTGAGCGCGAACCGGGTGAAGAACGGTGATGCACCATCACCGGTCGCTAGCCTCCTCCTAGGCATGCATACATGCCATACATAGCGAAGGGGCAAGGAAATGACAGCAACGACAACGCTCGAAAGAGCGCGTTCCGCAGTGAGCAGGCGGGCTCTTGCGGCAGCACTGGCATTCGTCGCAGTCTTCGGCATCGCGGTCGGCGCTGCCGCCCCCGCGCACGCCGGAATCGGCATGTGGTACGTCAGCTCGAGCTGGGTCCAGTCATACGCAGCGCTGACCTCCACGGGCGGAGACGGGTACTTCCAGGCGAAGGCGGTCTTGGGCGGAAACGTCAAGTGGGGCAAGTACTCGCCGAACAACACCCAGGCCCAGGCCGATGGGTTCAGCTTTAGCCACAGTGCGTTCCTCTTTCAGAACGGTCGCGTCTGGAAGAGCGGGTAACGGGTGGGCAGCGCACGCGAGCGGCGCGAGTCACATGGAACGAAGGCCGTCGCGCGCCCCTTCACCGGGCGCGCGACGGCGTCGGCTTGGACGAATCTGCAGGCTTTCTCGGTACTCACGCTGTTCGCGCTCATCACGTCGGGCTGTGCCGTCCCATCAACCGCACCCGAGGATCAGCGCCTCGCGCCGTCCCTGAAGGCATATGCCCAGCAGCAGCTCGCTCATGACGACCTGTCGGACTGGGATCGTGCCGTGATCGAGAAGGCCAGCCAGACGGGGACCGTTTCGCAGGCGGACTATGACGAGGGCACAGACAACTTCGAAGCCTGCTTGAACGCCGCAGGTCTGCACTGGACGCGCACACGACTCCTCAATGGAGTCGTCGAGTTCCAGCCGCCGCCGGGCTCGGCGGCGACCGGCTCCGACGACAACGCCGCCATGATCCAGGCGCAGTGCTACCAGTCCACGTACGCGTACACACAGGACTTCTTCGGGCTCCAGCAAGCCAACCCCGAGTTGCTCGCCGACTTCTCCCTCGCGGCGGTCAACTGCCTGAAGAAGGCCGGAGTGGTCGATGACGACTTCACGACGGACGACTTCGGCAAAGTCATCGGGGCGCACGACTCGCCGATCACCGACTGGCCGTTCGACGTGGCCGACCCTCGGGCTCAGACCTGCCTCTACTCCCTGGGTTATGCCGTCGTGACCGATGCCAAGTAGCGCTCCTGGACCCAGCTTCCGCCCCCTCGTGCTCCTCTTCGCGGACAAGCGGCCAGTCCCCCACCAACGCCCGTTCCAGCGAGAGCGGAGAACATCCCCATGAAACGCGCCCTCGCCACCGTCATCTCCTTCACCCTCGGCAGCGGAGCAGTCCTCGGCGCCGCAGTGGCCTACAGCCTGCTGCCCGGGCCCTCCGGCCTCCTCGCCGAAGCCCCCAGCGAGACGACCTACCCCGTGACGATGACCGACTTCCGCGACCAGCGCGCGCTCACCCTCGCGCCGACCTTCACGGCGGGGACTCCTCTGCGTACCACCGCGAGCGGGACGGTAACAGCGACCGCCTGCACCCCGGGGCAATCACTGACCCCCGGGAAAGCAGCATTCGCGGTCGACGACCACCCCATCATCGCCCTGGCCTCCGACACGCCGTTTTTCCGGGACCTCACGTGGGGTGACACCGGCCGCGACGTCGACGCTCTCCGGGCGTCGCTCGCCGGGTTGGGCTTCGATGTCGCGCCGACCGGCGCGTTCAGCCGGGACGTCAGCCGGGCGCTTTCCACCCTTCAGCACCGCGAGACGATGGCTCATGCCGAAGGAGACTTCGTCCTCCAGGATGTGCTCTGGATGCCGAGCCCGCCGCCCACCGTGGCCTCCTGCGACGTCCAGGTGGGCCAGCCGATCACGGCGGGGAGTACAGCGGCGACCACCGCTGTCAGCCTCACCGCTCTGACCGTCTCGGGACAGGCTGCGGGCGCGCTCGTCCCCGGCGAACGGACCGTTCAGGTGCTGGGCGTAGATGCGGTCATACCCGAGAACGGCGTCCTCACCGACCGCGACGCGCTCGGTCGTATCGCATCCTCGCCGGAGGGGCAGCAACAGCTGACAGGCACTAAGACCGGTGACGCAGCAATGGTGTCGGGAACGAGCGCCTTGGCCACGCCCCTTCGCGTCGCGCCAGTCCCGGTGTCGAGTGTCATCGGCGCCTCCAGCGCGCACGCTTGCGTCGCCGACGACCACGCGGAGTACCCCGTGACCGTCGTCGGCGCGAGCCTCGGCATGTCGCTCGTCACGTTCCACGCGGACACGCCGTCGAACGTGCTGCTGCAGCCGCGTCGAGAGCACTGCGATGCCGACTGACGACGCGCTCCTGAGGTTGACGGCCGTCAGTCATCAGTGGGGCACGAACCCCGCTCTGTTCCGTGACGTGAGCCTCGACCTGCACCGTGGTGATGTCGTCGCATTGACCGGCCCGTCCGGATCTGGCAAGTCCACCCTCCTGTCGATCGTTGCGGGGTGGCTCTCCCCGACCCTGGGCCGGGTCGAGCGGCGCGGTATCCGTCGCGTGCACTGGGTCTTCCAGAATCCGCACGGCCAACCCCGCCGCTCGACACGCGACCACGTGTCATACCCGCTCCTGGCACGCGGTGTCCGTCGCCACGACGCCGACCGGCGTGCAGACCACATCCTCGAGCGCTTCGGCCTCACCGATCGAGCGGGACAATCTTTCTCGGACCTCTCCGGAGGTGAAGCGCAACGGCTGATGCTTGCTCGGGCAGTTGCGACTGCGCCGGACCTGCTCCTCGTCGACGAGCCCACCGCTCAGCTCGACCGCGCATCGGCGCGAACGGTCAACGCCGTCTTGGCCGGACTGGCCGCAGCCGGGGCGATCGTCCTCGTCGCCTCCCACGACTTCGACACCATCCGCGCCTGTCAGCGGGCTGTCGACCTTCGCACGGCGGCATGATGCGGCTCGCGGATGCCGTAGGCGAAGCGCTGCGGAACCTTCGCACGGGCGCCGCGGGGGGCGGCATCCTGGCCCTCATCCTGGTCGTCGCGTCAACGATGCTCCTCCTGGCCGACATCGCGTCCATCGGCGCACTGCAGGAGCGCGCCCTCAGCGTCCGAAACCATGCCGGCGATGTTCGCGTGCTCATCGCGAAGGATGCGGTCGACCCCCGCGCCTGCGCCGCGCTCGAGAGTCTCGATGGCGTCACCGACGCGGGCGCGATCTGGACCTTGGGCTCCGTCCAGCTCATCGCGCTGCCCCGGGTCAACGTGCCCGTTTTCGAGGTCAGTTCCGGAGTGGCGCGGATGCTTCACCTCCCGTCGAGCAGGCCCGGGGGCGTCTATCTCTCGGATGATCTTGCGGCCCGTTGGTCTGCCCGCGAGGAGAGCATCCTCGCCACGACGACAGGCCCGGTGATGGTCAGGGGGACATTCCGCTTTCCGGATGACGGGCGGGACCCCCGCTTCACGAATGCCGTGATCGTCATCGGGGACAACTCCGCGAGATCGTCCGAATGCTGGTTCAGCGTGTGGCCCGCGACATCCTCAGTCGATCCTCTTGCCTACGGCGCCGTGGCTGCCGTGGGACAGACCGACGCCGCACCTCAGGTCGCTCCGCTCAACCCGACGGTGGGACAGCTGTTCGCCTTTGCCCAGGACTATCGCGATCGGCTTACCGCCTTCGCCGCCCCTACGGTGATCATCCTCTTCGCCCTGGTCGGGTTCGGCGGCAGCTACCGACGGAGGCTCGAGTTGGCGAGCAATCTCCACGCGGGTGCCCGGCATCGTGACCTCGTACGGATCGCGGCGATCGAAGCGTTCCTCTGGGCGAGCGCGGCAGCCGCGGCCACGTTCGTCGTCGCGCGCCTGGCAACGAGAGTCTTCCTCTACGAAGATGTGCCGGGACTTCTCCCCTCGCTCGCTGTCACTCAAGCCGTGGCCGTATGCGCCGCGATGTGTGCGGCGACGATTCCCGCGCTGCTCGCACGCGAAAGCCGGTTGTTCACCTTGTTCAAGTCGCGCACCTGACACAACGACCACGGCCCCTGCGGCGAGCACCCGCGAGCGGGCGAGAAGCCCTGTCCTCCCCGCTGCCGTAAGCGTTTCCCCAGCGCGACCACCGGCCGCGTCGAGACGCGCTACACTTTGTTGACTTTTAGCAAACACCTGGCGTCCGACCGAGCCTCCCCGAGCCGTCCGCCAGGCCTTCTCTCGAAGAGGCCCCGATGTCAGACATCACTCGCACCCGGCGTGCGCATACCGCGTCGACCGACACGGTCATGACCCACCGCATGATCATGTTCGTGATCTTCGGCCTCATGGCCGGCATGTTCCTGTCCGCCCTCGACCAGACGGTCGTCGGCACCTCGATCCGCACGATCGGCGACGACCTGCAGGGGCTGAGCCTGCAAGCTTGGGTCACCACCGCCTACCTGATCGTGTCGACCATCTCGACGCCGATCTACGGCAAGCTCTCCGACATCTTCGGGCGCCGTCCGCTCTTCCTCATCGCCATCCTCATCTTCATCATCGGATCGATCCTCGCGAGCTTCTCGACCTCGATGATCGAGCTCGCCGCGTTCCGCGCGATCCAGGGACTCGGCGCCGGTGGCCTCATGTCGATGCCGCTCGCGATCATGGGCGACATCCTCGCCCCGCGCGAGCGCGCGAAGTACCAGGGCTACTTCCTCGCCGTCTTCGGCATCTCCAGCGTCATCGGCCCCCTCGTCGGCGGCATCTTCGCCGGGGCGAGCCAGATCCTGTGGATCACCGGCTGGCGCTGGGTGTTCCTCATCAACGTCCCGATCGGCATCGTCGCTCTCGCGATCGTGTGGCGCTTCCTCCACATCCCGAAGCAGCCGCGCCACTCGGTGCGCATCGACTGGTGGGGCGCCACGACCGTCATCGTCGCACTCGTCCCCCTCCTCCTCGTCGCCGAGCAGGGTCGCGAGTGGGGCTGGGGCTCGCCGATCGCCCTCGCCTGCTACATCGTCGGGGCTCTCGGCATCCTGGCCTTCGTCATCGCCGAGACCTACATGAAGGACGACGCGCTCATCCCGCTGAAGCTCTTCCGCTCGTCGACCTTCTCGATGGCGACGATCATCGGTGTGCTCGTCGGCTTCGGCATGTTCGGCGCGATGCTCACGCTGCCGCTGTACCTGCAGCTCGTGCTCGGCTCCACGCCGACCCAGAGCGGTTTCGAGATGCTGCCGATGATCCTCGGCCTCATGATCGCGTCGATCGTGAGCGGCCAGCTCATCGCCCGCACCGGCCGCTACCGCATGTTCCCGATCCTCGGCACGCTGCTGATGTCGGTCGGCTTCTTCCTGCTGACGTTCCTGAAGTACGACACCCCGTACTGGCAGGTCGCGCTGTCGATGCTCGTCATCGGCCTGGGCCTCGGCCAGCTCATGCAGACGCTGACGATCGCGAGCCAGAACTCCGTGGGACTGCGCGACATGGGTGTGGCGACGAGCGGATCGACGTTCTTCCGCCAGATCGGCGGCACGCTCGGCACGGCCGTGCTGCTGTCGCTGCTGTTCACGCTCGTGCCCACGAACATCCTGGGCTCGTTCGCCGACCGCGCCACTCTGACCGATGCATTGGATGCCGCGCTCGACCCCACCGTGGCCTCGGCGCCAGCGAACCAGAAGATCATGTCGACGGTCTATGCGCCGATCATCTCGGGCATCACCGACGGCGCGACGACGCAGGTGCAACAGGCCGTGCAGCAGGCGACGGATGCCGCCACCCAGGCTGTGGCGGCGAAGGTCGCCGCGGGAGAGATCCCCGCCGCGGCACAAGCGACCGCGACGCAGAGCGCCGTCGCGCAGGCGCTCGCGGCGGTGACCCAGCAGGCCCCCTTCGCCCGCATCGCGGCGGACGGCACCGTGACGCTCGACTTCTCGAACGCCGATCAACGCGCGGCCTTCGTCGAGAGCACCGCCACCACGCTCGAGCAGCGGTTCGCCGACGGCAACGAGAACGCCGCGGTCGGCAGCTCCACCCTCGACGACACGTCGTTCCTGGTGGGCGCCGATCCGCGCCTGACCAAGCCGATCCTCGTCGGGTTCAACTCCTCGGCCGTCACGGTCTACTGGGTGGCGATGTCGGTCGTGCTGCTCGCCTTCGTGCTGTCGCTGTTCTTCCGCACGCCGCCGCTGCGCTCGAAGTCGGCGCTGCAGGAGGCCGCGGACGAACGCCGCGGTCGCGACGACGAAGAGAAGCGCGCCGAGGAATCGGCCGCGCAGACCGGCGCCCTGATCGCGCCGTAAGCGCAGCGCACACACCGAAGGGCGAGGCCATCGTTGAGATGCCTCGCCCTTCGGTGTTCTCGCGCGGTTACGCGCGCTCGCGCGCCCGAAGGTCCTTCCGCAGGATCTTGCCCGAAGCCGACTTCGGGATCGCCTCGATGAACTCGACGCGGCGCACCTTCTTGTGCGGCGCGACCTCGGCGGCCACGAACGCCATCACCTCGTCGGCCGTGAGCCCCGAGTCCGGCGCGGCGACGACGAAAGCCTTGGGGATCTCCTGCTTGTCGTCGTCGTCCACGCCGATGACGGCGGCATCCATGATCCTCGGATGCGACAGCAGCAGCGCCTCGAGCTCGGCCGGGGCGATCTGGTACCCCTTGTATTTGATCAGCTCCTTGAGCCGGTCGACGATCGAGAAGTACCCGCTGACGTGGTGCACGCCGATGTCGCCGGTGTGGAGGAAGCCGTCGGCATCCAGGGTCTCCGCCGTCGCGTCGGGGCGGTTCAGGTAACCGAGCATGACGTTCGGGCCGCGCACCCAGATCTCCCCCGGCGCGGTGAGACCGTCGTCGCCGTGGACCTCGATCTCGGCGCCCGTCTCGGGGTCGATGAGCTTGGCATCGGTGTTCGGCAGAAGCACCCCGACCGAGCTGGCCGGCATGTCGACACGATCCTCGGGGACGGCGTGCGAAACGGGGCTGAGCTCGCTCATGCCGTATCCCTGCAGGATCCGGGCGCTCATCCGCCGGGCCGCGGCCTCGGCGGTCTCGCCGTCGAGAGGGGCGGCACCCGAGAAGACCGTGCGGACCGACGAGGTGTCGAACTCGTCGACCACGGGGTGCTTGGCGAGGGCGACCGCGATCGGCGGGGCGATGAAGAGGAACGTGCAGCGGTACTCCTGGATGTTCCGGAGGAACTCGACGAGATCGAACCGCGGCATCGTCACGAGGCTCGCCCGCTGACGCAACGCCAGATCGAGCAGGACCGTCATGCCGTAGATGTGGAAGAACGGCAGGACCGCGAGCACGCGGTCATCGCGGTGGAGCTCGATCACGACCCGACACTGGTGGACGTTCGCGACGAGATTGCGATGGGTCAGCATGACGCCCTTCGGGTTCCCCGTCGTGCCCGACGAGTACGGCAGCACCGCCACGTGCGTCGCCGGATCGAAGCGGACCTCCGGCGGCGTGCGCCCCTCCGCGAGCAGGCTCCGCAGGTCGGGATGCCCCTCGGCTCCGTCGAGCACGATCACGCGGTCGTCCGGGATGCCCGCCGCCCGCGCGGCCTCGGCCGCAGGCCCGAGCAGCGGCGACACCGTAAGGAGCCAGGTGGCCGCGGCATCCTGGATCTGGTTCTCGATCTCGTGCGCCGTGTAGAGGGAGTTGATCGTCGTGACGATCGCGCCCAGGCGCAGGATGCCGTGGAACACCGTCGCGAAGGCGGGAACGTTCGGGCAGAGCAGAGCCACGACGGTCTCGGTGTCGACACCGCGCGCGGCGAGCGCTCCCGCGAAGGCGTCGACCTGGGCGCGGAGCGATCGGTACGTGGTCTCGGCTCCGGTCGCCGGGTCGATCAGGGCGACACGGTCCAGGTCGGCCTCGACGAGCGAGCCGAACAGGTCGTCGTAGATGCTGTCGTCGGGGATGTCGACGGGCGGGTACGGGCTCTGGAACACGGGCTTCTCCTTCGAAACCGGGCGGCGTGCGCCCATCCTGGCACCGACGAGACGCGGTGTCACGGATGCCGACACCGAGACTCGATCTGCTACGTGAGCAGTCGAATCGCCACTCCGCCCACGGCGCCGATGATCACCACCGCCCACGCGGGCACGCGGAATCGCGTGAGCAGCACGAATCCGAGCAGTGCCAGCAGGAACGGCGCGGGTCCGGTCACCGCGGTCGTGAACACCGGTGTGTAGAGAGCCGCGCCCAGAATGCCGACGACCGCGGCATTCGCCCCGCGCATCGCCGAGCGGACGAGCGGCCTCTCGCGCACGGCGTCCCAGAACGGCAGCACGCCCACCAGCACGAGGAAGCCCGGGAGGAAGATCGCGGCCAGGGCGATCGCAGCACCCGCGATCCCGCCGGGGCCGACAGTGCTCACTGCGCCGAGGAACGCGGCGAACGTGAACAGCGGGCCGGGCACGGCCTGCGCAGCCCCGTAACCGGCGAGGAATGTCTCGGGCGAGACCCACCCCGTCTGCACGACCTCCGCCTGCAGCAGCGGGAGCACGACGTGACCGCCACCGAAGACGAGGGCGCCCGAGCGGAAGAAGGCGTCGGCGAGGGCGAGGGCGCCCGAACCGCTGACGGCGGCGAGCGCCGGGAGACCGAGAAGTCCCACACCCGCGAGCACGAGGCATCCGATCGCCACCGCCCGGGGGACTCCGAAGGAGGGCAGCGGTGCGGATGCTGCTTCGGTCACGCCGCGCAGGAGCACCAGGCCGGCGACGACTCCGACGCCGAGGGCCCCGAGCTGGCCGATGGCTCCCGGCGCGAGCAGGGCCAGAGCCGCCGCCACGACGGCGATGCCCGCGCGGGTCGCGTCGGGGGTGAGAGTTCGCGCCATCCCCCACACGGCCTGCGCGACGATCGCGACGGCGATGATCGTGAGGCCCTCGAGCACCCCGGCGCCGATCGGTCCGCCGAAGAGCGCGGCCCCTCCGGCGAAGGCGACGAGCAGCACCGCCGAGGGGAGCGTGAACGCGAGGAAGGCCGCGACCGCACCGAGGAACCCGGCGCGCTGCAGCCCCATCGCGAAGCCGACCTGGCTCGATGCCGGCCCCGGGAGGAACTGGCACAGCGCGACGAGATCCGCGTAGGCGCGATCGTCCATCCACTTTCGGCGGACGACGAGATCGTCGCGGAAGTACCCGAGGTGCGCGACGGGGCCACCGAACGAGGTCAGACCGAGGCGGAGGAACGCCCGGAACACCTCCCACGGGCTCCCGGTTCTGTGCATCGGTCCGTCCTATCGGCCCCGAGAGAACAGCAGGTGAACCGTCAGCAGGTGAACGTCAGCGGAGCGGCTCGGCCAGCAAGGCATCGACGAGACGCAGCGTGGCGGTCGTCCGCTCCTGGTCCGCACGGATGTCGGCGCCGCCGATCGCGTCGCGCAGGCGCTCGACCTCGCCGACCATGACGTTCTCGTGCGCCTCGACGCGGATGATCTCGGCGTCTCCCCCGCGCGGCGTGAACTCGAGGACGCGTGGGGCGTCGATCGTGTCGATCCGCAGCGAGGCGTCCTCGCCCTGGATCTCGCTCGACAGGGAGGTGTCGGTGATCTTCGACCAGGCGATGTCGGCGACGAATCCGTCGTAGGCAGCCAGGGCGCTCCCGAGCCCGTCGGTCCCCGAGGCGATGCCGATCCGGACGCCCTGCACCGCCCGCGGAACGCCGAAGAGCTGGACGAGCGCGTGCAGGGGGTACACACCGAGGTCGCGCAGTGCGCTGCCGCCGAGGGCCGGGTCGAAGATGTTCGTCTGCTCGCCCGCGAGCACGTGGTCGTAGCGCGCAGAGCGCTTCTCGTAGCGCAGCGAGACCCGGCGCACCGTCCCGAGCCGCGGCAGCAGATCGGCGACCGCGGCGAGCCCCGGGTCGTAGGCGCTCCGCATCGCCTCCAGCAGCACCACACCCCGCGCGGCTGCCCGCCCGACCAGTTCCTCCCACTGCGGCGCGGTGAGCGTCGCCGGCTTCTCGACGAGCACCGGGATGCCGGCATCCAGAACCGTCTGCGCCTGCGCGACGTGCGCGGAGTTCGGACTCGCGAGGTACACCGCGTCGATGTCGCCGGAGTCGAGGAGACCCTCGAGACCGAGCGCGATGCCGGGGGCACCGATCTTCTCGGCGAACGCGCGTGCGCGCTGCTCATCGCGCGAGGCGACGCGACGCACCTCGACCCCGTCGACGACGTCGACGGCCTCGGCGAAGCGTTCGGAGATGCTGCTGGTGCCGACGATGCCGATGCGGATCATTCCTCCATCATCGCGGCTCACCCCGACCGATTCGGCAGGACCGTCCGGGGAGTGCGCAAAACGTCCCGCTAGGATCGCGATGATCGCACCAGACCCGAGGGATCATGACCACGACACGCGCCCAGCACCGCCGCCGCACCACGCGTCGGACGCGCCTCCGCCGAACCCTCGCCGCCACGACGGCGATCGTGTTGATCGTGGGCGGAGTGACCGCCTTCGCCCTGACCCGTGGAGCATCGACCCCCACCGCCGACGGCACGACCGCACCCTCGGTCGAAGACACCCCGACCCCGACGCCGACACCCAAGACGGCATCGGAGCAGCTCCTGGCGACGACGACCGACCCGAAAGCGTGCGCGGTGTCCTTCGCGGGCGACGGGATCGCTCTCGCCCCGCAGTTGCAGACACAGGACACGCTGTACGCGGCTCTGCCCCTCCCCCAGGCCGACGGTCGCGTGTTCGCCGGCTGGTACGAGACCGCCGCGGACGCCGCCGCCATGACGCTTCCCGCCCGGGTGAACGGGTCCGATGTCGTCACGTGCACCGCGCAAGAGAAGACGCTGCACGCCGGCTGGACGACACCCGAGGCGAACGCGGCCGAGGATGCCAGCATCCCGATCCTGATGTACCACCAGTTCACGACGAAGCCCGAGGGCGAAGACAACTGG
Source organism: Microbacterium sp. NPDC086615 (assembly GCF_040686055.1). NCBI lineage: Bacteria > Bacillati > Actinomycetota > Actinomycetes > Micrococcales > Microbacteriaceae > Microbacterium > Microbacterium sp. NPDC086615. The sequence goes on from NZ_JBFBJJ010000008.1 coordinate 50,549, forward strand.
CTGCGCCTCAACTACGCCTACATCGGCGACTTCGACGCGCAGATGGCGCACATCCAGGAGGGCGGCTTCTACCTGCCCACGTGGGACGAGCTGAGCGCCTTCATCGACGGCAAGGTGTTCCTGCCCAAGCACTCGGTGATCATCACCGACGACGACGCCGACAGCACGTGGCTCGAGCTCGCCGCCCCCATCGTCGACAAGCGCCACCTGCTCACGACATCGTTCGTCATCACCTCGGCCCGCACCGAGCCGACCCCGAACCGCTTCGTGCTCCAGCGCTCCCACACGCACGACATGCACCGCGCGGGCGAGAACGGCAAGGGGCGGATGGTGAACGACGACGCCGACACGATCGCCGCCGACCTCGAGCAGTCCGCGACGATCCTCGGGGCGAAAGAGGTCGTCGCGTACCCGTTCGGTCACTACAACGACACGACGAAGGAAGGGGTGCGCAAAGCCGGCTTCGAACTGGGGCGCACCATCGAGAACGGGTACGTGCGCATCGGCACCGACAAGCTCGCTCTTCCGGTCATCCGGATGAACTACGGGATGACCGTCGACGACCTGAAGGATGCCATCGGCTGATCGCGCGGGCGCACCCTATCGGGGAGGAGTGGGGGTGAACACCTGCTACCTCCCAGGTAACTGATCCACAATACCAAGTTGAGCACGCGTCGGCCGGTCTACGCTGTGTCTTCCTGGCTTCCCTTCTGAAACGCGAGAGCCCATGATCCTTTCCGTCATCGTTCCGACCTTCAACGAAGGTCCGAACGTCGCCGAACTCGTTCGACGGACGGCGGCCGCGCTCCCGGGTCGTGACATCGAGATCATCTTCGTCGACGACTCCACCGATGACACCCCCGAGATCATCCGCGGTGTCGCGCAGAACGCGCCGGTCCCGGTGCGCCTGATCCACCGCGATGCCCCCCAGGGCGGACTCGGCGGCGCGGTCGTCGAGGGCATCAAAGCCGCGGCATCCGATTTCTGCGTCGTCATGGACGGCGACCTGCAGCACCCGCCGGAGGTCATCGCCGATCTGCTCGCGCGCGCCGAGGTGGGCGACGCCGAGGTGGTGGTCGCCTCGCGCTACGTCGACGGCGGCACCTCCGACGGCCTCGCGAACGCCGTGCGCACGATGGTCTCGCGCGCCTCGACGCTGCTCACCAAGGCGATGTTCCCGAAGAAGCTGCACAACTGCTCCGACCCGATGACGGGCTTCTTCCTCATCGACCGCCGCTCGCTCGACATCGAGGAGCTGCGTCCGCGCGGCTTCAAGATCCTGCTCGAGATCCTCGCGCGCAAGCAGATGCGCGTCGCCGAGGTTCCGTTCGACTTCGCTCCCCGCTTCGCGGGCGAGAGCAAGGCCTCGTTCAGCCAGGGCATGCGCTTCCTCACGCAGCTGACCATGCTCCGCTTCGGCCGCATGTCGGCCTTCGCCGTCGTCGGCGGCCTCGGCGCCGTGGCCAACCTCGCGATCATGTGGGGACTGCAGACCGTCGGCGTGCAGTACCTCGTCGCCGCGGTCATCGCAAGCGTGCTGACCATCATCGCCAACTTCATCGCGCTCGAGTACCTCGTCTTCGCCGACATGCGCGACGAGTCGGGGCTCATGCGGCACCGCTTCATCAAGTCGTTCACGTTCAACGGCATCGAGGCGATCGTGCGCATCCCGGTCATCTGGCTGCTCGTCAACGAGGCGCACATCCAGAGCGTGCTCGCGGCGGCACTCACGCTCATCGCGGCGTTCATCATCCGCTTCGTGTTCCACGCCCTCGTCGTGTACGCACCGAAGAAGGCTCAGGCGGCGCCTGCCGTGGCCGCGGTGCGCGAACCCCTCGAGGACGAACTCGCGGCCTGACCCGCCGGCCGCCTGCGGACCTGCTCTCCGGCGTACCCTGGAGGCATGTCCTCTGACGCTCCCATCCGCATGTTCGGCGCCGACTGGTGCCGCGATTGCATCCGCACGAAGAAGCAGCTCGACGACCTCGGCATCGCCTACGAGTACGTCGACCTCGTGGCCGACCCCGCCGCCGCCGACGTGGCGAAGGAGATCTCGGGCCGCACGAGCATCCCGGTCGTGGTGTACCCCGACTCGAGCCACCACGTCGAGCCGAGCAACGCCGACGTCGAGGCGAAGCTCCGCGAACTGTCGCTGATCTGACCCCTTGTCGCCTGACCCCTTGTCGACCGACCTGACGGCCGCCTTCGCGTCCGAGGCGGCAGCTCTCGACGCCGCCGACCCCCTCGCGCAGCACCGCGCCGCCTTCGTCGGCGCCGAGACGTCGCTGATCTACTTCGACGGCAACTCCCTCGGGCGGCCTCCGCGGGCGACCGCGGGGCGTCTCGCGCGCTTCGTCGAAGACGAGTGGGGCGGTCGCCTGATCCGGGGCTGGGACGAGTCCTGGATGCAGCTGCCGTTCGAGATCGGCGACCGCATCGGCGCCGTGGCGCTGGGCGCTGCCGCGGGGCAGACCGTCATCGGCGATTCGACGACGGTGCTCCTCTACAAGCTCCTGCGTGCCGCCCTGGACGCGCGGATGGCCGTCGATCCCGACCGCGTCGAGATCGTCGTCGGCCGCGACGACTTCCCGACCGATCGGTACCTGGTCGAGGGCATCGCCGCAGAACGCGGGGCGCGCGTGGTGTGGGTCGAGGTCGACACGACGCGCGGCGTCGAACCGGGGCTCCTCCGCGCGGTGGTCGGCCCCCGCACGGCGGTCGTCCTGCTGAGCCACGTGTCGTATCGCTCGGGGTTCCTCGCCGACGGGGCCGAGCTGACACGCATCGCGCAGGATGCCGGAGCGCTCGTGCTGTGGGACCTGTGCCACTCGGCGGGTTCGGTGCCGGTCGAGCTCGACGCGTGGGGCACCGATCTCGCCGTCGGGTGCACCTATAAGTACCTCAACGGCGGACCCGGGTCCCCCGCCTTCGCCTACGTCGCCACGCGCCACCACGACACCCTCGCCCAGCCGGTCCAGGGGTGGATGGGGGCGGCCGATGTCTTCTCGATGGGCCCGGAGTACCGGCCCGCGACGGGGATGCGCCGCTTCCTCTCGGGGACGCCGCCGATCCTCGGCATGATCGCGATGCAGGACACGCTCGACCTCCTCGAAACGGCGGGGATCGCCGCCGTGCGTGAGAAGTCCGTCGCGCTCACCGAGTTCGCTCTGCGCGTGAGCGATGGCATCCTGTCTCCCCTCGACGTCCGTGTCGCCTCACCGCGGGACGCGGCGGAGCGGGGCGGGCACGTGACGCTCTCGCACCCGGCGATGCGCGCGGTCACCGCCCGCCTGTGGACGCAGGATGTCCTGCCCGACTACCGCGATCCGGGGGGACTGCGCATCGGCCTGTCACCGCTGTCGACGAGCTTCGCCGAGGTGCTCACGGGCCTCGAGGCGGTCGCCGAGGCGTTACGCGCCGAGGCCTGAGCTCGCCCCTTCCCGGCGCGGCGCGGCGGGTCTCACCGCGAGGTTGGACATCGAGTGTCCACGAAACGCCGTAACCGGGGGCGCGGTTGCGGCGTGTCTTGGACACTCGACGAGATCGAGGGTCGCGGGTGGCACGGCGCGGTCAGCGCGCGTCGACGTGGTCGCGCAGAACGGAACCGGCGGCGGCGACCGCGCCCGCGTCTCGCTGGTTCGCCGAGACCGCGACGACGAGATTCGTGCGGCCGAGGGCGCGCGCGTGGTCACGCACGCCGTCGAGGTAGCGATCGAGAAGCCGGCCGTAGCCGCGGCCCGAGAGCACGAGCCGGTCGAGGTCGAGCACGTCGGCGAAAGCGACCACTCCCCGGCTGAAAGCGGCCACCGCCTCGTCGATCGCCCGAGCGGCGAGGGGGTCCGTGCCCGCGCGCGCGGCGATGCGATCGGCGGTCAGGGCGGTTCCCGCTTCGTCGACGTAGCTCTTCACGATCGCGTGGGGTGTCGCCACGACGCCGAGACAACCCCGCTGGCCGCAGCGACACGGGGGGCCGGCCGGATCGTTGGGAAGGTGCCGGATGTCGCCCGCGCGTCCGCGCGACCCGCGGACGAGACGCCCGTCGACGACGATCCCCGCACCGAGCTCCCCATCGAGATGGATGACAGCCAGGGCGCGCGAGTCGGCCGCCGCGCCCGTCCACACTTCGCCGGCGGCGGAGAGGAGTGCGGCGCTCTCGAGCCGGACGTCCAGGCCCGTCGCCGCCTCCAACGCGGACCGGAGGGGGAACCCCTCCAACGCGGCGAGAGAGGGCGTATCGAGGATCGCTCCCGCGTCGTCGTGCGGCCCGGGCACGGCGACGCACAGACCCTCGACGAGTCCATCACCCAGCGATGTCGCCGCGAGCAGCTCGGTGACGGCTGCGGCCACGGAGGCGACGATGTCGTTCGGGTCTGCGTCCGCCGCGCCGGCCACGCCGATGCGGCCGACGACGGCACCCCAGAGGTTGGCCACGACGACCTGCACCGATTCAGGACCGAGCTGCACCCCGAGGCCGTAGCGCGTCGTCGGGTTGACGTCGAGCAGCTCGCGGCGCTTCCCCCCGGTGGACTCGCTGTGACCCACCGACATGACGAGCTTTTGGTCGATCAGGTGGCGCACGGCGTTCGTCATCGTCGCGGGGGTGAGGCCCGTCGCGGCGGCGAGCTCGATGCGGCTGATCGGACCACGCGTGCGGATGACGTCGAGCACCAGCGACGGCGTGGAGACGCCGGTCGTCTCTCCCGGCATACTTTCTCTCACCCGCTTAATTTAGTAGGTTGAATAACACCCGTGACCGTTCTGATACTACCGTCCACCCGGATCCGCGTGGGCGTGACGGCGGGCCTCTCCCGGAAGGAACACCGACGCTGATGTACCACCCCCTCGACGAAGGCTGGAGCCTGACCCTCCTCCGCGGAGACCGCCCGGACGCCTATGCGGCCCTCGACGACGGCATCCCGGCGACCGTTCCCGGGGTCGCGCACACCGACCTCCTCGCCGCCGGCCTGATGGCCGATCCCTTCCCGGGCGCGCAGGAGGCCGAACTCGCGTGGATCGGAGAATCGGACTGGCGTTACCGATCGACGTTCTCGTGGCACCCCACCCTCGATGACGCGCGCGTCGACCTCGTCGCGGACGGACTCGACACCGTCGCGACCGTCCGCATCAACGACGTGGTCGTGCTCGAAACGGTGAATCAGCACCGCAGCTACCGTGCCGACCTCGCCGCGGTGCTGCGCGAGGGCGAGAACACCCTCGAGGTCGACTTCCGCTCTCCCGTGCGTTACGCCCGCGAGCGGGAAGCTGTCCTCGGCGAGCGCCCCCACTCGTACGCGCACCCGTTCAACACCATCCGCAAGAGCGCCTGCAACTTCGGCTGGGACTGGGGTCCCGACTTCGCCACCGCCGGCATCTGGCGCCCCCTGGGCCTGCAGGAATGGGCGCACGTGCGCATCGCGGCGGTGCGCCCGGTGGTCGATGTCGTCGACGGCATCCCGCATCTCACCGCGAATGTCGACCTCGAGTGGCAGGGCGACGACGAGGAGCCGGTCACGGTCGAGATCGAGGTCGCGGGAGCCTCCGCGCGAGTCGAGGCGCGGCCCGGTCAGCCCGTCGTGATCGAACTCGATGTCCCGGATGCCGAGCCTTGGTGGCCCCGCGGCTACGGCGAAGCACGGCTCTACGACCTCACCGTGCGCGTGGACGACGGTTCCGACGAAGCGACCCGGTGGTCTCGAGCGATCGGATTCCGCCACGTCGAGGTCGACATCGCGCCCGACGACCAGGGCAGCCCGTTCTCGGTGCGCATCAACGGCCGGGACGTGTACGTGCACGGGGCCAACTGGATTCCCGACGACGTCTTCGTCACCCGCATCACGCCCGAGAGCCTCGCGGCCTCGATCGCGGATGCCACGGACGCGGGCCTGAACCTGCTGCGCGTGTGGGGCGGCGGCCTCTACGAGAGCGACGATTTCTACGACATCTGCGACCGCGAGGGCGTCCTCGTCTGGCAGGACTTCCTGCTCGCGTGCGCCGCGTACTCCGAGGATGCCGAGCTGTGGGACGAGTTCGAGGCGGAGGCACGGGAGGCCGTCACGCGTCTGACGAGCCACCCGAGCCTCGTGATCTGGAACGGCGGCAACGAGAACATCTGGGGCTACGTCGACTGGAAATGGCGCACTCGTTTGAACGGGCGCACGTGGGGCGAGGGCTACTATCGCGACCTCTTCCCCCGCATCGTCGCCGAGCTCGCACCGACGACCTTCTACTCGGACGGGAGCCCCTTCTCGTTCAGCTCGTACGTCCACCCCAACGACGACGCCCACGGAACGATGCACATCTGGGACGTCTGGAACACGCGCGACTACGACGGCTACCGCGCCTACCACCCCCGGTTCGTCTCGGAGTTCGGCTTCCAGGGCCCACCCGCGTTCTCGACGCTCGAGAGCGTCGTGCGCGACGAGCCCCGCAGCCCCTTCGGACGCGAGATGCTCGCGCACCAGAAGGCGAACGAGGGCAACGACAAGCTCGAGCGGGGCCTGGGTGCGCACCTGCCGGCGCCCGACGACTACGCCGACTGGCACTGGACGATGCAGCTGAACCAGGCGCGGGCGGTCTCGTTCGGCATCGAGTGGTTCCGCTCGCTGTTCCCCCTGAACCGCGGGTGGATCGTGTGGCAACTCAACGACTGCTGGCCGGTCGTGTCGTGGGCCGCGGTCGACAGCCACCGTCACCGCAAGCCCCTCTGGTACGAGCTGCGACGCGTCTCCGCGCCGCGACTGCTGACGATCCAGCCCGCACTCGACGGCGACGGCCTGCGCGTGAGCCTTCACAACGACAGCGACCAGGCGATCGCCGGCCGCGTCGAGCTGCGCCGCGAGGGCCTCGACGGCACCGTCCTGGCATCCCTCACTCTCGATCTCGAGGTGGCGGCGCGCTCGGCCTGGACAGCACCGATCGATGCGTCGCTGGCCGCAGCCGGCGACCCGTCGCGCGAAGTGCTCGTCGCCGAGTCGTCCTCGGGGGAGCGCGGTCTGCACTACTTCGTGGAGGACACCGCCCTCGCCCTCGTCGACGCGACGGCGGTGGACGCGCGCGCCGTCGCGGACGGCTACGAGGTCACGCTGACCGCGCAGACTCTGGTGAAGGATGCCACGCTCCTCGTGGACCTCGTGGATCCCGCCGCTCGCGTGGATTCGGGCATGGTGACCCTGACCGCCGGAGAACGACACGTCTTCCGGGTGAGCGGCCCCGCGGGGATCGACCCCGCGGCCTTCACGCGGGCCGGTGTCCTGCGCTCCGCGAACGACCTGGTCGCCCGCGCGCTCGCGAGATAGGCGATACTGGCGACGATGATGGTCGAGCCCGCACCCCCCTCCGCTCTGCGGCGCTCCGTCGGCCTGGTGCTCCGGCGCCCCGTGCGTCAGCTCGGCGTCGAAGCCTTCTACAGCGACTTCATGAGCGGGCTCGAAGAGGTGCTCACGGAGCACCGTCGCCCCTTCGTGCTGCAGGTGGTGCCCGACCTCGACGAGGAACTCGACGCGTATCAGCGCTGGGCGCAGTCGGGTCGGGTCGCGGGGGTTGTGCTGGTCGACATCCTCGAGCAGCACGACCCCCGGCTCGAGCTGGCCGACCGTCTCGGATTCGCGAGCGTCGCCCTGGCCCACCCCAACGACGCTCCCGACCACGCTGTCGTCTGGGTCGACGACGAGGCACCCATGCAGACCGCCGTGGAGTACCTGCGCGAACTCGGCCACACGCGCATCGGACGGGTCTCGGGCCCGGACGACCTCGCCCACACCGTCCGCCGCACGCACGCCTTCGAGGCGGTGGCGGCGCGTCTGGGCCTCGACGCCCACATCGAGGTCGGCGACTTCACCGGTGCCGGCGGCGTCGCCGCCGTCGATCGCCTGATGGCGGGCGCGAACGCCCCGACCGCGATCGTCTTCGACAACGACGTGATGGCCGCGGCCGCGGCATCCGCTCTCACCTCGCGCGGGGTCGACGTGCCCGGCGACCTGTCACTCCTGGCCTGGGACGACTCGGTGCTGTGCCGCTCGACGGTGCCGTCGCTCAGCGCGATGGCCCGTGACATCGCTCTCTTGGGAGAGCGCGCGGGGACGGCGATCCTGCAGGCGCTGGGGCACGACGCCCAGCCGGTGATGACCGCTCCGTCACCGGAAATGATCGTGCGCGACTCGACGGCTCGGGCGCGCTGACCGGACACCCCTCGTCGTGGGATCAGTCCGTGAACCCCGGGGCAGACCCCGTCGTCGCGGGCATACGCCAGGACATCGAGGGCATACGCCAGGACAGAGAGCGAGAGGCGATGCCAGAAGAACCGAGGACTAGCCTCGAATCGTGACCGAACCCCTCTTGATCGTGGTGGCCGGTGTCGTCGTGGTGGCGCTGGTGACGGTGATCGCGCCGCGCTTCAACGTCGCCGGGCCGCTGGTGCTCATGGCGATCGGGCTCGGGGTGAGCCTGCTGCCGTTCTTCCCGCCGTTCGTCCTCGACCCCGAGGTCATCCTGGTCGGGGTCCTCCCGCCGCTGCTGTACTCGGCGGCGGTGCAGTTGCCGGCCATCGAGTTCCGCCGAGATTTCGTCCCGATCGCGGGGCTCTCGGTCCTCCTCGTCGTGCTGAGCTCGGTGGTGCTCGGACTCTTCTTCTGGGCGGTCATCCCCGGCGTCGGTCTCGCCCTCGGCATCGCCCTCGGCGCGATCCTCAGCCCCACGGATGCCGTCGCCACCTCGATCGCGAAACGACTCGGGATCGCGCCACGCGTCGTCACCACCCTCGAGGGCGAGAGCCTCCTCAACGACGCCACCGCGCTGGTGCTGCTGCGCACCGCGGTGGCGGCTCTGGCATCCGGATTCGCCTTCGGCGACGCCGTCGGCAACTTCGCGTGGGGTGTCTTCCTCGCCCTGCTGTTCGGCGCCGTCGTCGGATGGGGCAACCTGCGCCTGCGCGAGCGGGTGACGAACTCGGCGGCCAACACCGCGCTCAGCTTCACCGTGCCGTTCATCGCCTATCTGCCGACCGAGCACTTCGGCGGATCGGGACTGGTCGCGGCGGTCGTCGCGGGGATCGTGACCGGCCAGGGCGCCGCACGACGGTTCACGCCGGAACAACGACTGAGCGACCGCGTCAACTGGCGCACCATCGAGCTGCTCCTCGAGGGTGGAGTTTTCCTCGTCTTCGGCCTCGAGCTGAAGGACATCGTCATCAGCAACCTGCGCGAGAACGAGGGTCTGTGGCACGGCGCGTGGCTGGCGCTGTCGGCCCTCGGGATCGCACTGGCGGTCCGCGCCGTGTACGTCACAGGTCTGATTTGGGTGCAGGGTCGACGCAGCCGCGACCTGGCACGCCACCGATGGCGGGTGGATGCCGCCCAGCAACGACTCGACCGCTTCGAAGACGCGTATCGCAACGACCCCGCGAGCCTCTCGGGCCGGGCCGACGACCCCGCCCGCGCGGCTCGGCGAATCGGCTGGATGCGCTCGCGCATCGCCCGCACGGTCGCCGACCTCGACTACTACCGCGACACGCCCCTGGGCTGGCGACACGGCGTCGTGATCGTGTGGGCCGGGATGCGCGGCGTCGTCACGCTCGCCGCCGCGCAGACTCTCCCGCGCGACGGGTTGACCGACCGACCGCTGCTCATCTTCGTGGCGTTCCTCGTCGCGCTGCTGAGCCTCGTCCTGCAAGGCGTCACACTCCCCGCGGTCGTACGAGCGGTCGGCCTGGGAGGCGAGGGCGGCGAGGGGCCGTCGCGCGAGGAGCAACGAGCGCTCGACGCGGAGCTTCGGGATGCCGCGGTCTCGGCGCTGCGCTCGGGTTCTCTCACCCGACGGGACGGTGAGAGCTTCCCCGCCGAGATCATCGACCGAGCGGGATCACGACTGACCGAGCCGCCCGACGAGGAAGCGACCGCGCGCGTGCGGGACCTGCTGCAGTTGCGCCTCGCGTCGATCGAGGTGATGCGCGACCGCCTGAACGATCTCGCGAACGACGGCCGCTACAGCACGGCCGCCCTGCGCCACGCCCTCGCGGAGCTCGACGCCGACCAAATCAGCCTCGAGTTGCGCATCGACGACGAGGACGACGACTGACGGGTGGCTGGTGGGCGCTCGAGGCGGTCGGGCGCGCCGCGGCGCGGGCTGAGCGCGGCGCGGCGAGGGCTGAGCGCGGCGCGGGCTGAGCGCGACACGGGCTGAGCGCGACACGGGCTGAGCGCGGCGCCCCGCGTGGTCCTGGGCGACGCCCGGGACTCTGCGCGGGACGCACAGCGCGGTGTCCCCGGAATGCGGTGGGCACGGGAGGCGGTGTGCGCTCCGCGCCGGACGCCGCGTGCGGCACAATGGAAGCGGAGGTTTCCATGAGCGATCCGATCCCGACGACGACGTCACCCGCGGATGCCGCCGGGACCGGCGCCGTGCCCATCGCGCACGCCGCGGCTGAGTGTCCGAAGTGCTTCACCGAGCTGCAGAGCGACCGCGACTGGTGGCGCGCCCGGCCCGCCGGGTCGCGCCTCGTGGGTTTGGTGGTCTCGCGACCCGGGATGCCCAGTGTCGTCCAGCAGCGCGATGACCTCACCCGTTTCGGTGTGCCGATCGAGGGCTTCCGGCACCCGGCCCCCGAGACGCTCGAGGGATGGGCGGCGCGCCTGGACCGGTTCTTCAGCACGCTGACGCGCGGTGACGTGCTCGTCGTGACGAGCGCTCGCTCTCTCGGGGTGACGCGCGACGACGAGACGCGGGCGGTCGCCGAGCTCCGTCAACGGGGCGTGATGGTGAAGGTCCTCTCGCACGGGGAGCGTCACCTGCACGATGCGGTCGCACCCCTCTGACGTCCGTTCCGGGTTTCTGACGGCGGTTCAGGCCCCCACGTAGCGGGCGAGATGTTCGCCCGTGAGGGTGGAGCGGGCGGCGACGAGATCGGCGGGGGTGCCCTCGAAGACTACCCGTCCGCCGTCATGGCCGGCCCCGGGTCCGAGATCGATGATCCAGTCGGCGTGCGCCATGACCGCTTGGTGGTGCTCGATCACGACGACCGTGTTTCCGGCATCCACGAGTCGGTCGAGCAGACCCAGCAGATTGTCGACGTCGGCGAGGTGCAGGCCCGTCGTCGGCTCATCGAGGACGTACACCGCCCCGGACTTCGCCATCGAGATGGCGAGCTTGAGTCGCTGCCGCTCGCCGCCCGAGAGGGTGTTCAGCGCCTGGCCGAGCGTGAGATACCCGAGCCCGACATCGACGAGTCGGCCGAGGACCGCGACCGCAGGCCCGGTGGTGAGGAACGCGGATGCCTCGGACACCGACATCGCCAGGACCTCGGCGATGTTCTTGCCGTGGAGTGTGTACTCGAGCACCTCGTCGGAGAAGCCGCTCCCGCCGCACAGCTCGCAGTCCGTTTCGACGGTCGATTGGAAGCCGAGCTGCGTGACGATCACGCCGAGACCCTTGCAGGCGGCGCAGGCCCCTTCGGAGTTCGCGCTGAACAGGGCGGGCTTCACGCCGTTCGCCTTCGCGAAGGCGGCGCGGACCGCGTCGAGGATGCCCGTGTAGGTGGCGGGGCTGCTGCGGCGCGAGCCCTTGATGGGCGTCTGGTCGACGACCACCACGTCGTCGAAGGCGGGGAGTGCGCCGTGGATGAGGGACGACTTGCCGGATCCGGCGACCCCCGTGACGACGGTGAGCACCCCCAGGGGGACGTCGACGTCGATGTCGCGGAGGTTGTGCCGGGTCGCCCCGCGGATCGGGAGTGCGCCGGTGGCGGAACGCACCGCGCTCTTGAGCTCGGCCCGGTGGTCGAGGAAGCGACCCGTGAGGGTGCGAGAAGCGCGGAGGCCGGCGACATCACCCTCGTACTGCACGGTTCCGCCGTCGCGTCCCGCGCGAGGGCCGAGGTCGACGACGTGATCGGCGATGTCGATCACCTCGGGCTTGTGCTCCACGACGAGCACCGTGTTGCCTTTGTCACGCAGCTGCAGGAGGGTTTCGTTCATCCGCTGGATGTCGTGCGGGTGAAGACCCGCCGTGGGCTCGTCGAAGACGTAGGTGATGTCGGTGAGGCTCGAGCCGAGGTGGCGGATCATCTTGGTGCGCTGCGCCTCACCGCCTGACAGGGTGCCGCTGGCACGGTCGAGCGAGAGGTATCCGAGCCCGATATGGACGAACGCGTCGAGCGTGTCGCGGAGTCCCTGCACGAGCGGAGCCACCGAGGGATCGTCGACCGTGCGCACCCAGGCGGCGAGGTCGGTGATCTGCATGGCGGCGGCATCCGCGATGTTCACCCCGCCGATGCGCGACGACCGAGCGCCCTCATTGAGACGGGTTCCCCCGCACGCCGGACAGGCGATGAAGGTGACGGCGCGATCGACGAACGCACGGATGTGAGGCTGAAGGGCGTCACGGTCTTTCTGCAGCATGCTCTTGGTGACCTTGGGAACGAGCCCCTCGTAGGTCATGTTGGTGTTCGCGATGCGCACCTTCGTCTGCTCTTTGTAGAGCAGGTCGTGGCGTTCTTCGGCGGTGAACTCTGAGACGGGTTTGTCGCCGTCGAAGAAGCCCGACTCGCTGAAGACCCGGACCATCCAACCGTCGGCCGTGTAACCGGGCACGGTGATCGCTCCGCCGTTCAGCGACTTCGTTTCGTCGAGGAGCTGCGAGATGTCGATGTCGCTGACGTGACCGAGACCCTCGCAGTCGGGGCACATCCCGCCCGTGATCTCGAACGAGCGCCGCTCCTTTTGCCCCTTTCGCGCCCCGGTGGCGATCGTGACGGCACCGGCCCCCGAGATCGAGGGGACGTTGAAGGAGAACGCCTGAGAAGACCCGACGTGAGGCTGACCGAGCCGGCTGAACAGCACGCGCAACATGGCGTGCACGTCGGTGGCCGTACCGACCGTCGACCGGGCGTTGGCGGCCATGCGCTCCTGGTCGACACGGATCGTGGCGCTGAGATTCTCGAGCGCGTCGACGTCGGGGCGGGAGAGCTGCCCCATGAACTGCTGAACGAAGGTGGGGTACGTCTCGTTGATGAGCCGCTGCGACTCGGCGGCGATCGTGCCGAAGACGAGCGACGACTTGCCCGAGCCGCTGACACCGGTGAAGACCGTGAGCCGGCGCTTGGGAACGTCGAGGTCGACGTTCTGCAGGTTGTTCTCGCGGGCACCGCGCACGCGGATGACGTCGTGGGCGTCGGGGTCGGTCATGGGCGCCTCCTCGGGATCGTCCCAGTGTGGCGGAGACCTCCGACATTCGCGACGGCGCCGCTTGCGCTGCGGGCGCCCGGGCGTACCGTCGCGCGGAGTCCCGGGCGACGGTCTGTGCCGTCAGGCGGAGTCCGGGGCGAAACGCCGAGGCCGCGGCATCCGCAAGCGGCGGGTCGCGGCTCGACTCCGCAGGACGGCACGGCATACGCACGCCGGCACCCACGGCGACCCGGGCGTACCGTCACGCGGAGTCCCGGGCCGCGACGCGTACCGTCCCGCGGTGTCCGGGGCGAAACGCCGAGGCCGCGGCATCCGCAAGCGGCGGGTCGCGGCTCAACTCCGCACGACGGCACACCACACGCACGCCGGCACCCACGGCGACCCGGCCGTACCGCCACGCGGAATCACGGCGCCGCGACGCGTACCGTCACGCGGAGACCGGGGCTAAACGCCGAGGCCGCGGCATCCGGAACCGGCGTGTCGCGGCTCAACTCCGCACGACGGCACACCCCCGGCCCACGGTGCGGCACACCCGTGCCGATCGGCGCCGCGCCGGCGCCGAGGCTCGCTCCGGAAACGACGGTGCCCCCGCGGACGAATCCGCGGGGGGTGCTCCTATGACGTTTGTCAAGCTGTGATGGGTAGCCGGGGTTGGTAGAGGGTGCCGTCGCGGAGCATGGCGTAGAGGACGTCGGAGCGTCGGCGTGCGAGGGCGATGAGGGCTTGGTTGTGGCGTTTGCCCTGCGCGATCTTGCGGTTGTAGTAGGCGCGTGATTCGGGGTCGCGGAGGGCGGCGAAGGCGGAGAGGAACAGGGCGCGTTTGAGGGTCTTGTTGCCGCGCCTGGAGGGGTGTTCGCCGCGGATCGAGGTGCCGGATCTGCGGGTGACGGGCGCGAGGCCGGCGTAGGCGGCGAGATGACCGGCGGTCGGGAACGCTTTGCCGGCGACTTCGGTGAGGAGTCGGGCTGCTGTCCTGACGCCGACTCCGGGCATGCTCGTCAGGACGGGGTGAAGAGGGTGCGCCTCGACGAGGGTTTCGACTTCGGCGGCGACGTCGTCGCGTTGGGTTTGGAGGGTCTGTAGTTGCGCTGCGAGGCGGGGCAGGACGAGGGCTGCGGCGTTGGTTCCGGTGACGGTGACCGTTTGCTGTCCGAGCGCTGCGGTGATCTCCTCCGCCCAGACGCGTCCTTTCCGTGGGGCGTGTTTGAGGAGTAGGTTGCCCAGGCGCTTCGTCCCGGCGGTGCGCATAGCCTCCGGCGAGGGGTGCTTGCGTAGCAGGGTGAGCATCGCCGGGTGATCCAGGTGCGCTCCGATGACGCGTTCGAGGGCGGGGTGGATCTGGGTGAGAAGGCCGCGGATGCGGTTGCTGACCTGGGTGATCTGCGCGGCGAGATCGTCATCGAAGCCGCAGAGCATCGTTAGTTCCGCGACCTGTTCATCGTCGACCTGGATCGATCGGAGCGTGTGCGGCATGGTGCGGGCGGTCTCGGCGATGATCGCGGCATCCCGCGCGTCGGTCTTCGCCTCCCCGGGGTGCAGGTCCGCGATGCGGCGCATGGACAAGCCCGGGAGGTAGCCGACGATCGCGCCGGCGGCCCGGGCGACGGCGACGGGGAGAGCGCCGATGGTGGCGGGCTGGTCGACGACGACCAGCACCGGACCGTGGATGCTGAGGTCGGCGATGATCTGCCGCAACCGGGCCTCATCCTGCGGGAGGGTCTTGTCGTAGAGCTTCTTACCAGCGCGGTCGAGGGCGACGGCGTGATGCTCGCTCTTGCCGACGTCGAGGCCGACGAACACCGCGACGGTGTCGTAGCCGGCGATGGTTGTGGTCATGGTGGTCCCTCCGTTCCTTGTCCGAACGGCAACCATGCAGGCGGCATGTCTCGGCATCCACGTTACGGACGGCCTCACGCCAACGCGCGGGTCGAGCTCCTATCAGCGATCACACACCGCCAACCAGGCCCGGTGACAACACCCCCCAGATCATGAGCGACAGGGGGCAGAAAACCATGCCAGGCCCGGCAGGCTGCCACCGCTCAGCATGCCGCCGAACGGATCACGAAGAAAGTAACGGGGCATCGGCGGAGGTCATGCGCGCGGAAGCTTTTGCTCGTTCTGAGATCTCGCCCGCGGGTCGAAAAGCCGCGTCAGCGCGTCCTGCCGGCCAGGACGGTTGCGCCCGGTCGCCCCGACTGAGCGGTGCGACCGGGCCGCGTCCAGCTTCTTACTTGCTGACCTTGCGGTATGTCTCGGGTCGGGGAAGCGCGGATCCGAACGAGTATGCTGCGGGGTCGTCGCCCCAGAACTCGGCCCAGCGCCTGATCTTGCCGTCTTCGATCTCGAAGACGGAGGCGAAATGTCCATCGTGGGTGTCGTCGTGGTCCGGGCTGAAGCAATGTTCGGTTCGTTCGGTGATGACGGTGGAGTCTCCCTCGGTGGCGAGGTGGAGGAGGGTTACCTTCGCAAAGGGTCGGCAGTAGATCTCGATGTACTTCTCGAGTGCACCGAGGACCGCGTCGATGCCTTCTCGGTCGGGCCTGCCTGTGTTCTGGAGAACGACGTCGGGATGCAGGTGACGAATGTAGGCCTCCTTGAAGCCGACCTCGCCCCAGTCCTTGTAGAAGTTTCGAACAACGGTTTCTGCGGTAGTAGGCATCTTCTTTCCGTTCTCGGTCGCTGCGCTCGCGCCAGACATTGGTTCGAGTCTTGATCTGTCGGGTGTTATGTCGGGGGTGCTGCCGTTACGGCGTCTTCACTGTTGCCAAATGAGCTTTGAGGGGAACCGCGGTATCGGCGAGCTCGGAGGCAGACGCGTGGACGCCGTTCTTGACGAGTTGCTTCCCCTGGGCGAAGTCGGCGACGGAGTTGATGCAGTCCAGGGCGATGACACGACCTTCTCGGAGGTAGACCACACTGAACTTCCCACTCTCGACGTCGCCGCGGATTACAGCGTCGTCGTGGCCGGTTTGAAGACCGACTGTCTGCAGTTTGACGTCGAACTGGTGTGACCAGAACCACGGCGGGGAAGGCGGGGCCTGGTCCACTCCAAGAAGGACCTCAGCCAGTGCTTTTCCGTGCTCATTCGCGTTGGGAACCGATTCGAGTCTGACTCGCGAGTCGGCAGCGAACGGGTGGGCGATGTTGACGCAGTCACCGATGGCAAACACATCGGGAAGCGACGTTCGGAAGCACTCGTCGACTTCGAGTCCGTTCGTCACCGTTGCGCCTGCAGCGGCGAGAGGCTCGACGTTGGGTATGAGGCCGACGCCGACAAGGACGATGTCTGCGGGGAGGAGAGTGCCGTCGAGAAGCTCGACGCCGGACGCATTCCCGTTCTCGCCGACGATGCGCTCGATCCCGCTCGCGAGCAACACCGTGGTGTCGTGCTTGCGGTGCAGGTCGAGGTAGAAGTCGGAAACGGCATTGCAGGTGACCCGGGCGAGGAGCCGGTCTTGTGCTTCGATGACGGTGACGTCGAGCCCGAGGGTGGCGAACGCGGCGGCGGCTTCGAGGCCGATGTATCCCCCGCCGATGATCACTGCGCGGTGAGCGGTGCCGACCCTCTGCCGCAGGTCGGCGGCGTCCTGGTGCGTTCGGAGAGAGAGGACGCCAGCGAGTTCGGCGCCGGGAAGTGAGAGTTTGCGGGCCCGGCCGCCTGCGGCCCAGATCAGCCGGCCCCAGCTGATGCGCTGACCGTCCTCGAGCATCGCGACGTGTCCTTCGGCGTCGACAGACTCGACTGTCGCAGGGGCGATCAGGTCGATGTCGTGCTGCGCATACCAATCGGCATTGTGAAACAGGAAGTCGTCGATTTCGGCTTCGCCACGCAGGAAGGCCTTCGACAGCGGAGGTCGCTCATAGGGCAGCGAGTCTTCCGCGTTGATGATGCCCACAGTTCCGGCGAATCCGCCTTTCCTGAGCGAATCGGCCACCTGCACGCCCGCTTGACCGGCCCCCACGACTAGCACGTCATATGCCTCGAGCACGTCTCTCTCCCTTCCCTTATGCGATCGACGGGGAAGAGCATCCGCACATCGTCGCCACGGTCGAGCTAAGCCAACTGGATGAGCAGACGCGCGTCCAATGCATCTTCCGCGGGGAAAAGATTCCTCCAACGCACAAAGCTCAGATGCGTTTCCCGCATTTTTCGGGTCTACAAGATGCATTGGACACTCGACCAGGCCCCGCGTCAACATGGGACCTCAGCCTCGCGGAAGGACAACGATGACCGACTGGCACGCAATCGATAACAAGCTTCTTGACCCTCACTGGTACACCACGCGTGAGTACCACGACGTGTTCAAGACCATGCGGGACGAGGACCCCGTGCACTGGACTGAGAACGAGCGATACGGTCGGCCTCACTGGTCGATCACGCGCTACGACGACGTCAAGGACTATCTGCTCCGCGACGATCTCTTCAGCAACCGGTGGGACACGCGCGTGACCCGTTCACCGAAGCGGCGCACGCCCGAGGAGCGCCACGCGCAGGGGTGGGACATCAACCCGGCCACCAACGACAACCCGGTCCACGATCTGTATCGGGCTCCGATCAACAAGCACTTCAGCGTGCCCGCGATCGGACGCCTCGGCTCGGATGTGTCCGGCATCGTCGACGAGATCATCGCGGATGTCGCGGAGCGAGGGGAGTGCGACCTCGTCGAGGACATCGCAGCCGAGCTTCCCGTGAAGGTGATCCTCCGGATGCTCGGTGTGCCGGAGTCGGACTGGCCGTACCTGCGCGAGGCGTCCTGGCAGTGGCTCGCCTCCGCGGATCCGCGATGGGTGATCGACAACGACCCGGTCGCCACGTACAACGTCGGAATGGGCAAGCTCCTGGACTACTGCCAGGACCTCGCGATCGCCCGTAGGAAGGACCCGAAGGACGACTTCGCGACGGTGATCGGCCAACTGCAGATCGACGGCGACGAACTGAGCATCCACGAGATGCGGATGTGGTTCACCACGATGATCGGTGGCGGCCTCGAGACCACACGCAACGCTGCAGCAGTCGGCCTGTGGGCCTTCATGCTCAACCCGGACCAGCGTACGGCACTCCTCGATGACCCGTCCCTGACCAAGCCCGCGATCGAGGAAGTCCTCCGCTGGGCCACCCCGACGAAGAGCCGGCTCAGAGTCGCAACCCGTGACTTCGACCTGAACGGGAAGCGGATCAAGACCGGCGACTGGGCGGTCGGCTTCCTGGCGTCGGCCAACAAGGACGAGACGGTCTTCCCGGACCCTCACCGCTTCGACATCACAAGGACCCCCAACGACCACCTCGCGTTCGGAACCGGGATCCACCTCTGCTTGGGACGGGCCCTCGCGCGACTCGAACTCGCATCCCTCATTCCGCGGGTCCTTCAGACCTTCCCCGACCTGCGCCCGGTCTCGGATGCGGAGCCGAACTGGATCGCGGACTACGGCGTCAACGGCTTCACTTCGATGCAGGTGGCGTACACGCCCGTCTCGTCGGCGGTGAGCGCCCGATGACGCGCATCGTGTACGTACTCCCCGACGGAGCGGAACGACTCGTCGAAGCGTCGGACGGGGAGTCCCTGATGAGGGCAGCTCTGCAGAACGACATCTCCGAGATCGTCGGGGAATGCGGCGGCGAGATGTCGTGCGGCACCTGCCACGTGTACATCGACGACGCTCCGGACGGGATTGATCCGCAGTCCCGTGACGAGCGGGAACTGCTTGACATGGTCGACAGTGCGCGCCCCTCAAGCAGGCTGGCGTGCCAGATCGCGGTCCGACCCGAACTTGCAGGCCTTTGCGTACGGATCGCCGACGCCCAGTGACGGACGGCATCCTGCGCTGGGGTGTGAAGCAGAGCTTCCGGGAGTACGTCCGCGCCATCGACGACGGGTCCGAAGACACCTCGGCACCTGCATACATGCAGAACGGGGAGTTCTGCTTTCCGCAAAGCGAGGGAGATGGTGGTCTCTGTTTCACGGGCAGAGCGACGCTGTCGGCCTACCGCGGCATGCTGGGCGTGACGATCATCGATCCGCGGATCGAGGCGTACAACAACGCGCTGGTGCTCTCGATCGTCGAACCCACGTCACGGTCTGTGCCGCCAAGCCGCCGTATCGTCTGCACCCTCACACCGCGTGAGTCGACAGCGGCTGACGAGCAGATCCTGGATGCGCACCTCACCGATGCGGGCACCGTGCTCTTCGACGACGTCTACCAGCCGGGAACGAGAATGGACCCGGTGACCGTCGTCGGAGCAGATCTCACGGTGCTTGTCGCGTCTTCAGCCCGACCCTAGGGTCGCTCCATGATCGACGTTCACAAGCTCCGCCAGTTCCTCATCGTGGTCAAGACAGGCAGTTTTACCCGCGCCGCGGAGGCACTCAACCTCTCCCAATCCGCACTCTCTCGCAGCATCCAATCCCTCGAAGAGCATCTGGGGACCCGGCTGATCGAACGCGAACGCGGACGGACAGGGATCACACTCACCCTGGCCGGGACCGAGCTCTTCGAGCGCAGCGACGCCATCCTCCACGATCTCGACGAAATGGAGAGCCGAATGACGGGAATGCCAGTGCGCGCGGTCCCGACCATCTCCTTCGGCATTGGACCGATGCTCGGGGGTGTCGTCCTTCCAGGGTTCTTCAAGGATCGACTTCTATCCACCCCTGATCTGCGCGTCCGCGTGCACACCAGCACGTCGGATCTCATGACCGAGCTGCTCCTGGACGGTGAGATCGAGTTCTACCTTGGACTGCCCTCCGTGCGGCGGCGATCGACCCGTGTGCGTCAGCAGGTGTTCGGGAATTTCGCGCCCAACTTCTTTGTCAGGCCAGGGCACCCGCTGGCTGAGCAGGAGCGCGTGACGATCGAGGATCTTCTCGCCTTTCCGCGTATCTCGGGGACCGCGTGGAGCGAGAACCTGATGTCCCTGGGCAGCGAACGGGACCGCTACCTTTTCGCGTCGAGCCTCCAGGTGGACGACTACGGGATGCTCGTGGACATCGCATCCAGCTCAGACGCGCTGATCGTGGCCTCCACCCAGCGTCCAGGAGACGGTCTGGTGCGCCTCCCGATCACGATCGAACTCGCCATCTCCAGTAGCGAATTGTCCGTGTTTTCGCTCGCCGGGACGCGGATGAGCCCGCTGGCAGCGGAGATCGTGGACGACCTGAAGAACCGGTACTTGGCCTTGTACGGTGCCGAGCCGGCATTTCCCCCATCATCTACAAGCGCTCACGGCAATGAACCGCCGGCGGGAAGGAGAGCATCACCATGACAACAGCAGAACGGGATCGAGTCCACATCGCGCAGATCGAGGAGTACCTCACCACGCTCTCCAACTGGGGGCGATGGGGTGAGGACGACCGCCTCGGGACGCTGAACCTCATCACCCCGGAGGTCCGACGCCGCGCAGCCGCGAACGTGCGAAGCGGCACCGCCATCTCCTTGGCCAGAAACCTCGACCCCCTGCGCCCAGACCCGCTGCACTCCGGAGTGACGAACGTGCAACGCGATTCAAAGGTCGGCGAGGTGCGTCACCTGCTCGGTAAAGAGGCCCGCTGGGACGCGGTCGGCGAAGAGATCACGCTCAGCCCTCACGGCGGCAACGCACACCTCGACGGGCTAGGCCACTACTACTGGGATGGTCTGTTCTATAACGGCTTCCCCGCGAGCGCATCTAACAACACGATCGGGTCGGCCCATCTTTCGGTCTCGCACGCCACCGAGGGCATCATCACCCGCGGGGTTCTGCTCGACATCGCCGGGCTCCGCGGTGTTCCCTACCTCGAGCGCGGCCACGCCGTTCACGTCGACGAGCTCCTCGAGGCCGAACGCCGACAAGGTGTGCAGGTGCGATCCGGGGACGTCCTCCTCATCCACACTGGCAACGCCGCCGCCCTGGAGACCCTCGGACCGGTGTACCGCACTGCCAACCCGGGACCCCTGGACGGCGTGCAGGCCGGACTCGACATCTCCTGCCTTCCCTTCCTTCACGACCGGGACGTTGCCGCCATGGGCGCGGACGGCACGCACGACGTGCAGCCCGCGCAGGTCGACGACTTCGATTTCGCCCGCCCGATCCACGCCGTCAGCCTCGTGGCGATGGGGCTGTGGCTGATGGACAACCTTGACCTGACTGCCTTGGCGCGGGCCTGCGAAGCCGAGAAGCGGTGGGAGTTCCTGTTCACCGCTCTGCCGTGGAGGTTCGTCGGAGCGACGTCCAGCCCCCTCAACCCTGTCGCGGTGCTCTGACGCCGACCAACCGCGAACGCCGGAACGCCCTTCTGGCCAGCAGACGCCACACAACACCAATCTGTATAAGGAGCATGCCCAATGCCTTCGTCAAGTCAGTTCGCCCCGGATCGCCTCGCGGACCGAGCCGAGATCCAGCACCGTGTCCACCAGTTCTGCCACGCCGTCGACCGCCTCCAGCTCGATGAGCTCAGGGAAGTGTTCCATGCAGACGGGATCGACGACCACGGCGCCTACAAGGGCGACGTCGACGGTTTCATCAAGTGGGTCGCGAACCGCCATCAGACGATCGCGTACTCGGCACACCATGTCAGCAACACGATGATCGAGTTTCTCTCGGACGACTCCGCTTTCGTGGAGACGTACTTCCTCGTCTGGCAGAGCGTGAACCCGCAGGCGAGCCTTTTCGCCTCGGACGGTGATGCGCAGCCGTTCGAGGCCATCTCCTCCGGACGGTATGTCGATCACTTCACCCGCAAGGACGGCCGCTGGGCGATCCAGAGCCGGACCACGGTCCCCGGCTCGATGACCAGAGCGGTGGGCAACGAGGGAATGGGCATGGTCCCCGGCTTTGCCGTGGGAAGCAGAAATGCCGATGACCCTGCCATCACCCGCCGTGCAGAACTCGTGGAGGCGACGCGATGAGCTCCACCGCTACCGCCCTGGTCCAGACCGGACCCGACAGTCACGAGTTTCAGGAGATCCCGCTTCCGAGCCTCGTCCCTGGCGCGGCGCTTCTCCGGGTGGAGGCCAACGGCATCTGCGCAAGCGACATCGACGCCTACGAGGGGCACGGCGGCGGCTACGACCCAGCCGACCTGACCCAGTACCCACGGATCAACGGGCATGAGATCGTCGGCGTCATCGAGGACCTCGGCGAGGCTACCGCGGCTCATCCCGGGCTCAAGGTGGGCGACCGTGTGGCGGTGAACCCATGGCTCGCGTGCGGAAGCTGCGAGGCCTGCCGCCGCAATCAGGCGCAGTTCTGCACCGGCATGCCCTGGCGGACGAGCTGCTACGGCTTCATACCGACCTACATCGGCCCGGGGCTATGGGGTGGCTACTCGACTCACGTCTACATCGACCCCCACACCGTCCTGTACCACTTCCCCCAAGAGGTGAGCGCCCCCGACGCCGCTCTGTGGAATCCCCTCGCCAACGGCATTCAGTGGGCGGTTATGGACGCCGGTGTCACCCTGGGGTCCCGCGTCGCCGTGCTCGGTTCCGGACAGCGCGGTCTGGCGTGTATTGCTGCGGCGAAAGCGGCCGGCGCCGGCCTCATCATCGCTACCGGACTCGGGCGAGACGCTCACAAGCTGGCACTCGCGGAACGGCTCGGCGCCGACGTCGTCGTCAATGTCGAAGAAGAAGATGTTGTCGATGTCGCAGCAGCGGCGACCGCAGGCGCCGGGTTCGACATCGTCATCGACACCTCACCCGTCGCGCAGCAGCCGATCCTCGACGGCATCGCGATGCTGCGCAAGGGCGGCACTCTGGCCAGTGCCGGCATCAAGGGGAAGCCCCTCACGGCTTTCCCTCTCGACGCTGTCACCATCAAAGGCATCCGACTCATCGGCGTGATGGGAACCACCCACCAGGCCCAGCAGATGGCCGCGGACCTGATCATCGCGAACACGCTCCCGCTGAGCGACCTCCGCACGCACATCTTCGGCTTCGACCAGCTCCCGCTCGCGCTCGAAACCCTGCAAGGCCGAGTCGAAGGGGAGAACGCGATCAACATTGTCGTCGAACCCCGGTTCACCGCGAACGCTGCGTGAGCTTCGCTCACCCCTCCCCGCCACCACGAAAGGACACCTTCACGCATGACCAGGCTCTACGCCCGCGCCGAGTTCGAACGACTCATCCGCAACGGCCACACCCCGGCAGGAGTGTTCGTCATGTCGACGGACGCCGCGATCACGGCGCTCTACGGCGACGCAGGCTACGACTGGGTCCTCATCGACCGTGAGCACGGAATCATGGACAACAGCCACCTTCGCGCGCACCTCATGGCGGCCGAAGCCAACGGCATCGTCCCCATCGTGCGCGTGCTCGAGAACAACCACGCAGCGATCCAGCAGACGCTCGACGCCGGCGCCCAAGGCGTCATGGTCCCCAAGATCGAGAGCGCGGACGGGGCCGCTCGCGCCGTCAAAGCATCGAGGTACCAAGCCGGTGGACGCGGCATGTGCCCCGTCGTGCCGGCCACGAACTTCTCGGGTGACGACTGGGCACCCTACGCCGCCCGCATGAACAACAACGCGCTCATCATCCCGCTCATCGAAACGAAGGCGGGCGTCGACCACATCGAGGAAATCTGCGCAGTGGAAGGCGTCGACTACGTGTTCTTCGGCCTGGCAGATCTCTCCCAAGACCTCGGGATCGACATGGTCGATGACATCGACCAGCTGATCGCACTCTGGGAGCAGGTGGTCCGCGCCGCTCACTCCGTCGGGGTCCGGGTTGGCGCACCGCTGGGGTACGGATTCGACGACCTCGCCGACTACGGAAGCCTCGCCAGCGACCTCTCAACCCTCCGCGCCGCGGCGGAACGCGACCTCGCCGGGCTTCGACAGGCGGCCACCCCTACCGCGCCCTGAAGGGCCACAACCATACGACCGGACACGCGCGTCGCTCGGCCCGGAGCGGGCGTGCTGGCCACGCGTCTTTGACGAAGAGGTGCAGATGTTCTCGAAGATCCTTGTGGCCAATCGCGGCGAGATCGCGATCCGGGCTTTTCGCGCGGCGAACGAGCTGGGTGCGGCGACAGTGGCGGTGTTCCCGTACGAGGACCGCAACTCGATGCACCGGTTGAAGGCCGACGAGGGGTACCAGATCGGCGAGCCGGGTCATCCGGTGCGGGCGTACCTGGATGTGAGGGAGATCATCCGGGTGGCGCTGCTGTCGGGGGCGGATGCGATCTACCCCGGCTACGGATTCCTGTCGGAGAACCCGGAGCTGGCGGCCGCGGCGGCGGCGAACGGGATCACGTTCATCGGTCCGGCGTCGAGCGTGCTGGAGATGGCGGGGCACAAGGTCACGGCGAAGGAGCACGCGATCGCGGCCGGGGTGCCGGTGCTGAAGTCCACGCCTGCGTCGCGCGACATCGAGGAGCTGCTGGCGGGGGCGGAGGAGGTCGGGTTCCCGATCTTCGCGAAAGCCGTGGCGGGCGGCGGCGGGCGCGGGATGCGCCGGGTCGAGACGCGGGCGGAGCTGCGTCCCGCTTTGGAGGCGGCGATGCGAGAGGCGGACTCGGCGTTCGGGGATCCGACGATGTTCCTGGAGCAGGCGGTGCTGCGGCCGCGTCACATCGAGGTGCAGATTCTCGCGGATGCGGCTGGCACGACCCTGCACCTGTTCGAGCGCGACTGCTCGGTGCAGCGACGAAACCAGAAGGTGGTGGAGATCGCGCCGGCGCCGAACATCAACGACGAGTTGCGCGCGGCGCTGCATCGAGACGCGATCGCGTTCGCCCGCTCGATCGGGTACGTGAACGCGGGCACGGTGGAGTTCCTCGTCGACACGGCGGGGGAGCGGGCGGGTGAGCACGTGTTCATCGAGATGAACCCGCGCATCCAGGTCGAACACACGGTGACCGAGGAGGTCACCGACGTGGACCTGGTGCAGTCACAGATGCTCATCGCGTCGGGCTCCACCCTGGCGGAGATGGGTCTGAGTCAGGACACGATCCGGCTGCACGGCGCGGCCCTGCAGTGCCGGATCACGACGGAGGATCCGACCGACGACTTCCGACCTGACACCGGCCGGATCACCGCGTACCGGTCGCCGGGAGGCGCCGGCGTGAGGCTCGATGGTGGCACCGTCGAGGTGGGTGTGCAGATCAGCCCGCACTTCGACAGCATGCTCGCGAAGATGTCGTGCCGTGGCCGCGACTTCCCGTCCGCGGTGCGGCGCGCGCGTCGTGGTCTGGCGGAGTTCCGGATCCGGGGTGTGTCCACGAACATTCCGTTCCTCCAGGCCGTGCTGGATGATCCCGCGTTCGCGGCGGGTGACCTCTCGACATCCCTCATCGACGAGCGGCCGTGGCTGGTGCGTGGCCGGACGTCGAAGGACCGTGGCACAAAGATCCTGAACTGGCTCACCGACGTCACGGTCAACCAACCCCACGGCGTCCCGGTGACGACGGTGCATCCGATCGACAAGCTCCCGCAGATCGACGTGACCGCCCCGGCCCCCGCGGGATCCAGGCAGCGGCTACTCGCGCTGGGGCCGGTGGGCTTCGCGGATGCTCTTCGCACCCAGACCGCTCTCGCGGTGACGGAGACGACGATGCGCGACGCGCACCAGTCCCTCCTCGCCACCCGGGTGCGGACGAAGGACCTCGTCGCGGTCGCTCCCCACGTGGCCCGGATGACGCCGGGGCTGCTGTCGATGGAGGCGTGGGGTGGCGCGACCTACGACGTCGCGTTGCGCTTCCTCGGCGAGGACCCGTGGGAACGGCTCGCCGCCCTCCGGGAGGCGCTGCCGAACATCGCGATCCAGATGCTTCTCCGTGGCCGCAACACGGTCGGCTACACCCCGTACCCGACGGAGGTCACCGACGCGTTCGTGACCGAGGCGGCGAGCACGGGCATCGACATCTTCCGCATCTTCGACGCCCTGAACGACGTGTCGCAGATGCGTCCCGCGATCGACGCGGTCCTGGCCACAGGCTCCACGGTCGCGGAGGTCGCGGTCTGCTACACGGGCGACCTCCTTGACCCGGGCGAGGACCTCTACACCCTCGACTACTACCTGCGGCTGGCGGAGCAGATCGTTGACGCCGGGGCGCACATCCTCGCGATCAAGGACATGGCCGGGCTACTCCGTCCCGCCGCGGCCGCGAAGCTCGTCACCGCGTTCCGCGAACGCTTCGACCTGCCCGTCCACGTTCACACCCACGACACCGCCGGCGGCCAGCTCGCCACCCTCCTCGCCGCCAGTGCGGCGGGTGCCGATGCGGTCGACGTCGCCGCCGCCCCCCTGTCGGGCACCACGTCGCAGCCGTCCGCATCCGCTCTGGTCGCCGCACTCGCCCACACAGACCGCGACACAGGCCTCGACCTGAAGGCCTTGTCCGACCTGGAGCCCTACTGGGAGGCGGTGCGGAAGGTCTACGCCCCGTTCGAGCCCGGGCTGCCCGGACCCACTGGGCGAGTGTACCGGCACGAGATCCCGGGCGGTCAGCTGTCGAACCTGCGCCAGCAGGCCATCGCCCTCGGACTCGCGGACGACTTCGAGCTGATCGAGGACCTCTACGCCGCCGCGAACGGCATCCTCGGCCGCATCCCGAAGGTCACCCCGTCCTCGAAGGTCGTCGGCGACCTCGCCCTGCATCTGGCCGCGGTGAAGGCCGACCCGGAGGACTTCGCCGAGAACCCGCAGAAGTACGACATCCCCGACAGCGTGATCGGGTTCATGGCCGGCGAGCTTGGCGAGCTGCCCGGCGGATGGCCCGAGCCGTTCCGCACCAAGGTCCTCCAGGGCCGCGACGTCAGGGTCGGGGTCACCCCTCTCAGCGACTCCGACCGCGCCGACCTCGCTCCCGACGCCGAGCCCGCGACACGTCGGCAGGCACTGAACCGGCTCCTGTTCCCCACCCCGACCCGCGCGTTCGACTCCAACCGGAACCTCTTCGGCGACCTGTCCGTGATCGACACCGTCGACTACCTCTACGGCCTCCGCCAGGGCGAGGAGCACGTCGTCGACATCGACAAGGGCGTCAAGCTCTACGTCGGCCTCGAAGCCATCTCAGAGCCCGAGGAGAAGGGCATGCGCACCGTCATGACCACCCTCAACGGGCAGCTGCGGCCGGTGTTCGTCCGCGATCGCTCGGTCACAGTCGAAACCAAGGCTGCGGTGAATGCCGACCCGGCTCAGCCCGGACAGGTCCCCGCCCCGTTCTCGGGCGTCGTGACCCTGAAGGTCGCCGTCGGAGACACCGTGGCGGCGGGCCAGGCCATCGCCACCATCGAGGCCATGAAGATGGAGGCCGCAATCACCACCCCCGTCGCCGGCACCGTCTCCCACCTCGCGATCCCCGCGACGCAGCAGGTCGACGCGGGCGATCTCCTGGCCATCATCGCCCCGGGCGGCGCGTCCGTGCCCGCATCCGCCCCGGCAGAGGACAACAAGTGAGCCAGACCGTCGCCCTCCGTCCCGCGCCCAACGGCCGGCCCTGGCTCGCCGTCTCGTTGGGACTTGACTTCACTCAGACCCTCAAGGCCGGCCTCTGCCCGTTGCTCCTCGGCGGAGCCATCAAGGCCGCGATCGCCACAGCACCACTCTCATCCGCTTGGCACCTCGCCTCGAGGATCGGCCGCTGAAGCAACGGCGACCGATAGCAACCCTCAAGCCTCCATCGCTCCTACTCGACGAAGAGAAGAAAGGTACCCCCATGGCTTATGCCACCGTCAACCCATACACCAATGAGACTGTCGCCACATTTCCCGACGCGACGGATGCCGAAGTGGATGCTGCTCTCGACGCCGCTCACGCGGCGTACCAGTCGTGGCGTCAGAGACCTGTAGCCGAGCGGGCTGCGATTCTGGCGCGGGCCGCGGACATCATGCGCGAGCGCACCGAGGAGCTAGCCCGGATCAGCACACTTGAGACGGGACGCTTGTTGGCGGACGCGCGGTACGAGATCTCGGTAGCCATCGGCATTCTCGACTACTACGCCCAACACGCAGAACGCCTTCTCGCCTCACGCCCCGTCGAGACGTTCGCCGGTGACGCGTACAGCGCCGTCACGGTCATCGAACCGACTGGCATCGTGTTCGCGATCGAACCGTTCAACGGCCCCTACTACCAGCCGATCAGGCCGCTGGCCCCCCAGCTGGCGGTGGGTAACGTCGTCCTGTTGAAGCACGCCTCGATCGTGCCGCAGAGTGCGGCCGCGGTGCAGCAGATCATGACCGACGCCGGGGTTCCCGACGGCGTCTTCACCAACCTGTACCTCACCCGCGCACAGATCGAGCGTGTGATCGGCGATCCGCGAGTGACAGGGGTTACCCTCACGGGCAGCGAAGCCGCCGGCGCGGTCGTCGCAGCTCAGGCAGGCGCAGCGTTGAAGAAGTCCGTTCTCGAACTCGGCGGTTCGGACGCGATGATCATCCTGGACGACGCGGATCTCGATCTCGCAGTCAGCTGCGCCGTCGCCGGCCGCATGAGCGTCAACGGCCAAGTGTGCATCTCGCCCAAGCGAATGATCGTCCTCGACCCCATGTACGATGCATTCCTCGAACGTTTCCTGTTCTCCCTCTCCGGGCTTACTCCGGGAGACCCGTTCGACCCGGCGACGACCCTGGCACCGATGTCATCTCAAAGTGCGGCCGAAGAGGTCGAGGCACAGATCCGGCTGGCGGTCGATCACGGCGCCAAGGCGAACTACGTCGGTGCTCCCGTCCCTCGCGCCGGAGCGTTCACCCAGCCTGCGGTCTTGACCGAGATCGACTCGGACAACCCGATTTTCCGCCAGGAGATCTTCGGGCCCGTTCCGATGGTGTTCCGTGTCAAGGACGAGGAGGAAGCCATAGCACTGGCCAATGACTCTGACTATGGACTCGGCGGGTCGGTTTACACCCGCGACCTCGACCGCGGCGCCGCGGTCGCCGCCCGGATCGAGACGGGCATGGTCTGGTTGAACTCTCCCACGGGTACGACTGGGGAACTTCCGTTCCACGGCACCAAGCGTTCGGGGTACGGCACCGAGCTGGGAGCGGAGGGGATCACCGAGTTCGCCAACGCGAAGCTCATCGTCACGGTGCCCGCAGTGCGACAGTCGAGCTGACTCGTCCGCATTCGATCGAGAGGCCGCCGGAGTGGTGCAGGCTCACTGCCTGCACTTCCGGCGGCCTCTCTGCGTCGTAGCGATCAGCGTTGTGGGCAGTGGCTTCGCGCGCCTAGCGACGTACGGAGCCACTGCCCGCGATCTATAGTCCGGCTCAGAACCTCGTGATCACTGATCGGATAACTGTTCCGGATGCCAGTGAGTCGTACGCCTCATCGATCTCATCAATCGAGATCTCATTCGTGACGAGATCGTCGAGGTTGTAACGTCCCGCGACGTACATATCGGCGTAGAACGGGATGTCGCGCTTCAGGTTGGTCGAGCCCATCATCACTGCCTTGATGGTCTTGTGCGTCGCAAGGAACGCTGCGGACGTCTCGATCTCGATCTTCGCGCCTGGCTTGCCCATGCCCACGAGGACCGCTGTTCCGCTCGTCTTGGCCGCGGCGATGGCCTGCATCTGAGTGGCGGGCAGGCCGATAATCTCAAAGGCGTAGTCCACCCCGCCGCCGCTGATACGACGGATCTCCTCGACCGGGTCGGTGTTGCGAGAGTTGACGACGTGCGTCGCCCCGAAGCGGGTCGCCATGTCCAGTTTGGTGTCCTGGATGTCGACAGCGATGATCGTCTTCGCGCCAGCGAGACGAGCAGCGGCGATGGCGTTCAGGCCCACGCCGCCAGTGCCGATGACCGCGACCGTATCGCCAGGAGCTACCTTGGCGCTGTTGATGACAGCGCCGGCGCCGGTGACGGTCCCGCAACCGAGGAGCGCCGCGCGGGAGAAGGGGATCTCGTCGTTTACACGGGCGAGCTGGTTCTCGTGGACGAGTGCCTTTTCTGCGAACCCGCCGAGCCCCATCCCTTGGTAGATCGGCCCGTCCGATCCAACCAGGCGAGGCTCTTCTCCTGCGCTGCGCTCGACCGCTAGCGGGTTGAGGCAGTCGGTCTGGATGCCCTCGATGCAGGGCTGGCATCTGCCGCACCACTGCACAAGACAGCCGACCACGTGGTCGCCGACCTGAAACTCGGTGACATCCGGTCCGACTGCAGTGACGACACCAGCGAGTTCGTGGCCGAAAACGGCCGGCAGCGGAAACCCGAAGTCGTTGGCCATCAGCGAGTGATCAGTGAGACACAGGCCAGACGCCTTGACGTCGACAAGCACCTCACGACCGATGGGGTCAGCGATTCGGATCTCGGTGGTGGTGAAGCCCTTCCCTGTCTTGAGGGTCACGGCTGCCTTCATCATGTTCTCCATTCATCTTCGAACGGGGTCGCCGACGGCGACCCAACTAGGCCTGATGGATCAGGTCATCCAGGGGAGTGATCCCTGCGTCAGACGTCAGCCACCAGTGCGGGGCGACGGTGTTGAAGACGCGCAGGAACGTGCGCGGGTTCCGGTCCTCGACGTAGCGGAGCCAACTGGTCAGCACCCCAACGAACAAGTGGGCGAAACCATTGGCAGCCGCCTCTGCGAAGAATTCAGGGTCGACATCTGCTGGCGGGGCGTCTCCACCGTTCCACGTATCTAACCCGAGAGTCTTCTGACTGAGGATCACCGAATCGTGCACATGCCTGATCAGCATCGAGGTCACGCCCGGCGCTTTATCGAACAGAAGCGCCGGGGCGTACACCGCTTCCCGGTGGACGACATGCCCGACCACCTTCATCAAGGTCGCTTCGAACTGCAGTCGCCGCGCGAGCGGATCCCGGATATCCCCGCGAAGTCCCGCGTCGCGCAGGTCGTCCAGTTCGGAACGGAGCGCTTCCTCCAACAGAGCTTCAGGTGAGGGGGAGTGCCGATAGAACGTCGCTCTTCCCACTCCCGCGCGTGATGCCACGTCGGTGATCTTCACGTCTCTGATCGGCGTCGACGCAGCTGCTTCCAGCACGGCCGTATGCAGACGGGCACGAGATTTCGCCTGGCGAGCATCTCCCTCGAATTCACCCATGATACAAGTGTCTCATAAATGGCTCACGAGAAGGAGGAAATTCAGGCTGGGCAACACCGTGGCGGGAAGCTCTTGTAACGCCGGGGCGAGTCACATCATTTGTGGCTACCGCCGCGCGGTCGCAGTTGGACTCCCTCCCCAATGAGTCGCTGCCGTACGTTGTTGTAGCTGGTGCCGAGGCGAGACGCGATAGTGGCGATCGGATGGCCGTGTTCGTACAGCGTTCGTGCGACCTCGACCTGGTCGCTTGTGAGCGGTTGACGTCGCAGTGTTGCTCCCTCGTCTCGAAGCAAGCGAAGAATGCCGGTCTTTGACAGGCCGTAGGTCTCACACAGACTCGGAGTCGTTGCGCCCGACTCGTACTCGGCGGCGATTCGCTTGATCTGTGCCGGTTCGAGACGTCGGCGCAGTGATCGACTCACCTGCTCTCCTGGGGTAGCGGAGAAAGGCGAATTTGGCGCCAGATCAGCCCGTTTCTGCAGTTCCACAAGAGGTGGCGGTAGTAGCGCGGATTTATCCGAGTAGCGGTGTACCGGCTCTACTTCTCAGAGGGGCTAGCTGCCTTACTCGAACAATTCTTCGGTGTCGCTCTCTCGCGCTCATCTCTCCTCAAAGTGGTCTGCACAGTGGCCGGGTTTTGAGAGTTTTCTTAGTGACGTCCGGCCACGCTGGCGGCATGCGTTCGAGTCGTCGTGCCGTTCGGCCGTCACGGGTCCCCGATCCATCGGTTGTCTTCTGGGTGGCGAAAGCCGCTTCCACCGCGCTCGGCGAGGCGGTCTCGGACTTCTCGATCCGGGCCCTCGATCCCGTCGTCGCCGTCCTCCTCGGGTTCACCTTCTTCGTCGTCGCTCTGGCGTGGCAGCTGACACGTCGGCGATACGTGCCGGGCGTCTATTGGCTGGCCGTGGCGGCGGTCGGGGTGTTCGGAACGATGGCGGCCGACGTGATGCACGTCGTCGTCGGGCTGCCGTACGCTGCATCGGCGATGCTCTACGCCGTTCTGCTGGCCGGCGTCTTCGTGCTGTGGCGACGCACCGAGGGCACCCTGTCGGTCCACGATGTGACTACGACGCGCCGCGAGCTCTTATACTGGGCAGCCGTCGTCGGTACGTTCGCGCTCGGCACCGCAGTCGGTGACCTGACTGCCGTCACTCTCGGGCTCGGGTACGTCGCGTCGATCGCGCTCTTCGCTGTTCTGATCGCGGTCCCCTTCCTAGGATGGCGCTTCGCGCGGTGGGATGCGGTGCTGTCGTTCTGGTTCGCGTACGTTCTGACCCGTCCCCTCGGCGCATCCGTTGCAGACTGGCTCGGAAAGCCCGGTGCGGAGGGCGGTGTGGGAATCGGATCCGGCTGGGTGTCCCTTGGCCTGGCCGTCGTGATGATCATGCTCGTCTCTGTCATGCAGGCGAGTTGGCGTGTACCCGCTGCGGTCGAACCGGAACGTGAGACGGATGCGGGCGGCCTCCGATGACGTCGACCACCCGCATCCCGCGGCTCAACCGGTCGGCGCGTCGTCGCCCGTCTCGCCGTCGGCGGTGCCGTCTTCGTGACCGGGGTCGTCGGCGCTTTCCTGATCGGGCGTCTCCCCGACCTGGTCGTCGGCTGTCTCGCCGTCGCCACCGGTGTCCGTCGCATCCGAACCCCTGACGTGAGGTGCGGGTGTGGACACGGCGGTGGTCGCGTTCGCGTTCGCGGGCAGGGACATCGCGGCGACGCCACCGATTCCGGCCAGCGCGATCACGCCAGCGGCGAGACTCAGGCTGATCCATCGACGTTGCGGGGTGTTCATGGTCCGTCCTTTCTTCGGCTCGGATGAGCCGTTGAGAGAAGACTCGCTCGGGGATTGTAAGAAACGACGAAGATGAATCGAGTGATTCCCCGACGGCAGAACTGTGGCGCACATCAGTGCTTTCTGAGATGCAGGGGTCCAAGCTGGGACCGAACGTAACGAATTCCAGCGGAGGTTGAACATGGTCGCTCCCCTGACGCATCGCCCTCGGCTGTTGCTCGTCGAGGACGACGACCAACTCGGCCCGCTGATGGCGAAGGTGCTCGACGAGGTGTACGACGTGACGCTCGTCGCCGACGGCGGGGAGGCTCTCGAGGTGGCAACTTCTCGGACGTTCGACGTGATGGTCGTCGATCGGCGTCTTCCGTCTGTGGACGGGCTCACGATCGTCGAGACGCTGCGACGGGCGGGGGCGGGAGTTCCACTGCTCATCCTCACCGCGCTGGGCACGGTCCAGGACAAGGTGCGCGGCCTCGACGCCGGGGCCAACGACTACCTCGTGAAGCCGTTTGAGTTCGACGAACTGTTCGCTCGTCTCCGCGCCATCCGTCGCGTAAGCGGAGGAGAGGGGCCCTTTGTCCGCGTCGGCGAGTGGGAGTTCTATCCCGATTCCCGAGCGGTCTACTCGCCGTACGACGGACGCATCATCCTCACGGAGCGGGAGAGCTCTCTGCTCACCCTTTTCGCGGTCAACCCCCAGCGGACGTTCTCGCGCGACGACATCCTCCGCTCCGTTTTCTCGCCCGATGACACCCCGGGAGCCGTCGACACCTACGTGCACTACCTCCGCAAGAAGACCGACCCAGCCATCGTGCAGACCGTGCGCGGGCGGGGATACCGTCTGGGACTGATGTGAGCACCCAAAAGTACCCTCTCGACGCTGACGCCCTCCTCGTTCGCGCCGCCGCCCGGCGGGTCGCTCTCACCATCACTGTCGCCGTGTCGCTGCTCGTCGTGGCGGTCCTCGTGGCGGCCTTCTCGGTGGTGCTCACGCAGATCCCGCTCGGCGACCTCCTGCATCCCGGACCTCGTGAGACGGTCGTCGACATCGACGGAGTCGACATCCTGTTGGCGGGCACGCTGATCGGCGTGGCGGCCATCGCCTCGGCGGGGCTGCTCGGGTGGCTCGTCACCCGCCGGGCGGTGCGCCCCCTCGTGGACGCCCTCCGACGCCAACGTGAATTCGTGGCCGACGCCTCGCATGAATTGCGCACGCCTCTGGCGGTTCTGGATGCCAGGATCCAGGTGCTGCAGAGGTCCTTGACGCCGTCGGATCCCCATGCGTCCGTCGTCGCGGACCTCCGTGCCGACTCGCGCGCCCTCATCGGCGTGATGGCAGATCTTCTCGAATCCGTCGAAATTCCGAAGGACGCTGTGTCTGAACCCGCGCCGGTCGCACCGGTGGTGGAGTCGTCCATTGCCGCGATGCGGCTCCTCGCGCGTCAACGAGAAGTGACGCTCGTAAGCCGACTTTCCAGCGACGATCTTCGGGTCTCAATGCCCGCATCTAGCCTCCAGCGCTGCGTCGTCGCGCTGGTCGACAATGCGGTCAAGCACTCACCCGCGGCAGGGAAAGTCGTCGTCTCCGTGAGACGCGAGGGGCGTCACGTCCGCATCGATGTCACCGATGAAGGCCCCGGCATCCGAGGAATCAGCCCCGATCGAGTCTTCGACAGATTCGCTCGATCGGCCCATGCCGTCGGGGGCGGCGGGTCATCGCGAAGCGGGTTCGGCATCGGGCTGGCGCTCGTTCAGGATGCTGTCACGCGATACGGCGGATCCGCGATCGTCTCGACTACCTCGGATGCCGGCACGACGATGACTCTTCGCATCCCGGTGTCCCGGTAGGAGGTCCCCGCACCGGAATCCGCTTCTTTCTGAGTCGCATCTTAGGGCGGCCCTCCTACCGTGCCCCCATGACGATCTCCCTGCCCTCGGCCCGCGCGTCGAGACGCATCATGTCCAGCAAGGTGCCCCAGATCACCATCTGGTTCTGGATCATCAAGGTTCTCTGCACGACGGTGGGGGAGAGCTTCGCCGACTGGATCAATGTGACTCTCGGCGTCGGGCTGGAAGCCACATCCGTGATCTTCACCGTCGTGCTGGCGGCGGTCCTGACCTGGCAGCTGGCGCAGCGGCGGTACGTCCCGCTCGTGTACTGGCTCACGGTCGTCGTCGTCAGCGTCACCGGCACGCTCTACACCGACATCCTCACCGACGATCTGGGCGTGCCCCTCGCCGTCAGCGCGGCCGTTTTCGCTGGTCTGCTCGCCGTTGTGTTTGCGGTGTGGTGGCTAAGCCAACGCACGCTGTCGATCCACAGCATCACGACGACGCGACGCGAGCTGTACTACTGGCTCGCCATCCTCGTCACCTTCGCCCTCGGGACCGCGGCTGGCGACGGCATCCTCGAACTCACCGGGTGGAGCCCCGGAGTGTCGGTGCTATTGCCGGCAGGTCTGATCGCTGCTGTGTTCGTCGGGTGGAGGCTCGGCGCGAATGCCGTGCTGTCCTTCTGGCTGGCCTACGTCCTGACGCGTCCGCTCGGGGCCAACCTCGGCGACTGGCTCGGGTTCGACCCCTCGGAAGGGGGTCTCGGCCTGGGCGTCGGATGGACCAGCGTCATCTTTCTCATCGCGATCCTCGGAACGGTCGTTTTCCTCACGGTGACCCGCGCCGATCAGGCGAAACTGGCGCCAACCCCCGATCCGCGTCCGAAAGCCACCAGACGGGAACGTTGGATGCTCGCGTACTTCGCGATCGTCGGGGTCGTCGCCGTGGCAGTACTCAGCTGGGCGCATGCGCAGCCCCACACCACGGCAG
The DNA here is from genome assembly GCF_040686055.1 of Microbacterium sp. NPDC086615. Lineage (NCBI taxonomy): Bacteria > Bacillati > Actinomycetota > Actinomycetes > Micrococcales > Microbacteriaceae > Microbacterium > Microbacterium sp. NPDC086615. Next base: position 86,318 of record NZ_JBFBJJ010000008.1, read on the forward strand.
CGGCGAGCGAAGAGGGTCCGAGCACCCACGCCACGCTGGCTCCCGGGCAGTCGGCCACCGCCAGCTTCCCCGCCAGCACCGTCGCCGGCTACCGGAACATCGTGCAGGAAACCCTGTCGATGGTGCGCAGCAACGACCAAGCAGGCGCGAAGACGCGTATCACCGACCTCGAAACGGCCTGGGATCAGGACCAGCCCACACTCGAGCCACGGGATGCCGCGGCATGGGCAGTGATCGACGGACGCATCGACGCGGTGCTGAAGGCCGTACGAGCCTCCGCGCCAGACCCCACCGCGGAGACGGACGCCCTTCAGACCCTGATGAACACCCTCTCGTCATGACCAGTACCCACCTTGTCGCCGCATCCGCGGGTCTGCTTCCCGACGCGGCATCCATCCTCCACGCGTTCGGGCCGTGGGTGCTCGCGGGGATCGCCGTCCTCATCTTCATCGAGTCCGGGGTCCTGTTCCCGTTTCTCCCGGGTGATTCGCTTCTCGTGACGGCGGCTGTCCTCGCCGGCCCCCTCGGGATCCAGCCGTGGCAGGTTCTCCTCGTTGGCATCCCCGCCGCGATCCTCGGCGACCAGACGGGCTACTGGCTCGGCCGACGATTCGGCAGACGTATGTTCCGAGAAGGCGCGCGTGTTCTGCGCCCCGAACGACTGCGAGACGCGGAACGGTTCTTCGAAAGATACGGCGGCGGGTCGCTGGTGCTCGGACGATTCGTACCAATCGTCCGCACGTACGTACCCGTCGCTGCGGGGACCGCGCACATGCCCTACCGGCGTTTTCTCGTGTGGAACACCGCGGGCGCGACCCTGTGGGTCGTGGGCATGACGGTCATCGGGCTCGTGCTCGGTGGCATCCCGTTCATCGTCGACAACATCGACGTATTGATGATCGTCATCGTGCTGATCTCCGTCCTGCCCGTCGTCTTCGCACTGGTGAGGAAGGGGCTGGCATCGCGTCGCGCGCGCAAGGAAGGTCCCGACGGCGAGACCGCTCCCGAGTCTGATTGACGCCCACGGGCGATGAAGAAAACCTCCCATCCCGAAGGACCGCATGCATATTCTCGAGGTCATCATCCTGGGGCTCGTTCAGGGCCTGACCGAGTTCCTCCCGATCTCCTCCAGCGCCCACCTGCGCATCGTGGGCGAGTTCCTCCCGTCGCAGACCGATCCCGGCGCGACGTTCACCGCCATCACCCAGATCGGCACCGAGCTCGCGGTGTTGCTGTACTTTCGCAAGAAGATCGGCCGCGTCATCTCGCGCTGGTTCCTCTCGCTGACCGGCCGTGTGCCGCGCAACGATCCGGATGCGCGCATGGGCTGGTACATCATCATCGGTACGCTGCCGATCGCCGTGCTCGGGGTCGCTCTGCAGACGCTGATCCGCGACACCTTCCGGAGCCTGTGGATCACCGCGATCGTGCTCATCGTCTTCGGCATCCTGCTCGGCCTCGCCGACCACTACGGCAAGCGCCGCCGCGACCTCGACGACCTCACCTACGCGCACGGCATCGCCTACGGTTTCGCCCAGGCCCTCGCCCTCGTCCCCGGCGTCTCCCGCTCCGGCGCGACCACCACCCTGGGCCGTGCGCTCGGTTACAACCGCACCGCTGCCGCCGAGTACTCGTTCCTGCTCGCCGTGCCGGCGGTGTTCGCGAGCGGACTGTACGAGCTCTACAAGAGCTTCGACGAGGGCACCGGTCCCTACAACCTCGGCGAGACCGCCATCGCGACCGTGATCGCGTTCGTGGTCGGCTACCTGGTCATCGCGTTCCTCATGCAGTACCTCAAGCGCGGAAGCTTCCTGCCGTTCGTGATCTACCGCGTCGCCCTCGGCATCCTGATCATCGTGCTCCTGCTGCTCGGCGTCATCCCCGCCGAATCGGCCATCATGACCAACTGACGGACGGCGAGGAGATCACATGAACGCAGGCACAATCGTCCTCATGGGCGTGATCGCCGGAGGCACGATCTTCATCGGCCTTCCGGCCGGCCGGCTCTCCACGAGAGCAGGGGGATTTCGGGCCCTGCTCAACGCCATCACCATCGGTGTGCTGCTCTTTCTTTTGTGGGACGTACTGGTGCATGCCGTCGAGCCGGTGGAATCCGCTCTCACCGCGGCAGCGATCGAGGAGCGCGGGTCGTGGAAGGAGTTTCTGATTCTCACGGCCCTTCTCTTCACCGGCATCACGATCGGTGTACTCGGGCTCGTCGCTTATGACGGCTGGACAGCCCGACGGACCAGTCGCCGCGTCGCCACGGCGAGATCGGGCGTGCTGCGGCTGGGTGAGCCGGCCAGCCGATTGGCCTTTCTGATCGCGGTGGGTATCGGCCTTCACAACTTCGCAGAGGGTCTTGCCATCGGGCAGTCCGCCGCGAGAGGCGAGCTCCAGCTCGCGGCCGTCCTGGTGGTCGGGTTCGGCCTTCATAATGCGACAGAGGGATTCGGGATCACGGCGCCGTTGGCAGGATCATCCGGCCGCCCCTTGTGGCGACAGCTCGGGGTGCTCGGTCTGATCGGCGGCGTTCCCACGCTTGTGGGCACCGTGCTCGGCAGCGTCATCGTGAACGACGCCCTCGCCCTCACCTTCCTCGCTCTCGCGGCCGGATCGATCATCTACGTCCTGGTCCAGCTCGTCGGTGTCGCCCTCAACTTGCGAGGCGGCTACCTGACATACATCGGTCTCCTCGTTGGCCTGTTCGCTGGTTTCGGAACCGATTTCGTCGTAACCGCGGCCGGGGTATGACCGCGAGCCTCGCCGCTGTGGACTCACCGTCGTGGATGATCGGTCAGTAATCTGCAGGGGTGCCTACCGTCGACATGCTCGTACGAACGGGTCTGGCCACACTGCTCCTCACCGCTGTGGCTGTTCTCGTCCTTGCGGCCGGCGGCATCCGGGGGTGGTGGAGCCCCACGGTCGCTATCGCGCGCGCGGGCATGCAGCTGGCGGCGCTCAGCTTGGTGCTCGGCGGTATCATCGGGGATCCCGTCTGGGTGGGCGTCGGGCTGTGCGTCATGTTCGCTGTTGCTGTCGCCGTGTCGACACGGCGAGCGGGCGAGCCCCTCGCCGCTTCATGGAGGGCAGCGGTTGCGCTCGGCATCGGTGTCGGCGTCGCTGGTGGGAGCGTGTTTCTCACGGGCGCGGTTGCGTGCACGCCCCGCTACCTCCTTGCCGTCGGAGCGATGGTGATCGGTAATGCGATGACCGTGTCGTCGCTCGCGGGTCGGCGCTTCGCGCAATTGCGCGCGGACCGGTGGGCCGAAGTCGAGGGGTGGCTGGCGCTCGGTGCGACCCCGCGACGAGCCACTCGCGATCTCGGACGAATCGCCGTGTACGACGCGCTCGTCCCTGGAATCGACCAAACCAAGACGACGGGGCTGGTCGTCCTTCCCGGAGCTTTCGTCGGAGCGGTTTTCGGCGGGCTCTCCCCGCTGGAGGCAGGAAGGTTCCAGCTGGTCGTCCTCGCGGCCATTCTCGCGGCGGGGGCCATCACGGCGACGATCACCGTCTCACTGACGTCGGGTCGAATGTGGACGGCCTTCTCTTCCCGCCGCGGGGCCGACGCTGGACGCCCGCTCGAATGAGAGACTGTCGGACTCCGTTGTAGCTGACGTCAAAGCGTGCGGCGATTGCTGCGAGGGACATACCGCTCCCGTAGAGATCAGCCGCTTCTCTCACCTGCTCAGTACTGAGCGGCTGACAACGGAGTTGGACGCCCTCATCACGCAGCAGTTTCAGCAGGCCACCCTTCGAGAGGGTGTACTCCGCGCAGAGGGATGGGGTCGTCGCGCCGGACTGATACTTCGTGACGATCTCAGCGATGAGAGCTGGCTCGAGGCGACGGCGCAAGAGTCGAGGCAACGGCTCTGGGGGCGAGTTTGAGACAGACGGATTCGGCACTAGACCAGCCAATTTCTGCAGTTCCACCAGGGGCGGTGGCAGAAGCACTGATTTATTCGAGTTGCGGTGTACTGGGCCTACCAAGACCGTCAGACAGAAGCGCCGGAGATTCTCCGGCGCTTTTCTCGTCGGTCTGCGCCTGGCTGGCCCGAGCCGCGCGGAATGGCATACGCGCGCCACTTCCTGGGAAGCTGATGCCATGCACCTTCCCGCCCTCCCTTTCGCCCTCCACGCCTCCGAAGGATCGGCGTGGATGCCGACGGCATCCGGAATCGAAGGGACCGCCCCGGCCGGAACCGACCTCTTCGTCGACCCGAGCGGGGTCAGCGGGGTCGCGGCCGAGACGCTGCTCAACGCGCACACCCTGCTCGGCACGCCGCCGGCGGGGGACTTCACGCTGTCCGCGCGGGTGACACCCGACTTCGGGGCGACGTTCGACGCGGGGGTCCTGCTCGCGTGGGTCGACGACACGACGTGGGCGAAGCTGTGCTTCGAGCGGTCCCTGGCCGGAGCGTCGATGGTCGTCTCGGTCGTGACGAAGGGGGTGTCGGACGACGCCAACGGGTTCGTCGTGCACGCGCCCGACGCGCGGCTCCGCATCGCGCGCGCGGGGAGCCTCCTGGCGTTCCACGCTCACGACGGCGAGGGGTGGAGCTTTGTCCGGGCGTTCACGCTGCCGGGTGTCGCCGATGCCCTGACCGTCGGTTTCGAGGTGCAGAGCCCGACCGGAGAGGGATGCCGCGTCGCCTTCGACGAGATCGCGTTCGAGCATCGGACGGTCGCCGACCTGCGCAGCGGAGACTGACCCGGTCGCCTCCGCGCGCGCTCACCACCAGCCGGACGAAGCCTCGTCGCCCGTATCCGAGGAGTCGGAGCCGTCGGCCCACGCCAGCCGGAACCCGCAGTCGCGGCACTCGTCCGCCTCGAGGCCCTCATCGATCAGGGGGTGCATCGTGATACCGCACGACGGGCAGATGGGCTGGGCGTCGTCGCGGAGGTCTCCGTACGTCATGGTGGTCTCACAAGCTCGCGGTCGTGCGTGGAGCCTCCATTCAACCCCGGCCACGAGGGGGTGAGGCGCTACCCGCGCCCGACCGTCCGCACGGCCGCCGTCACCACCGGCGCCGCGATGTCGAACGCCGCGCCACCCGGCACCGACTCGAGGAGCCGGCGCGTGTAGTCGTCGCGGGGGTCGGCGAACACGGCCTCGATCGGGCCCTGCTCCACGATGCGTCCGTGCAGCAGCACGACCACCTCGTCGCAGAGCTCTTCGACGACGGCGAGGTTGTGCGAGATGAACAGCATCGTCAGTCCGTGTTCGTCGCGCAGGCGCTCGAGCAGCTGCAGGATCTCGGCCTGTGTCGACACGTCGAGCGCCGAGGTGATCTCGTCGGCGACGATCACGTCGGGGTCGACGACGAGCGCCCGGGCGATCGCGATGCGCTGGCGCTGACCGCCCGAGAACTCGTGGGGGTAGCGGTCCACGGCATCCGGACCCAGGGCGACGGATGCCAGGGCCTCGACGATCCGTGCCCGGTGGCGTCGCAGGCTCGCGCCGCGCGGATCGATGGCCTCGGCGAGCGTCTGCCCGATGGTGCGGCGCGGGTCGAGGGATGAGAACGGATCCTGCGGGATGTACTGCACCCTTCGGCGGACCGCCGCGATGATCGAGCGGGGAGCGGACGCCAGCTCGATCCCGTCGAACACGACCGACCCGGCGGCGACCCGGTGCAGGCCCACGATCGTCTTCGCGAGCGTCGACTTGCCCGAGCCGGACTCTCCGACGACGCCGATCGTGCGCCCGCGATCGACGCGCAGATCGACGCCGTGCAGCACGCGGGCGCTCCGGATGCCATGACCCAGATCGACCGCGAGGTCGCTGATGCTCAACAGAGGGGTGTCAGACACGGTGGGCCTCCTCGAGGGGGCGCGGAGCGGTGCGCAGGGTGGGGGTGGCCGCGAGCAGGGTCCGCGTGTAGGGGTGCTCCACCTCGCGGCGGCGCAGCTGCTCGGCGGTCAGCCGCTCGACGATCTCGCCGTTTCGCATGACCAGCACGCGGTCGCACAGCGCCTCGACCACCCCGATGTCGTGCGAGATGAACAGCACCGCGGTGCCGTGGTCGCGGTTCAGGCGCTTGAGCTGACGCAGGACGTCGGCCTGCACGGTGACGTCGAGCGCGGTCGTCGGCTCGTCGGCGATCAACAGGGCGGGATCGGTCACCAGCGAGCTGGCGATCGTCGCGCGCTGCAGCATGCCGCCCGACAGTTGGAAGGGGTGCTGTCCCATCACGGTTCGCGGCTCACGGATCCGCATCTCGCCGAGGCCGTCGCGTAGACGGTCACGGGCAGCGCGGCGTGAGAGACCGAGATGGACGCGGGCGACCTCGGTCAGCTGCGCGCCCATCCGTAGGGCCGGGTTGAAGGTCGAGCCCGGGTCCTGGTAGACCAAGCCGACCTCGCGCGCGAGGCGCGAACGATGCTTGTTCGACAGGAGGTCGAGGTCGCCGAGGCGGAGGACCTCGGCATCCACTCGCACCCCGTCGGCCTGAAGTCGCGCGAGGGACATCGCCGTCATCGACTTGCCCGAACCGGACTCGCCGACGAGCCCCAGGATCTCTCCTGCGCCGATCTCGAACGAGATGCCGCCGACGAGCGTCTTGCCGCTCGGGGCGGTCACGGTGAGCGCGCGTACCTCGACGAGGGCGTCGGTGTGCACCGAGGTTCCGCGGGGCGTGCGACGTGCGGCGGAGGCACGTGAGGTGCGCGAGCTGCGGGGGTCGAGCCAGATCGCGAGGCCGTCGCCGGTGAGCATCGCCGCGACGCCGGTGAAGACGAGCATGACGGAGGGGCCGACGACCTGCATCGGCTGCGAGTACACGGCGGGGAGGCCCTCGTTGAGCAGACGCCCCCAGTCGAACTCGGGGCTCTGCACGCCGAGGCCGACGAACGACAGGCTCGAGATGTCGAGCAGGGTCAGGGCGAAGCTCGACGCGATGAGCACGAGGAGCGGGCCCGAGATGTTCGGCAGCAGGTGCCGGCTGAACAGACGCAGGCGGGGGACGCCGAGCAGACGAGCGGTGCCGACGAAGTCGCGCGTCGCGACGGAACCGGTCATGTTCGAGGTGATGCGCGCGAAGCTCGGGACGCCGGCGAGGGCGATCGCGATGATCGCCGGAACGGTGCCGGCGCCGAGGATCGCCGCGATCACGAGCGCGAGGATCAGCGAGGGGAACGCGACGGTCGAGTCGACGATGCGCAGCACGACGTCGCGCACCCGGCGGCTTCCCACCCAGATCAGTCCGCCGATGAGCACTCCGAGGACGACCGATCCGATCGTGGCCGCGGTGGCCATGAGCAGGGTCAGACGCGTGGCGACGAGCGTGCGGGCGAGCACGTCGCGTCCGAGGTCGTCGGTGCCGAGCAGGTGCGCGGGCGAGGGTGGCATCCGGGTGTCGGCCGTGACGGTCGTGGCGCTCGCTCCCCAGACGATCGGGGCGACGACCGCGATGACGACGAGCACGGCGAGCATGATCGCGCCGGCGATGAGGGATGCCGGGATCCGGCGTCGGCGGTCAGACATGGGTGGGTCCTCCCAGGGTGCGCGGGTCGATGAGGCCGAGGACCACATCGATCACCAGGTTGATGAGGATGGCGAGCGCGCCCACCGTGAGGACGATCCCCTGGATGACGGGGAAGTCGCGGAAGATGATCGCCTGCACGACCTCGAGGCCGAGGCCCGGGAGGCTGAACACCGTCTCGATGACGATCGCGCCGCCGAGCATGCTCGCGAGGATGAGCCCGGTCAGGGTGAGGGTGCTCGCCATGAGGTTGGGCAGGGCGTGTCGGATGTAGAGCCGTGCCGCGCTCAGTCGGCGGCCGCGGGCCGTGCGCATGTAGTCCTGGTGCAGGACGGAGTAGGTCTCTTGCACGACCACGCGTGCGACGGCGAAGGTCGGGCCGAGAGCGAGAGCGGCGATCGGGAGGATGTAGGCGTTGGACGTCGCCGCCCCGCCCGCGGGGAGCACCTTCAGCCAGATCGCGAACACGACCACCAGCAGGGTGCCGGCGACGTAGGCGGGGAACGAGGCGAAGAAGCCCGCGATCGTCCCGAAGCCGACGGACAGCCACGGGCGACGCCCACTGCGGGTGAGCACGCCGATCGTCATCCCGACCGGGATGGCGACGAGGATGACGACGAGGATCGCGCCGATCGCGGTCGTGGCCGTGTAGGGCAGCTTCGTCGCGATGGTCGTGGTGACGGGGGTGTTGTAGCGGAAGCTCTGGCCGAGGTCGAGAGTGACGAGACCGTGGAGGTAGTCGAGGAACTGCACCGGCAGAGGGTCGTTCAGGTGAAGGCGCTCGCGGAGAGCCGCGACGGCATCGGCCGAGGCGTTGGGGCCGAGGATCGCGATCGCGGGGTCACCGGGGATCAACGGGACGATCAAGAAGGTGAGGAGCACCAACAACCCGAGCGACAGCACGAGGCCCCCGAGACGGCGGAGGGCGAACGCGCCCCACCCGCCGCCCCCGCCCCGCCGGCGCACCGGTGGGGCGGGGGCCTCGGCGATCACCGAGAGATCGACGCCCGACATCAGCCCGCCGTGGTCCCGGTCAGGACGACACCGCGGGCGAGAGGAGCCTGGCGGTGCTGCCAGTCGAAGATCGGCTCGAGCTCGGCGCCGAGGCGGAGCAGCGTGGCCTCGTCGTAGGGCGCCCCCACGAGCTGGGCACCCAGCGGCATCCCGTTCGCTCCCGTGTGCACGGGCAGCGAGAGTGCCGGGAGGCCCGAGATGTTGCAGAACGCGGTGAACGAGATCGTCGAGAACTCGGTGAGCCGCTCGCCCGCGGGGTCGTTGTTCGCCTCGTCATAGACAGAGCCGACCAGGGGAGTGGGGACGGCAGTGGTCGGGGTGAGCAGCACATCGAAGTCGCGACCCCACTGGGCGTTCACCCGGCGGGTCTCGATCTGCAGCAGGACGGCGATCTCGGCGTACTCTCCCGCGTGGAACGATGCCGCCCGGTCGTAGCGGTACCGGATGTAGGTGTCGAGCTTGTCGGCATCCTCGATGGGCGAGGCCCAGGTCGAGGCACTGATGACGAGGTCGGCGAATCCGCGGGTGGCGCGCTCCGAGAAGAGGAACGGCGAAACGGGCGTGACATGGTGGCCGAGGCTCTCGAGCGCTCGCGCGGCCACCAGAGCCGCCTCGCGATTCTCGGGGTGCACGTCGACGCCGGTGGGTGCCTCGAGGAGCAGGCCGATGCGAAGGCGGGGTCCGGTGGTGCGGATCTCTTCGAGATAGGGCCGGATGGGCGCGGGCGCCGAGTACCACCCGAGCGGATCGAGGCGGCCGAGCGCGTCGAGCACCCCCGCGGCGTCTTCGATCGTGCGCGTGATCGCCCCCTCGGTGGTGGAGTGCTCCCACGCGCGCACGTCGTTGGGAATGCGGCCGCGGCTCGGCTTCAGGCCGACGAGGCCGGTGGCCGCGGACGGCACGCGGATCGACCCGCCGCCGTCCGAGGCGTTGGCGATCGGCGCGATGTCGGCCGCGACGGCGGACGACGCGCCTCCTGACGAGCCGCCCGAGGTGTAGTCGAGGTTCCACGGGTTGCGGGTCTTGCCGTGACGGGCGTTCTCGGTCGCGGTCAGCGCCCCGAACTCGGGGCTGTTCGACCGGCCGAACAGCACGAAGCCGGCCTCTTCGATGAGATCGACGGTGACCTCGTTCGCCTCGGCGGGGCGCTCCTCGACCGACATCGACGAGAAGGTGAGGGGCTGGTCACGGACGGCGACCAGGTCTTTGATCGGCATGGGCACCCCCTCGAACGGGCGAGACGTGTCGCCGCGGCGGATGCGGTCGTCGGACTCGCGCGCGCGGCGGAGGACGTCGTCGCGGTCGATCCACACGATCGCGTTCACGGCGGGGTTCACCGCGTCGAGACGGTCGAGATAGTGCTGAGCGGCTTCGACGGCCGAGACCTCGCCGGAGCGGATCTGACGGGCGAGCTCGGTGGCGGAGATGGAGGAGGAGATCATGAGGGGTCCTTTCGGGATGCCGAGCCCTGAGGCCCGGCATCCCTGTCGGCGTTACTTCGAGATACGGAAGAGGGGGTCGTCGAGCGCTCCGCCGAGCATCTGCACCCTGAAGCCGGGACGCGAGGCGTAGATGAACGCGTCGTTGAGCAGCGGCAGCGTGTCGGAGCGGCTGACCAGCGCCTGGACCGTCTCGTCGAGGGCGGCGCAGCGTGCGGTCTCGTCGGTCGCGCTGTTGGCGGCGGCGAAGCTCGTCTCGGCGCCGGTGTTGGCGACCGCGCCGAAGTTCGTGCCGCCCCCCTCGAGCGTGGGACCGGTGAGGTTCAGCAGGGGGCTCGCGAGCGAGCCGAGGAAGTTGAGGTCGGCGAAGACCGTCATGTCCCAGTCGCCGGGCTTGGCGGCGACCGTGGTGATCCAGCTGCCGACATCGGTGTTGGTGAGGTCGACCTCGGCGCCTGCGGCACGCAGCGCTTCGGCGATGTACTCGTTGCCGGCACCGGCCGGGCCGATGATCGTCGGTGCCACGAGGCGGATCTTCGTGCCCGACAGCGCCGCGGTGGCAGCGGCCACGTCCTGCGAGGGGATGTCGATGTTCGAGCCGCTGACGCACGAGACGCTGTCGGCTCCGAGGGAGGTGAGCACCGTGCCCGTGTCCTGCGAGGTGACGTTGCCGAACATGGAGCGATCGATCGCCTGGATGACGCCCTTCCGCAGTCCCTCGTCGGTGAAGGGGCTCCCTTCGCGCTCGTTGAAGATGAGGTAGCTGTCCGAGAACGGGTTGACGGTGACGGTGTAACCCGTCTGGCCCTGGAACCGGTCGCGGGTCGTTGCCTGGATCTTGCCGATGTCGAGCTGACCGCCGAGGATGAGGTTCGCCGTGGCGGTGGAATCGGGCGACACCGTGTAGGTGAGGTTCGTCGCGGGAGAGCCGGTGACCGAGCTGGTCCAGGCCGGCCACGCCGAGTAGTCGCCACGCAGCGTGTAGTCGTAGCTCACCCCGGGCTGGAAGGTCTTCAGCGTGTACGGACCCGACTCGCTGCCCTTCACCGTGCCCGCGGCGAGACCGGCGGGGTCGGCGAGGCCGGCGGGGCAGATGATGCCGCTGCTCGCGACCGACATCGCGTCGACCATGTACGGCCACGGGTTGGCGATGTCGACCGTGACCGTGCCGGCGGCGTCGTCCGCGGTGATGGTCGGGGTGTTGCCGGGGCCGAACGTGTAGACGACCTGCGTCGAACCGCTGGCGGGCCGGGCGAAGTAGTCGAGGGAGTTCTTGACGATCGTCGGCGTGATCTTCGTGCCGTCGGAGCACGTGGCATCCGCTCGGATCGTGAAGACGGCCTGCGTCGGGGTCGACGTCCATTTCGTCGCGAGACCGGGCACCAGACCGCTCGCGTCGCGGCGTACGAGGGTGTCGTAGGAGCTGCGCGCGAGCAGGAAGTCCGGGAGCGAGGTGGCCAGCGTCGGGTCGAAGGTGGCCGGGATGTCGATGGTCGTGCGGATCGTGTCGGTGTACGTGGCGGTGGCGTCGCCACCGGTGGTCGTGCAGCCGGCTGTCGCGAACGCGACGGTCAGAGCGAGGGTTGCGGCGATGACGCCGTGACGGGTTTTCATGGTCTGCCTCTCGGGTGATGCGCGGGTCGGGTCGGGGTCAGTCGGCGATCTCAAAGATCTCGATGGTCGTGTGGTGGGGGTTCGCGGTGGCGCGGCCGACGAACATCGATCGCGTCAGCCACTGCAGGTGGGGAGCGACCGTGCGGAAGCGCGGCGTGCTCTCGAAGTAGACGGCGCCGTCCGCGGGCTCGCGCACGACGCCCACGTTGTAGACGTCGATGACGTCTCCCTCGGTGGTGCGGATGAGGTAGCGGGCTTCGACGGCGAAGGTGCCGTCGGCGCGCACGAGACACCAGTCGCCGCCCCCGGGCACGATCTCGCCAGTGACCTCGCCGGTCACGGGTCCCCCGGTGATGGGGATGAACTCGAGGACGTCGTCGCCCTGCTTCTCGAGCGGGATCCCGGGAGCGACGTGAGCGGTGATGGTGACGCAGTAACGCAGGGATGGAGCGGGAGCCATCGGTTCCTCCGGGCTGTCAAATCGGTGCGCTTCGTTGCGCGGTGACGCCGAGTATGTCCATAGTGGATGACATAGTCAACAGCATTCACTAACTCGTAACAATGGCCGTCCACGAGGGAAACACGGGTGACGCGAGGCACGGATGACTGCTCTCCAGGCTGAGCCGCACGCGAGGTCGAAACGTTGTGATTGGGATAGTCTTCTTCGTTCACGAGGTCGAGTACCGACCAGACCCGTGGACGCCCGCGGGGAGATCGGAGGCAGCATGGCCGAAGAGAAGAGGACCCGTCGCAAGCGCGGTTCGCTCAGTCGCGCCGAGATCGTCGACGCCGCCCTGCGTCTCATGGACGGCGAGGGGGAGTCCGCTCTCACGTTCTCCCGTCTGGGGGCGGAGCTGAAGTCGTCGCCCACTGCGGTGTATCGGCACTTCGCCAGTCGCGAAGACCTGCTGACCGCCCTCGCGGATCGCCTCGACGGCATCTCTCTCGAGGGCTACGAGCCCACGGATGACTGGCGAGCCGACTTGACGGACTTGGCGTGGCGTGCCTGGCGGACGGCGGAGGCTCACCCCGCCGCCGCGGCCGCGACGCTGCTCATGGTCGCCAACAGCATCAACGAGCTGCGCGCCGTGGAGTGGATCCTGCGAGCGATGGCGGTTGCGGGCCTGCGTGGTCGCCCGGCCGTGATGCAGTACCAGGTGTACACGCAGATGGTGCTCGGTGCGGCTTCGGCCTACGGGGCGCGACTGGTGAGAGCCGATTCGCGCGAGGTCGCCGAAGGCTGGATCCAGGTCTATGCGCCCACCGATCCTTCGCAGTACCCGCACGCGGAAGCGGCGAAGGCGGAGCTCGCGATGATGAACTACCGCGAGGTCTTCGCCACGCAGCTCGAGATGTACCTCTCCGCACTCGCGCTCGCGGTCGCCGCCCAAGGTGACGCGTCCGAGAACCCGGGGGACCGCACGGCCCGAGCGTGATGGGGCGCGGGCGCACCGCGCGACGGGTCCGGGTGGATCCTCCCCCGTACTGGGCAGGATGGGGAGCATGAACTCCCGCCTCGCCCTGATCACCGGCGTCGGCACGGGGGCGACCGTTCCTGCGGCTACCGTCGAGTCATGACCGACGCCGCTTCGCCGTCCGCTCGCCTCGGACTCGGTCTCGCGGCGGTCGGTCGTCCCGCCTACATCACCACCGACCGCGACGTCGATCTGGGTGACCCCGAAACGCGCTCGATCGACGCGATGCGCGAGCGCGCGCACGCTCTGCTCGACGAGGCCTGGGCGCTCGGCATCCGCTATGTCGACGCCGCCCGGTCCTACGGGTACGCCGAACGCTTCCTCGGGTCGTGGCTCGCGGCGCATCCGGAGCGTCGTGCCGAGCTGACGATCGGGTCGAAGTGGGGCTACGAGTACGTCGGCGAATGGCGAATGGATGCCACGGTCCACGAGCGCAAAGAGCGTTCCGCCGCGATGCTCGAGAGGCAGTGGCCGGAGACTCTCGCCGCTCTCGGGTCGGCACCCGATTCGTACCTCATCCACTCGGTGACCCCGGAGAGTCCCGCGCTCGGGGACGCGGGCGTGCTCGAACGGCTCCGCGAGATCGCCGCCGGGGGAGTGCGCGTGGGGATCTCGACCAGCGGGCCCCATCAGGGCGATGTCGTCGACGCGGCGCGGTCGCTCACCGACAGTCCGTTCTCCGTCGTGCAGGCCACGTGGAATCTGCGCGAGCAGGCGGCGGGACCGGCTCTGGCCCGCGCCCACGCGGTGGGCTGGACGGTGGTGGTGAAGGAAGCTCTCGCCGGAGGAGAGCTCGCTCGTTCCGAGCCCGACGGCGACGTCGGAGCGGGCCTCGACGGAGCGGGCCTCGATGGAGCGTCGCTGGCCCTCGGCGTCGCTCGAGCGCAGCCGTGGGCCGACGTCGTGCTGAGCGGAGCGGTGACGATCCCGCAACTCCGCCGAGGAGCCGCGGCCACGCCGCGTGAGGTCGACGTCGAGACGCTCGGCCGGTGGGCGGACGATTCCAACGAGTACTGGCGCCGTCGGGCGGCTCGCCCCTGGCGGTAGGTAGCCGCCGGGCGTGATGAGTGACCGCGGGGGTGCCGTGTCCCCTAGTGTCGGCAGTACGTGCCGTCTGACTCGCTTCGAGGAGAACCGATGACCCCCACTGCGCCCGTCCCCACGAAACTCCGCATGTTCTTGAACAGTCTGCTGACCGCGGTGATCGCGAGCGTCGTGTACCTCGTCATCGGTATCCTCCAGGGCCACTCGTCATCGTCGATCACCTTCACCGTCATCGGCATGCTCGTGGTGATCACTCTCGTCAATTTCCTCGCCCAGGTCTGGCGCTACAGCCCGCCGCGTTCATCCCGCAAGGTCTGACATCGCGGACGCTCCGATGCGCCGGGGTAGACGAAGCCTGGACCCACGTCTGAGGGAGGCGCGAATGACACCGTTTCCGACCGAGGGGTCGACGGGTTCGGCCCACGGCCTTCCCGACCGATGACGGAATCGGTGGATCCGCGCCGGTGGCGCGCGCTGGCCGTCCTACTGATGGGGCAGTTCGCCTCGCTCCTCGACCTCAGCGTCACGAACGTCGCCCTCCCCTCGATCGGGCGCTCGACGGGCGCCGGAGCGAGCGAGCTGCAGTGGGTGATCACGGGCTACGTCCTGGCCTTCGGGCTCGTTCCCGTGATCGGCGGTCGACTCGGCGACGGCCGCGGGCGCCGGCGCATGTTCATCGTGTCGATGCTCGGGTTCGTCGTCGCGAGCGCCCTCGTGGGACTCGCGCCGACCCCCGAGGTGCTCATCGCGGCGCGCGTCGTCCAGGGGATCTTCGGTGGCATGATCGGGCCGCAGGTATCGGGGTTCATCCAGAACGCCTTCCCTCCGCTCGAGCGGGGCAGAGCCTTCGGGCGGCTGGGGCTCACGGTCGGTGCGGGCACCGCCCTCGGACCCGTCGTGGCGGGCCTGCTGATCGCCGTGGGTGGCGAAGACAACGGCTGGCGCCTGGTGTTCTTCATCAACGTGCCCGTCGGTATCGCCGCCGTCCTGCTCGCGCGGCGCTGGGTCGCCGCCGACGTGCCCGCGGCGCAGGGAGCGGGGAGACGGCTCGATCTGCTCGGCGTCGTTCTGCTCGGCGCCGGGCTGCTGTGCCTGCTGTTCCCGATCGTCGAGACCGGCCAGGCCGGCGGTCCCGTGACACTTCTCCTCCTGCTCCCGGCGGCGGGACTCCTCGTCGCCTTCGTCCGGCACGAGTCCCGTCTGACGCGAGCGGATGCCGCGCCCTTGGTCGATCTGCGCCTGTTCCGCACGCGATCGTTCGTGATCGGCGTGATCTTCGCGGTCGTGTTCTTCTGCAGCAACACCGGCATTCCGCTCGTGCTCGCGCTCTACTACCAGAACGGCCTCGGCTTCACGGCGTTGCAGTCGGCGCTGGGGGTCACGGCCTACGCCGTCGGCACGGTCTTCGGAGCCCCCATCGCCGGACGCTTCGTTTCGCGGGTCGGCAGGCCCCTGCTGCTCGGAGCGGTCTCCGTCCTCACCCTCGTCACGATCGTGCTCGCCGTCGTCGTCCAGGCCGCGCCCGGGGCCACCGACCCGACGGGCGTGATCCTGCGCCTGTGCGTTCCGCTCTTCGTCCTGGGTATCGCCGGCGGGTCGATCGTGACACCGAACCAGACGCTGACCCTCGCCGAGGTCGATCCCGCACGCGGCGGCGTCGCCGGTGGCGTCGTGCAGACCGCGCAGCGGGTAGGCGCCTCGATCGGTCAGACGGTGCTCGGCACGAGTTTCGTGCTGGCGCTGGCGGGAACCTCGCGCGCGGCCGGACCGGGTTCTCCCGCCCCCGATCCGAGCGCGTTCGCCGGTGCGCTCACCGTGGCGCTCGCCGTGTCGGTCGTCTTCTCCGCGGCCGCCGCGGTGCTCAGCGGGGTCGAAGTGCATCGTTCACGGAAGCGATAGCGCGCGGACCTCGTCATGACCGCGTGACCGCGATCGGTGGGCCGACCGAGAGCCCCTGTGAGGCGGCGGCGGAATCCGGGAGCGCGGTCGCCCCTGCGCTCACTCCGGGTCGACGAGGAGGTTCGTGATGCGGGCCGTCGCGACGAGCCGACCATCGTCGTCGGTGACGCGCACGTCATAGGTCGCCATCCGGCGCCCGCGATGCGCCGGTGTGGCGACCGCATGGATGCGACCCTCGCGCGCGCCGCGATGGTGGGTGATGTTGAGGTCGACGCCGACGCACACCTTGTCGAAGGTGCTCGCGTGGATCATCGCCGCCCACGAGCCCACCGCCTCGGCGAGCGCGGCGGTGGCCCCGCCGTGCAATCGACCTAGCGATTGCGTGTTCCCCTGGACGGGGAGGGATGCCGAGACGCGCTCGGCGGACTGCTCCGTCACCGTGATGCCGAGGCGCTCGTCGAGGGCTCCGGGCACGATGGTCCAGGTCGTCATGAGTGCTCCCTCCGCGGTGCGCTTGTCGCGAGCCCGCTCCTCTGACACTATTACTGAACGCTCGGTTGGTAATAGTTTCACCGGGTGTTTTCCCCGCCCCACGGAACGACGGAGTTCTCATGGCCACACAGACCTCGGCATCCCCCTCTTCGACCGGGCTGAAACGAGAAGAACGGCGCGTGCTCGCCGGTACCCTCGTCGGCACCTCGATCGAGTGGTACGACTTCTTCATCTACGCCCAAGCGGCCGGGCTCGTGCTCGCGCCGCTGTTCCTCGCCCCGCTCGCCGAGTCCGACCCGGCCATCGCCCAGGTGCTGTCGTTCGCGACCATCGGCATCTCGTTCCTCTTCCGCCCGCTCGGCGCGATCGTGGCCGGCTACCTGGGTGACCGCCTCGGCCGCAAGAAGATGCTCGTCCTCACGCTCATCATGATGGGCGTGTCGACGGCCCTGATCGGCCTGCTGCCGACCTACGCCGCGATCGGTGTGGCCGCCCCCGTCCTTCTCATCCTTCTGCGCGTGCTGCAGGGTTTCTCGGCTGGCGGCGAGTGGGGTGGTGCGGCCCTGCTGTCGGTCGAGCACGCTCCGGTGAGCCGTCGCGGATACTTCGGCGCGTTCCCGCAGATCGGCGTGCCGGTGGGCATGATCCTCGCCACCGCGACGCTCTGGATCCTCACGTCGTCGATGTCGGCCGAGGCCTTCCTCGCGTGGGGGTGGCGCGTGCCGTTCCTGCTCTCGATCGTGCTGATCGTCGTCGGCTACGTCATCCGTCGCGCCGTCGAGGAGAGCCCGGTCTTCGAGGACCTCGTCCGTCGCCGCAAGGAGTCCTCGGCCCCGCTCGGCCAGCTCTTCCGCAAGAACTGGCGTCAGGTCGTGCTCACCGCGCTGGTCTTCATCGGCAACAACGCCGCGGGATACCTCCTCATCGCCTTCTTCTCCACGTACTCCGTCGCTATGCTGGGTCTCGAGCGGCCGACCGTGCTGCTGGCCACGACGCTGGCATCCTTCGGGTGGCTCGGTTTCACCCTCTGGGGCGGCTGGCTGTCGGACCGCCTCGGACGCGTGCGCACCTTCCAGCTCGGCTACCTGCTGCTGGCCGTCTGGGCCGTGCCGATGTGGTTCCTCATCGACACCGGGAACATCGTCTGGTACTTCGTGGCCCTGTTCGTCATGACGCTCGGCCTCGGCCTGTCGTACGGACCTCAGGCGGCACTGTACGCCGAGATGTTCCCGGCCAACGTCCGCTACTCGGGCGTCTCGATCGGCTATGCGCTCGGCGCGATCATGGGCGGTGCCTTCGCCCCGATGATCGCCGAGGCGCTGCTGCGCTCGACGGGCGTCTCTTGGACGATCGGCGTGTACATCGCCGTCGCCGCGCTGGTGTCGCTCGCCGCGGTGTCGATGATCAAAGAGACGAAGGGCGTCGACCTGCACGCCTGATCCGGATGCCGACGGAGGGGCCTCGCGCGGTGCGCGGGGCCCCTCCGCCGTGTCGTGGCCCGCTCCCCGTGCCGTCGTGCGGAGTTCTCGGGCGACGCGCCGCTCGGCGGGGACGGGATGCGGCGTGTCGGCGCCGAAGTCCGCGTGACGGTACGCGCGGTCGTTCCGTGCCGTCGTGCGGAGTTCTCGGGCGACGCGCCGCTGGGTGGGGGCGGGGTGCGGTGTGTCGGCGTCGAAGTCCGCGCGGCGGTACAGGCGGTCGTGCCGTGCCGTCGTGCGGAGTTCTCGGACGACACGCCGCTCGGCGGGGACGGGGTGCGGCGTGTCGGCGCCGAAGTCCGCGCGGCGGTACACGCGGTCGGCGCGTGCGGGTGCTCAGACGGTGCGGAGTCCGTCGAGCGCGATCCGCACGATGTCGTGGCCGAGGCGATCGCCGTCGACACTGCCGCCGGGGCGGTACCACTCGACGACCGAGTTGATCATGCCGAACAGCAGGCGTGCGGCGACCGCGGCGTCGACGTCATCGCGCACACTGCCCTCCGCCTGCGCCTCGGCGACGAGGGCGGTGACGCGGTGGTCGAACACGCGTCGGCGCTCGAGCGCCGCCTGCTCGACGGCGCTGTTCCCGCGCACGCGAAGCAACAGGGTCACCGCGGGCAACTGGGCCACCAGCACGTCCGTCGCCCCCGTGAGGACGAATCGAAGACGATCGGATGCCGCGCCCTCACGGGCACCGGGCTGGTCGAGAACGGCCTCGAGGCCGCCGAGCGCCGCTTCGAGGGCGACCGCCAGAAGCTCTTCCTTCGAGGCGAAGTGGTGGTACAGCGCCGACTTGGTCAGACCCAGGCGACGGGCGAGGTCGGCCACGCTCGTCGCGTCGTAGCCCTGCTCGTTGAAGAGCTGCACAGCGACCGCGAGCAGACCCTCACGGTCGTACCCCGGACGCCCGCGGCGCGCGGGAGCCGTCGTCGTCGTCGAGGGGTCGGCAGCGGTCACGCACTCAGTGTGGCACTTCGATCGAGCGTTGCCGCGTCAGCGCGTGTCGCGCCACGAGTGCTGCGGGTCGTAGCCGAGCAGGCGGCGCGCCTTGTCGATCGACAGCAGCGTCGTGTTCTCGCCCAAATCGCCGCGCGTCTCGACGCCGGGGAACACCTCGGCGACGAGCTCGGCGTTGGGGCGGGTCATGACGGTGTCGGCCGCGGCGATGATGAACGTGTCGAACCCGGCCGGTGCCTTCTCGAGGGCGCGCTCGACGGCTTGCGCGCCATCACGCGCATCGATGTAGCCCCACAGGTTCCACTTGCGGGTGCGCGCGTCGGCGTCGAACGGGAACTCGGCATAGTCGTCGGGAACCATGACGTTCGAGAAGCGCAGGGCCGTGATCGACAGCTCGGGGTTCCAACGCACCAGTTCGACGGCCAAGCGCTCCTCGAGCGTCTTGACCAGCGAGTACACCGACTCAGGTCGCGGCGCGTACTCCTCGTCGACGGGGATGTAGGGCGGGTCGATGTCGAACGGCAGACCGAGCACCGTCTCGCTGGAGGCGTAGACGATTCGCTGGATGCCGAGGCGCACCGCCGCCCAGAACACATTGAACGTGCTGGTCATGTTGTTGTGGAAGGTCGCTACGTCGGACCGGATGCCGGGAGCGGGGATCGCGCCGAGGTGCACGAGGGCGTCGACACCGTCGTGCTGATCATTCACTCCCGCGAGCGCGTCGATGACCTGGCCATAGTCGGTGAGGTCGACCTGCACGAAGCCAGGACCGCGCTCGCCGCGGATGTCGAAACCGATCACTTCGTGACCGGCGGCGCGGAGCTCCCGCGCGACGACCGTGCCGAGCTTTCCGGACGAGCCGGTGAGAGCGATGCGCATGGGGCTCCTCGATGTCAGGGGACGTTCTCCGACGCTACCGCCGCCCTCCGACATCGGGGCCGTCTCCAGAAAGCGGAAATTCTGCACAGGTGTCCGCTCCGCGTCAACCTCTCGGTCCGGTTTCCGTCCGAAGTGTTTCGCTATGTGGACGGAACCGCCTCTTCAGCACCCCGGGTGTGCACGCACACCCCGACAGGAAATCGATGCCCTCTTTGTCCACCGCCACAGACGCGTTCCTCGCGTCGCGGGCAGCTGATGGCGACCAGCTCGCCTTCGGAGTGCTGGTGCGTCGACATGCGCCGTTCCTCGTCGCGTTCGCCACGCGCCTCACGGGCTCTCGCGCCGACGCGGACGACTGCGTCCAGGAGGCGTTGATCACTGCGTGGCGGCGCCTGCCCGACCTCACCGAGCCCGAGAAGGTGCGCAGCTGGCTGACGACGATCGTCTCCCGCAAAGCGACCGATCGACTCCGCGCCCGCAAGGTCTCCGATCAGATCGATGAGCAGATGGTCTCGGCGAAAGACGACCCGGAGCGCTCGGTTGTGGCATCGTCGCAGATGGACGCGCTGAAGAAAGTGCTGTCCGAGCTGTCCGAAGAGTTGCGCGTGGTCTGGGTGTTGCGCGAGATCGGCGGCCACAGTTACGACGAGATCGCCGTCGAAGTCGGCGAGAACGCGGCCACGGTGCGCGGCCGACTCGCTCGGGCTCGGAAGATCGTGCTGGAACGCATGCAGGAGTGGAGGTGAGGGGATGAGCGACGACGTCGACGACATCGGGGGCTCGGGCTATTCGCTCGAGGACCTCTCCGCTTACCTCGATCGCGGGCGCGTGCCGCGCATCGCCGCGATCGAGCGCAATGCGGAATGCCAGGCCGTCCTGGCATCCATGGAACGAATGGGGCGTCTCTCGCGCGAGATCGTCGAAGAACAGGCCGCCGAACCCCTGGCCGAGTCCTGGTACGACTCGATCATGCGCGAGGTGATGCGCGAGTTCCGCGCGGGCCGCGATATCCCCCTCGTCCGAGGCGCCGACGGTGTCGAGATCGTCGTGACGGAGGGGGCGCTCTACGAGCTCATCCGTTCCGTCGGTGACGGCGTCGACGGCGTGCTGGTGGGGCGTGTGCGCCTCCAGCAGAACGAGCCCGATGCCCCGCTCGACGTGCGTGTCTCGGTGAGTGTGCGCTTCGGCCGGGCCATGACGGATGCCGTGGAAGAGATGCGCGAAGGGATCCGTACCGCGATCCAGCGACACGGCGACCTGCGGGTGGGGCGCGTGGACGTCACCGTGGGCGACGTCCACGTCGACGGAGAGGAAGACCAATGACCGAGCTGACCACCGCTGCCCTCGCGCCGCGCATCGACCTCGCCGTCACCGCCACCGAGGGGGTGCGGGAGATGTACTCGGCACGCCCGCTCGTCGCCCGCGCCGTCGAGCGCGCCGTCGACACCGAAGGATCCCTCGCGGCGGTCGACGACGTCGACGGTGCACGTTCGATCACCGTCTGCATCGGCGTCTCGACCCAGGACGACTCGGTCGCGGTCGCTTCCGCGGTCGCCGCTGCGGTGCGCGGCACCGACGAAGCGGCAGCGGCGGCGACCGTACGGGTCCGTGTCGGCCGGCTGGTGGCGCCCGCCTCCTGAACATCTTCTCGGCCCCGGCAAAGGGACGGCGCAATACGCTGGATGCACCGCTCCCATCACCCCGGAGGCCGAATGCCCACGCCGCCCGTCATCGCCGTCACCGGCTCCACCGGAGCCGTCGGTGGCCGTGTCGCCCGCGATCTCGCCGCCCGCGGCATCCCGCAGCGTCTTCTGGTGCGCGACGCCTCGCGTGCTCCGGCGCTCGAGGGCGCCGAGGTGCACGTGGCCCGGTACTCGGACACGGATGCCGCTCGCGCGGCGCTGAGCGGCGTCGAGACGCTCTTCATGGTCTCGGCCTCCGAGACGGCCGACCGCGTCGAGCACCACCGCGAGTTCGTCGAGGCCGCCGCCGCGGCGGGCGTCCGCTCGATCGTCTACACGTCGTTCCTCGCGGCCGCTCCGGACGCCGTGTTCACTCTGGGCCGCGATCACGCGGCGACCGAGGAGATCATCCGCGCCTCGGGCATGCGGTGGACGTTCCTGCGTGACAACTTCTACATGGACATGATGGAGCTCTTCGCGGGCGACGACGGTGTCATCCGGGGCCCCGCGGGCGACGGGCGGTGCTCGCTGGTCTCGCGCTCCGACGTCGCGGCGACGGCCGTGTCGGTCCTGCTCGATCCCACCGCGCACGCCGACACCGCATACGACCTGACCGGCCCCGAAGCCCTGACCATGGCCGAGGTGGCCGAGAAGATCTCGGCCGTCCGCGGTCACCCCGTGCGCTTCCTCGACGAGACGGTTGACGAGGCCTACGCCTCGCGCGCGGCGTTCGGCGCTCCCCGCTGGCAGGTCGACGCGTGGGTGAGCACCTACACCGCCATCGCGAGCGGCGACCTGGCCGGCGTCTCGAGCGATGTCGAGCGGGTCACGGGTCGGCCGGCGCAGAGCTTCGAGGAGTTCCTGGGCGCTGTCGCGTGAGCATCGTCGGCGTCGGGTATGCTGGCGGCGTGCTGACCTGTCGCTGTTGTCGCTGAACGCCTCTCCGCGTTCGTTTTCGACGACCCCGTCAGCCGCGCCCGTACGGGCGCACAAACCCCTCAGGATGCCACCGTGCGTTACGCCCAGAGCGTCGCCGACCTCGTCGGCAACACCCCCCTCGTCCGTCTCACCCGCGTCACCGACGGCATCGCCGCCACGGTCCTCGCGAAGATCGAGTACGTCAACCCCGGTGGTTCGGCGAAAGACCGGATCGCCGCCAACATCATCGACGCCGCCGAGCGTGACGGACACCTGAAGCCGGGTGGCGTGATCGTCGAGCCGACCAGCGGCAACACCGGCGTGGGTCTCGCGCTCGTGGCCCAGCAGCGCGGGTACCGGTGCGTGTTCGTCGTCCCCGACAAGGTCGCCGAGGACAAGCGTGCGGTCCTGCGGGCCTACGGGGCCGAGGTCGTGGTGACCCCGACCAACGTCGAGCCCGACGACCCGAACTCCTACTACAGCGTGTCCGACCGCCTCGTGCGCGAGATCCCCGGCGCCTTCAAGCCCAACCAGTACGCGAACCCGAACGGGCCCCGCAGCCACTACGAGACCACCGGGCCCGAGATCTGGCGCGACACCGATGGGCAGCTGACGCACTTCGTGGCCGGCGTCGGGACCGGTGGCACGATCAGCGGCACCGGCCGGTACCTTCGGGAGGTCGCCGGAGGCGCCGTGCGCATCATCGGTGTCGACCCCGTCGGCTCGATCTACTCGGGGGGCGACATCCACGGGTACGACGTCGAGGGCGTGGGCGAGGACTTCTGGCCGCCCGCTTTCGACCCGACCGTGGTCGACGCCTACGAGCGCGTGTCCGACGCCGAGTCGTTCGCGATGACCCGCCGCCTCGCCCGCGAGGAGGGTCTTCTCGTCGGGGGATCCAGCGGCATGGCCGTCGTCGGCGCTCTTCGCGTCGCCCGCGATCTCCCCGCCGACGCGGTCATGGTCGTCGTGCTGCCGGATCACGGACGCGGCTACCTCAGCAAGATCTTCGACGACGACTGGATGCGCGCGCGCGGCTACGACGTCGAGCCCACGGCATCCCTCATCCCCACCCCCTCCGAGGAGCACTCCGCATGAGCACTCACGACGCCGCCCGCGGCTTCGACAGCCTCGCCGTCCACGCGGGCCAGGCCTTCGACGAGACCACCGGGGCGGTCATCCCGCCGATCCACGTCTCGACGACCTACGCGCAGGACGGCATCGGCGGCCTCCGCGGCGGATACGAGTACGGCCGCAGCGGCAACCCCACGCGCACGGCGCTCGAGACTCAGATCGCCGCGCTCGAGGGCGGCGTCCGCGCCCTCTCGTTCGCCTCGGGTCTCGCCGGAGAAGACGCCCTGCTGCGCGCAGCCCTGGTCCCCGGCGACGCGGTGCTGCTCGGCAACGATGTCTACGGCGGCACCTACCGCCTGCTCGCGCGGGTGCTCGGGCCGTGGGGCGTGAAGCTGCGCGTGGTGGACATGAGCGACCTGGATGCCGTCGCCGCGGCGATCGAGGAGCGCGCGCCGCGGATGGTCTGGGTCGAGACCCCCAGCAACCCGATGCTGCGCATCACCGATATTGCGGGTCTGGCGCGCCTGGGCCACGCGGCCGGCGCGATCGTCGTGGTCGACAACACCTTCGCGTCGCCCGCCCTGCAGCGTCCGATCTCGCTCGGTGCCGATGTCGTCGTGCACTCGGCGACGAAGTACCTCGGCGGCCACAGCGACGTCGTCGGCGGGGCGCTCGCCTTCGCTGACGCCGGCCTCGCTGAGAAGGTGCAGTTCCTGCAGTTCGCCGCCGGTGCGGTCTCGGGGCCGTTCGACGCCTACCTGACCACGCGCGGCATCAAGACGCTCGCG
The DNA here is from genome assembly GCF_040686055.1 of Microbacterium sp. NPDC086615. Lineage (NCBI taxonomy): Bacteria > Bacillati > Actinomycetota > Actinomycetes > Micrococcales > Microbacteriaceae > Microbacterium > Microbacterium sp. NPDC086615. Next base: position 110,558 of record NZ_JBFBJJ010000008.1, read on the forward strand.
GTGCGCATGCAGCGTCACAGCTCGAACGCGCAGGCCGTGGCCGAGCACCTCGCCGGTCACGACCGCGTCGCGCGCGTCTACTACCCCGGTCTGCCGGAGCACCCGGGCCACGCGCTCGCCGCGTCGCAGATGAGCGGCTTCGGCGGCATCGTGTCGCTCGAGCTGGCCGACGGCGCCACCGCCCGCCGCTTCGCGGAGTCGACGCAGCTGTTCACCCTCGCCGAGTCGCTCGGTGGGGTCGAGTCGCTGGTGAACTACCCGGATGCCATGACCCACGCCTCCGTGCGGGGGACCGAGCTCGCGGTGCCCGACACCATCGTGCGTCTGTCGGTCGGCATCGAGTCGGTCGACGACCTGGTCGCCGACGTCGACCGGGCGCTCGCTTCGCTCTGAGTCGGACGCCGGGGTCCCGGCATCCACGCGTAAACGCGATTCGCTCACGGAAACACGGGGAGAGCGTGTTTCTGCGCGCGGATCGTGTTTATGCGCGCGTACCGATACCGCTGCGCGAACCCCGGCGGCAGCACGGTTCGTGCGGCGGGGGTATTTCGTTGCGGCGCCGGGGTCCCGGCATCCACGCGTGAACGCGATTCGCTCACAGAAACATGGGGAGAGCGTGTTTCTGTGAGCGAACGGCGTTTATGAGCGTGCGGCGGGCCGGGGCGCGGAGCTCGCGCCCGCCGGGGCTCGCGCCGTCGCGGCCGCAGCGTGCGACGGTCGCGATGGCTGCGCCCGCCGCGGTCAGCGCTCCGCGCGTGCCAGATTCTGCGTCAGCTCGTCGGCGTTCTGGCGCACGACGTACGCGGGCTGGTCGCGCTCGACGCGCCAGCTCTCGCTGAGCGAGCCGATGTTGACGGTGTCGAAGCCGAACTCGTCGTACACACGCGTGATGAGTGCGACGCCCTCGTCGGAGTCGCTCGCGGTCGCCAGTGCGCGACGGTTGTCGGTGCCGGCGGGGGAGCCGTCGGTGAGGATGTCGGCGGCCATGATGTGGTTGAACGCCTTCACGACGACCGACTCGGGGAGGTGCTCCTGCAGCATCTGCGAGGTCGTGGTCTTCTTCTCGTCGAGGGCGGCGATGTGTCCGTCGCGCTCGAAGTAGTAGTTGTTCGTGTCGAGGACGATCTTGCCCGCCAGGGGAGCGGCCGGGATCTCGCCGATGGCCTTCAACGGCACCGTGACGACGACGAAGTCGCCGGCTTCCGCGGCATCCTGTGCCGTCGCCGCGCGCGCCCGATCGCCGATCGACGCGACGAGATCCGCGAGGGTCTCGGGCCCGCGCGAGTTGGCAATGACCACGTCGTAGCCGTTGTTGACGAAGCCCTTGGCGAGGGCCGAGCCGATGTGTCCTGCTCCGATGATTCCTACGGTTGTCATGCTCGGGATCAACGGCGGGTTCGGGAGGGGCATTCCCGCGAAGGGTGGGATTGTCATACGCGTTCTAAATAACTAGCAGTTCGAGATATCAGTGTCAATGGGGCGTCGTCGCGTCATATCGCTCGCTACCGTCAGTGTTGTCGCACCCTCGCGCGAGTGGTCGCGGACCGGTGTTCGGGTCACCGTGCCGCTTGACCTGCGAGGGCGACGGCCCCCGGTGGACGCGGCTTCGGACACCGGGGGCCGCTTTCTTTTCCCGTGCTCGCGGCCTCGAGGGCAGACGCCGCGCGGGCGGGCGGGAAGTGCCAGACTTGACCCTCGTGCACGCCGACACCCGCCCGCAGCGCTCCGTCCGCTTCTTCGCCGTCTGCATCGGCGTCGGTCTTCTCGCCGGCCTGATGTCGGGACTGTTCGGCGTGGGCGGGGGCACCGTCATCGTGCCGCTCCTCGTTCTGCTTCTGGGCTTCGACCAGCGCTTCGCCGCGGGCACGTCGCTCGCGGCGATCGTGCCGACGGCCTCGGTCGGCGTCGTCACGTACGCCATCGACGGTCACGTCGCGTGGATCCCCGCGTTGATCCTCGCGGCCGGAGCCGTGGTCGGTGCCCAGATCGGCACGTGGCTCCTGCCGAAGCTGTCGCAGACGGCGTTGCGCTGGGCGTTCGTCGCGTTCCTGCTCGTCGTCATCGTGAGCCTGTACTTCGTGATCCCTTCGCGCGACGCCGAGCTCGTGCTCACCTGGATCACCGGACCCGGTCTCGCCGTGCTCGGTGTGGTCACCGGCATCCTGGCCGGTCTTCTGGGCGTCGGCGGCGGCATCATCGTCGTGCCCGCCCTGCTGCTGCTGTTCGGCACGAGCGATCTCGTCGCCAAAGGAACCTCGTTGCTCATGATGATCCCGACGGCGATCTCGGGCACCGTGGGCAACCTTCGTCGCTCGAACGTCGACCTCGCGGCGGCCGCCTGCGTCGGGATCGCCGCGTGCACGACCACCGCGCTCGGCGCGCAGATCGCGAAGGCCGTCGATCCGTTCGTGGCGAACGTCCTGTTCTCGATCTTCCTCGTCTTCATCGCGACGCAGATCGCCATCAAAGCGGTGCGGGGGCGCCACCAGCGCTGACGCGTCCGCCGTCACGGGCTTCGGCCGACAGGACCGGGCGGACGCCCCGCCGTAGACTGGTTCGGTGCCCGTGAATCCTGAACTGGTCGGTCGTGTGTTCCCGCCGACCGCGCCGTACCTCGTCGGCCGCGAGAAGGTGCGCGAGTTCGCCCGCGCCGTCTTCGCCGACGCTCCGCAGCATTCCGACCCCGAGGCCGCCCGCGCTCTCGGCTACGCCGATGTCGTCGCGCCGCCGACCTTCGCGATGGTCGTGCAGGACCTCACCCTCCAGCAGCTGCTCGGCGACCCCGAGTCCGGCATCGAGCTGTCCCGCCTCGTGCACGCGGAACAGCGCTTCCGCTACACGCGTCCGATCGTCGCGGGCGACGAGCTCGTCGCAACGCTCTCGGTCACCGGCATCCGGTCGATGGGCGGCAACGCCATGATCACCAGCGAAGCGGAGATCGTGGATGCCACCGGCGCCCACGTCGTGACCACCACCAGCGTTCTTCTGGCGGGGGAGGCCGGCGCATGAGCGAGTTCACCGTGGGCGAGGTCATCGCCGAGCGCTCCGTGCACCTGACCCGCGAGTCGCTCGTGCGGTACGCGGGCGCGTCGGGCGACTTCAACCCGATCCACTACCGCGACGACGTCGCCGCCGCCGTGGGGCTTCCGGGCGTGCTCGCGCACGGCATGCTCACGATGGGCATCGCCGTTGGCACGCTCGCCGACGCGCTGGGCGACAGCGGACGCATCGCCGAGTACGGTGTGCGCTTCACACGTCCCGTCGTCGTCGACCCCGAGGCCGGTGCCGATCTGCACGTCAGCGCGAAGGTCGGTGCCGTCGACGACGACACCGCCCGTATCGACCTCACCGTCACGTTCGCCGAGACCACCGTGCTCGGCAAGGCGCAGGTGCGGGTACGGCTCGCCTGATGCCCGAGGTCGCCCCGATCCCGCTCTCTCAGCTCACGACGCTGCGCACCGGCCGCGAGCCCGCGCGTCTCATCGAGGCGCGCACGGCCGACGAACTCGTCGCGGCGCTCCGCGAGGTCTGGGCCGACGGAGACGAGTGGTTCGTCCTCGGCGGCGGCTCGAACCTCTTCGTCGGCGACGAGCCGTTCGAGGGAACCGTCATCCGCGTGCGCACGACCGGCATCGAAGAACTCCCCGGCTCCCGCCCCGACACCGTGCGCCTGCGCGTGCAGGCCGGGCACGACTGGGACGCGCTCGTCGCCGAGACCGTCGAGCGGGGTCTCGCGGGCATCGAGGCCATGTCGGGTATCCCGGGCACCGTCGGTGCCGCGCCGGTGCAGAACGTCGGTGCCTACGGTCAGGAGATCGTGCAGACCCTCGTCGAGGTGGAGCTGATCGACGAGTCGACGGGCGACGTCTCGGTGGTCTCGGCCGCCGAGCTCGGCCTCGGCTTCCGGACGTCGGTGCTCAAGCAGCACTACGGGTCGATCCCCGACCGCTCAGCCGTGATCCTCTCGGTCACCCTCGAGCTCGAGCGCGTCGGCTCCGGGGAGCGCCCGATCGCGGGGGAGCAGCTGCGCGGGGCACTGGGTCTGGATGCCGATGACGCCGTATCCCTGCGCTGGATCCGCGATCACGTCCTCGCGACCCGCGCCCGCAAGGGCATGGTGCTCGATGCGGAAGACCCCGACACCTGGAGCGCCGGCTCGTTCTTCCAGAACGCGATCGTCAGCGAGGCCTTCGCCCGTACCCTTCCCGAGGCGTGCCCGAAGTGGCCGATGGCGCCGGTCCTCGATCCGGTGACCGTGATCCCGCTCGCCGCGTTCGACGGCATCCTGCCCCCGCCCCCGATCGAGCGACACGAGGTCAAGGTGAGCGCCGCGTGGCTGATCGAGAACGCGGGCCTCCGTCGCGGGTTCCGGTTCCCGCGCTCGCGCGCCGGCCTGTCGACCAAGCACACGCTCGCGCTGACGAACCGCGGTGAGGCGACGGCGGCCGAGATCGCCGAGCTCGCCCGCTTCGTGCAGAGCCGCGTGCACTCCGAGTTCGGTCTGATCCTTCAGCCCGAGCCGGTCCTGGTCAACGTCGAGCTGTAGTCGAGGCCGCCCTGGGCGGCCCGGGCGTGCCGTCGTGCGGGCCGGGGAGTGGGGCTAGCCGCGGGGCGTGCCGTCGTGCGGAGATTGGTCGTGACACGCCGGTTCCGGATGCCGGGGACCCGGCGTGTCGGTTCTGATCTCCGCCTGACGGCTCGGGGGCCGGCGGGCGGTGCGGGCCGTGGGGCCGACCGCCGTGGCGGCATCCCGCTGTGCCGTCGTGCGGAGTTCGGCGGTGACACGCCGGTTCCGGATGCCGGGGACTCGGCGTGTCGTTCCGTTCTCCGCGTGACGGTTCGGGGGGCGTGGGCGTGCCGGTGCGGGGTGTGAGGCCCGCGGGGGCGTGCCGTCGTGCGGAGTTCGGCGGTGACACGCCGGTTCCGGATGCCAGGGCCTCGGTGTGTCGGCTCGGAACTCCGCCTAACGGTCCGCGCCGCCGGGGCCGCCCGGCCACCGGGAGCGCCCGGCCGCCGAGACCACCCGACGGGCGGGCACAGAACGGCGCCGGCCACCGTGAAACGGTGACCGGCGCCGAAGAGACTCAGGTGAACAGGCGCTGGAGGCGCTGCACGCCCTCGAGGAGCTGGTCGTCGCCGAGGGCGTACGACAGGCGCAGGTAGCCGCTCGGGCCGAAGGCCTCGCCCGGAACCACGGCGACCTCGGCCTTCTCGAGGATCAGGTCGGCGAGCTCGAGCGAGGTGGTGGGGGTGACACCGCCCCACGTGCGGTTCAGCAGGCCCTGCACGTCGGGGTAGACGTAGAACGCGCCCAGCGGGTTCGGGACCTCGACGCCGTCGATCTTCGCCAGCTCCGACACGATCAACTGACGGCGGCGGTCGAAGGCCAGACGGAACTGCTCGGCCTCGTCCTGCGGCCCGTTCAACGCGGCCGCCGCGGCGATCTGGGCGACGTTGTTGACGTTGCTCGACAGGTGCGACTGCAGGTTGCCGGCAAGCTTCATGGCATCCGCAGGTCCCACCATCCAGCCCACGCGCCATCCGGTCATCGCGTAGGTCTTGGCGACGCCGTTGACGAGGATGGTCTGCTCGGCGAGCTCGGGCACGGCCTCGACGATCGAGACGGCCTTGACACCCTCGTACGTGAGGTTCTGGTAGATCTCGTCGGTGATGACCCAGATGCCGTGTTCAAGGGCCCAGCGCCCGATCTCGGCGGTCTCTTCGGGGGTGTACACCGAGCCGGTCGGGTTCGAGGGCGACACGAACACCAGCACCGTCGTCTTGTCGGTGCGGGCGGCCTCGAGCTGCGCGACGGTGACCTTGTAGTCCTGGTCGGCGCCGGCGAACACCTCGACGGGCGTGCCGTCGGCCAGCGCAATCGCTTCGGGGTAGGTCGTCCAGTACGGCGCGGGCAGCAGCACCTCGTCGCCGGGGTTCACCACGGTCTGGAACGCCTGGTACACCGACTGCTTGCCGCCGTTGGTCACGATGACCTGCGAGGGCGCGACCTCGAGGCCCGAGTCGCGCAGGGTCTTCGCCGCGATCGCCTCACGCAGCACCGGGAGGCCGGCGGCGGGGGTGTAGCGGTAGTTCTTGGGATCCTGCAGCGCCTTCGCGGCGGCATCCACGATGAACGACGGGGTGGCGAAGTCGGGCTCGCCGGCCGCGTACGAGATGACGGGACGGCCGGCGGCCTGGAGGGCCTTGGCCTTGGCGTCGACCTTCAGGGTCGCGGACTCGGCGATGGCGGAGAGCTTGCGGGAGAGCGGGGCGCGGGAAGTCACAAGGGAGAGCCTAATGTTTTCGCGCTTCCGCGCCGAGGATCATGACGACCAGGGCACCAGCACGAGCAGGGCGGGAACGAGCATCAGGATGCCGAGCCCCAGCGCCACGATCGACCACACGCGTCTGCCCGCTCGGCGCGTGGCGACGATCAGTCCGATCACGGCCAGCACGATGACGATCACGCCGTCGCCGAAGAGCAGCGGCAGCAGGATGATGCCGAGCCACCAGATCGCGTTCATCTCGGGGATGAGCCCCACGAGGTAGACGAAGAGCGTCGGCACGAGGAGCACGGCGGACAGGACCACGGCGACGATGCCGAGGACGTCGGCGGGGCGCCGGGCCGTCACGGGGGGAGGGGTCATGCGGTCACGGTAGCGCGATACAGCTCGGCCGCGAGCGGACGACCACGTCACGGGACGGTAACGCGGTTCCGTTAGCGTGGCGGGGTGACAGCAGAGCCCCTGGCGCGGACGCGCCCTCATCGCCGTGCCGTCCTCGCGCCGTCCAAGCTCGGCCTCGCCACGCTGATCGTCGGGCTGGCGACCGGCCTCGCGGTGCTGCTGCTCGTGTGGATCGTTCACTCGATCGAGCACCTCGTGTGGGGTCACGAGGAGGGGCCGTTCCTCGACGGCCTCGCGCTGCCGTCGCCGTGGTGGCTGCCGATCGTCACCGTGGGTGGGGCGGGTGTCGTCGCCGCGCTCGGGTGGTACCTGCTACGGCGGTTCGGTCGCAAGCTCGCCACGGTCGAGCAGGGTGTCGACGGCGCCCGGATGCCGTGGTGGGAGACGCTCGCCGACACCGTCATCCAGGTGACCTCGGTGGCCCTCGGCGCCTCGATCGGCAAGGAGGTCGCGCCGCGCGAGCTCTCCGCGATGGCGGGCTCGAAGATCGTCGGCTGGTTCGGCCTCGACGCGCGGTGGCGGCGCATCCTCATCGCCTCGGCGGCGGGTGCCGGTCTCGCGGCGGTCTACAACGTCCCGCTCGCGGGTGCGCTGTTCGCGATCGAGATCCTGCTCGCGCAGTTCAGCGTCGGCGGCGCGGTCGTCGCCCTGACCGTCAGCGCGATCGCCACGCTCGTCGCGCGCCCCCTCGTCGGCGACGGTTCGCTCTACGAGGTGCCCGCGCTCGAGGTGAACGCCTCGCTCGTCGTGGCGGCCGTCCTCATCGGCCCGCTCATGGGCTGGGGCGCAACGAGCTTCGCGACCGTGACCAAGGCGCTCGGACGCTTCCGGCCGACGGGCTGGAAACTGCTCGTCGTCCTGCCCGTGACGTTCGCGGCCGTGGGGGTGCTCGGGGCGTTCTTCCCGCTGATCCTCGGCAACGGTCGCGCCCTGGCCACCGCGGGCTTCGACCTGTCGCAGCCCGCGCTCCTGCTGCTCCTGCTCGCTCTACTGAAGTACGTCGCGACGACGATCTCGCTGGGTTCGGGGGCGATCGGCGGCACGCTCCAGCCCTCCGTCGCGATCGGTGCGGCGCTGGGCGCGGCCGCGGCGGCCGGGTGGGCACTGATCTGGCCGGGCGCCGACGGCACGGCGCTCGCGATCGTCGCGGCGGCCGCGTTCCTGGCATCCAACATGCGGGCGCCCTTCACCGCGATCGCGTTGATCATCGAGTTCACCGACACGGGCTTCACCCTGCTGCTGCCGATCTTCCTCGCGGTGGCGGGGTCGCTCGCCGCCTCGCGGCTGAGCTCGCGCGCGGGGCTGCGGCGGTTCACGCCGATCGACCCGGCGCGTCCCTGATCGCTCGGTCGCGAGAGCCGGCTCAGACGAAGGCGGCCAGAGCGGCCTCGAGCGCGGCGGGATCGGCGCCGGACGCACTGTTGTCGAAGAGCACGTGGTGCGCGCCCCGCCACCGGCAGTCGGCGGCCTGCGCCGTGGCCCAGAACTCGTCCCAGTGGGCGAGCTTCCAGGCGTCGCGGCCGTAGCCGCGCGAATCGACGCGGTCCCGGACGAGGGCACCGTCGACCGTCACGTGCACCACGGTGATGACGACATCGGCGGGCCAGTCGTGCGCGGCTGCGGCGCGCTCGAGGTAGTCCTCTTCCGGGAAGTACCGCACGAAGGGGGCGTCGAGCACGACATCGTTGCCCAGGCGCAGGTTGTCGCCGGCGAGGCGGAGGAGCGTCGCGTACTCCAGCCCCATCACCACGTCCTGGTAGTAGGGGTTGTTGTCGCGTTCGTTCTTGTCGCTCCCCGCGGCCTCGAGGAGAGCCTCGGTGAAGGCGGTGGCGACGGAGTCCTTGTCGAGGTACGCGGCACCGATGCGGCGGGCGATGAGGGTGCTCACGGTCGACTTGCCGCTGCCGGCCGGGCCGATCACGAAGAACAGTCGTGCGGTCATGGGGTTCCTCCCGGAGGGCGGGGAGGACGAGAGGTCGTCCTCCCCGCGCGGAATCAGGATGCCGCGGCGGAGCGGTCCTTGACGAACAGTCCGTACGACAGGGCGCCGACCAGCAGCAGCACTCCGCCGATGAGGAACACCGTCGTGTAGTTGCCTCCCGTGGAGGTGAGGATCGCCCCGGTGACCACGGGGGCGACGGCCGCTCCGATGAATCCGCCGAAGTTCTGGATGGCGCCGAGAGAGGCGACCTGGTTCGACGGCGCGACGTCGGAGGCGAGGGTCCAGAGGCACCCGATCGGCACCTGCGAGGCGAAGTAGCCGACCGACAGCAGCACGATGGCGAGCGGGGTGCTGTCGACGTACGCGACGGGGAGCACCGCCGCGGCGGCGAGGATCGCCCCGCCGACGATCGGGATCTTGCGCGCGCGGACGGTGTTCACACCGCGGCGGACGAGCCGGTTCGAGAGCCAGCCGCCGAAGATCACGCCGATGATGCCGCAGAGGAACGGCAGCGACGCGAGCCACCCGCTCTGGGCGAGGCTGAAGCCGCGGGCGGTCTGCAGGTAGCTGGGGAGCCAGGTGAGGTAGACCCACACGGTGTAGAAGATGCCGAAGGCGCCGAGAACCATGAACCAGGTGTTCGACTGCAGCAGCAGGCGTCCCCAGCCGACCTTCTCGACCGATGCGGCGACGCGCGCCTCGGCCTCGGCGCCCTTGATGAGCGCCTGCTCCTTCAGGGTCGGGTCGCGGTAGATGCGCAGCCACACGAGGGCGACGACGATGCCGAAGGCTCCGACGATGATGAACATCCCGCGCCAGCTCATCGTCAGCAGAAGGAAGGTCAGCAGCGGCGGGGCGATCGCGTTGGCGATCTGCGAGCCCGTGTTGACGAGCGAGACCGGGAGCGCCCGCTCGGACTTGTTGAACCAGCGCTCGTTGACCTTCAGCGCCGAGGTGAAGAACGGCGACTCGGTGATGCCGAGGGCGACGCGGCAGGCGTAGAGCACGCCGAAGGAGTTCGCGGCCGCGGTCACGATCGACACGAGAGACCACGCGCCCGCGGCGAACGCGAACATCTTCTTGGGCCCGAACTTGTCGACGAGGTAACCGGCGGGGAGGTTCGCGATCGCGTACGGCCACGAGAACGCCGACAGCAGCAGACCCATCGCGAGCGGGTCGAGCCCGAACTCTCCGGCGATCGTGGTGTTCGCCACGCTGAGGGTCGATCGGTCGAGGTAGTTCACCACCCCGCCGAGGATCAGGAAGCCGACCAGGAACCATCGGATCCGGATCGTCTTCTTCTCGTCGCGCGTGAGCACCGGCGCGTCAGCCGTCGTCTCGCTCATGGTCCACTCCTTCGTGATCGGGTGACGGCGGACGTCGCGGTCCGCCGCGGGGGTCAGTGCGGCGTGCGGACGCTCGCCACGGCGGCGAGGAAGTCCGCCGCTGCTCGGGTGACGTCGGCCATGTCGCCGGTCGGGCGGGCGGCCTTCGTGATGGCGCTTCCGACGCCGACCGCGAGGGCCCCGGCGCCGAACCAGTCGCCGACGTTGTCGCGCGTGGCGCCGCCTGCCGGGAGGATCGGGGCGTGCGCGAGCGGCGCCATGACCGTGCGCAGGTAATCGGGGCCGGCGATCTCGGTCGGGAACAGTTTGACGATGTCGGCGCCGGCCTCCATGGTGGCGACGATCTCGGTGGGGGTGAACGCCCCGCTGATCGTGAGCGCCTGATACCGATTGGCCGCGCGGATCATGTCGGGGTTCAGGTTCGGGCTCACGAGCATGCGCGCGCCGGCCTGCACCGACGCGACCGCCATCTCGGCATCCAGAACCGTTCCGACGCCCACGGCGACGTGATCCCCGAACTCGTCGGCGAGGGTGCGCACGACCTCGAGCGCCCGCGGCACCGAGAGGGTGATCTCGAGGGCCCGGATGCCACCGGCGACGGCGGCGCGAGAGACGGCGAGCGCCTCGTCGGGGGAATCGAGGCGGACGATCAAAACCACGCCGGTGTCGACGACGGCGGAGAGGACTTCGTGCTTCTTTAACATCGTTGCACACGGTATCACGAAAATTCACACGGTAGAACACGATGTCTCATGTCCGCGGAGGCTTAGGCTCGGAGGGATGTCGACACCGCCACCCCTCATCCCGGAACAGCGTCAGCGCGAACTGATGCGTCTCCTGCGCGGAGCGGGGGCTCTCAGCATCCGTCACCTGGCCTCGTCGCTGGGGGTGTCGCACATGACCGTGCGACGCGACATCGCCGCGCTCGAGGACGAGGGTCTTGTGGATGCCGTGCAGGGCGGCGTGCGCCTTCGCGAACGCACCGGTGTGGAGCCCCCGCGCGAGCGGGGTTCTCGCGCGGTGCTCGAGCTCCCGCGCAAGGAGGCCGTCGCCCGTCGAGCCGCCGCGCTGATCACGGACGACATGACCGTCTTCATCGACGCGGGGACGACGTGTCAAGCGCTCGTTCCCCATCTGACGGCGCGGCGCGGACTGACCGTGGTGACCAACGACTTCTTCACCGTCTCGGCGCTGTACGCGCACCCCGCGATCGAGGTCATCCACACCGGAGGGGTCGTGGATGCCGCGAGCGGTTCGTCGAGCGGCGCCCTCGCCGCCGCCACCGTCTCGGCCATGACCCTCGACCTCGCGATCCTCAGCACCGGAACCTGGGACACCGCGCACGGGTTGACGACCCCCGAGCTCGACAAGGTCGTCTTGAAGCGAGCGGTTCTGGATGCCGCGACCTCGGGCGCCCTCGTCGCCGACAGCACGAAGTACGGCACCGCGGAGCGTTTCCGGGTCGTGCCCCTCGACGCGCTCGACGTCATCGTGAGCGACGCCGAGCTGCCCGAGAGTGCGGCGGCGGCGATCGCCGAGATGGGCGTCGAGCTGTGGACCGCGGAGGACTGAGGAGACACCGGGTCACGAAGCGCGTGTCGCTTCATCGTCGCACCTAGGCTCGACGGGTGATCGAGTGGATTCTGACCGAGTGGACGCAGATCCTCGGTTTCGCGACGGGCGCCGCGTGTGTGCTGCTGGCCGCACGGAGGAACGTGTGGACGTACCCGATCGGGATCGCGAACAACCTCGTGTTCCTCATGGTGTTCGTGCCGGCCGGACTCTACGCCAGCGCCGCCCTGCAGGTGGTCTACCTCGTGCTCGGTGTGCACGGGTGGTGGCGCTGGACGCGCGGGGTCGAACACGACCGAGAGTACGTCGCCCGGACACCCCTGCGCGCCGTGCCCTGGCTCATCGTCGCCGCGGTGGCGGGGACGGCCCTGCTGACCTGGGTGCTCGCCACCTTCACCGATTCGCAGGTCGCCCTGGCGGATGCCGCGACCACCTCGGCGAGCCTCGTCGCGCAGTACATGCTCAACCGCAAGTGGATCGAGAACTGGTTCGTGTGGATCGGTGTGGACGTCGCCTTCGTGGCGCTCTCGATCGCCACCGGACTGTGGATCATCGCCGCGCTGTACGCCCTGTTCATCGGGCTGTGCGTGAGCGGGCTGTGGTCGTGGCGCCGTGTGCAGAGCGAGTCGTCGGATGCCGTGCCCGCGGCGGACGCCCGTGCCTGAGCGCCGCTACCGCCACGGCGTGGTCGTCGGCAAGTTCTACCCCCTCCACGTCGGGCACGCACACCTCATCCGCTCGGCCGTGCGCGCGTGCGAGAAGGTCACGGTCGAGGTGATCGCGGCATCCGTCGAGTCGATCCCCCTCGACAGGCGGGCCGCGTGGGTGCGCGCGGACCACCCGACGGTGCGCGTGGTCGATCTTCTCGATGACACCCCGGTCGACTTCGCCTCCGACACGGCGTGGGACGCGCACACCGCGACCATCGCGGGGCTTCTCGACGAACCGGTCGACGTCGTCTTCACCTCCGACGAGTACGGGGCGGAACTCGCGCGCCGCCTCGGCGCGGACTGGGTGCAGATCGACCCCGGTCGACGCATCAACCCCGTCTCGGGAACGGCCATCCGCGGTGACCTCGACGCCCACTGGCACGAGCTCTCGCCGACGGTGCGCGCGGACCTCGCCGCGCGCGTGGTCGTGCTCGGCGCTGAGTCGACGGGCTCGACGACGCTCGCCGAGGCGCTCGCCGCCGAGCTCGGCACGCTCTGGGTGCCGGAGTACGGTCGCGAGCTGAGTGAGACCCGCGAGGGCGGGCTCGAGGCCCCCTGGCGCAGCGACGAGTTCGACCTCGTCGTCGACCGGCAGATCGTCTGGGAACAGGATGCCGCTCGCCGGGCGCCGCGTCCCGTGCTGGTCTGCGACACCGACGTGCTCGCCACCGCCCTGTGGCACGAGCGGTACGTGGGCACGCCCGCACCGCGCATCTTCGCGCGGGCCGCGGCGCACCGCCCGGCGCTGTACGTCCTCACGGGAGACGAGATCCCCTTCGTTCAGGACGGGATGCGCGACGGCGAACACATCCGCGCCGATATGCAGGAACGATTCCGCGAGGTGCTCGCGGCGCAACCGGTGCCGTGGCTCGAGGTGCGAGGGACGGTCGCCGAGCGGGTGGCATCCGCCCTCCCCGCCATCCGTCGAGCGGTGGCCGAAGCGACCTCGTTCGCCGCTCCCATGGAGGGTCGACCGCACGCCGAGCAAGAGGAGCTCCGGCGGCGGGCCGGCGGTTAGGCTGGCGCGATGGCGGACCGCTGGCACAAGCTCTCGCAGGCACCCACCACGGCGGGAACGGGGGAGGGGACGGCCTCGATGACGGCCGCCGACCTGTTCCGTGACACCGCCGAGACGGTCGCGGTGCCGCTCGACGAGAAGCTCCGCCAGACCTACTACTGGATCGTCAACCGCGCGGTGATCTCGCCGTACTACGACGTCGAGTTCTCGTCTGGCGCGCCGCTCGCCTACGCCCTCGGCGACGCGGGCGCCGAGCTGACCCTGCCGAGCGAGGCGTCGTTCTCGTCCAACGTCCTCCTTCCGCTGTTGAGCTTCGCGGTCGGGGGCAAGTGCCTACTCGTCGGCGGTCCGGGGCGCGGCAAGACGACCGTCGCGGTGCTCATGGGCGTCCTCGCCGGCTCCACGCCCGACGACGTGCGCCGCGGGGTGCAGCAGGGACAGCCGCAGCTCACGATCAGCGACCTCGTCGGCATCCCTCTTCCCCGGGACCTCATGAACGCCGCGAGTCTCGCCGAGGTCGGCGTCGCGTGGCGCGATTGGCTGTCGCGGCCGGTCAAGATCGTCGACGAGTACAATCGCATCCCCACGAAGACGCAGTCGGCGCTGCTGACGATGGTCGCCGAGGGGTACGTCGAGAGCCACGACCAGCTCAGGAAGACGGCGCCTGTGTCGGGGGTCGAGAGCTGGTTCTTCACAGCGAACGACGACGCCGGTGGGGGGACGTTCCCGGTCATCCAGGCGCTCCGCGACCGCATGGACGTCACGGTGCCCGCGGCCGGGTTCAACAGCCGTTTCCTCGACGAGCTGATCACGCGCGTCGAAGCCGGCGAGAAGCCCGAGGAGCACGTCCCCGCCGAGCTCGTCTTCGCGCCCGAGGAGCAGACCGCGATGCGGGCGGCGATCCGCGCGGTGCCCGTGCCCGTCGAGGTGCGGCGGCGACTGGAGTTCTTCCTCAGTCACTTCGAGTTCGTCCAGGGCGGCGGGCGACGCTTCGAGTACCGCACGAAAGACACCGTCACGACCGCCGGCGGAAAGGTCGCCGAGACGATCGAGGCGAATTCGGGTGCCGATCTCATGGCCGATCTCGGCGCCCAGACGCTGAACGGGCTCTCGGTACGCGCGTTGCAGACCCTCATCGTGTACGCCAAGGCGGTCGCGTGGTTCCGTGGGCGCGACGAGGTCTCGCTCGCCGACGTCGCCGCGATGGTGCCCTTCGTACTGCGCGGCAAGCTGCTGCCGAACCCCACGCACCCACGTTTCGACGTCGGTGTCGAGCGCGAACTGTCGACCGACCTCATGAGCTGGCTGAGCGATCTCTTCGCCGAGTCGTGCCGTCAGTACGACGCGCTCGGCCGCGGACGTCAGGACCCGGTCGGCGAACTGCTTGCGCAACTGGATGCCGGGCTCGACGGGGTCTCCGCCGTCGAGGCCTCGCGGCGTCTGACGGCGGTCGAGGCGCGTCTGCGCGCCGCGTCGACCTCGGGCAAACTGTACGGCCGCGACTTCGACGACCTGACCGCGCTGAAGTACCTGCACCAGCGCTACACCGCCTACCTCCGCTGGGTCGAGGGGCGGGCGTGATCCGCCGCCCCGGGCATCTCGCCGACACCGAGCCGCCGACCGGCGTGCCGATCGACGTGCCGGGGCTCGACTTCGAGCGCGCCGGGATCAACGTCGAGTCGGCGGGCGGGTCCGCCGAGCGGTTCTGGCACGCGCTCGCCGCCGGGCAGGCGACGCTGCCGGTCGGTGCGACGAGCGATCTCGTCGTCGCCCTCGCGGGGATCGCGGGCTGGCGCGCCGGTGTGCTGGGCCTCCGCGACGACGCCCTCGCCCACCTCCCGGAGGTCCCGTCGGCCGCGGCCGCGGCGGCGCTGGGTATCGCCCAGGGCGAGCTCAGCGCGTTCGCCGAGCGCCAGCGCACCGACCGCTTCTGGTGGCCGGGCCGCGCGGGCCAGCGCGGATACGTGTGCGCGGTGGGCGGCTTCGCCGGGCTCGGGGGCGCGTGGACCGCCCCGCCCACCGACCCGAGACCGCTCGACGACGACGGCGCCTTCGCCGTGCGCACGGGGGAGCGCTGGTGGCGCGTCGATGCCGACGTGTGGGGCTCGCGACTGATCGCGCTCGAGGGGGAGCCGCCGACTGCGCTCGGACGGGACGCGGGGCCCACGGCATCCCTCCTCACTTTCGCCGAGTCGTACCTCGCGTGGATCTACGTCGCGGAGCCCGCGTGACGGGGACTCGCGTGAAGGCGGTTGCGCTCGAGGGGGACGTGCGCCGCGCGTGGGAGAGCGCGCAGGAGCTCTGGGGTGTGCGCATGCACGACGCCGAGCTGCTGCCCGGCGCCGGACGTGAGCACGGGGCTCCCGCGTGGTTCCGTTTCCCGCCGGCCATCGTCGTCGACCCGCGCATGGTGGCCGAGCTCGGCGGCGGGGGCGAGATGGAGAGCGTCTTCGCGCACGAGCTCGGCCACCACGCTCTCGCTCCCGGAACGCGTCTGGATTCGCTGAAGATCCGCCACCAGCTGGCGCGGACTCTCGTCGCGGCGGGAGCGAGCTCGGTGCGAGACGACGATGTCGCGATGCTCTCGAACCTGTGGACCGACCTGCTCGTCAACGCCCGGGTGGCCCTGCTGCAGCGGCGGCGCGACGGGACGGGCGAGCCGGGCATCGTGCGGCTGTCACGCGCGCTCTACCGCGCGTCGCGCGATACCGGCGGTCGACTCTGGTGGGTGTACCTGCGGACCTACGAGCTGCTGTGGAACCTGCCGGCGGGAACCCTGTGCGCGATCGATCCGCCGCCGGCGCCGCCGCCGCGGGCCGCCATCGAGCACCGCGAGCGCGAGAGGTCCCGGGGAAGCTATCGAGCCCGCGACGACCGGATGCGCGAGGCGCGGGCCGAGGCCGAACAGGCGGCGCTCGAGCTCGCGGAAGCCACCATCACCCGACCCGGTCTGGATGCCGACACGCTCGCCGAGCTCGTGCGCACGTTCGCCGGCGATGCCGTCTCGGGTGCCCTGCGCTTCGGCGTGCTGGTGGCCCCCTATGTCGTCGCGGAACGCGCGGCCGGAGCGTCGATGCCGGGCGGCGCGTGTTCCGCCGACGAGGTTCCCCCGGGAGCAGCCGAGCTCGGTCGCGTCCTCGCGGATCGCCGGCTCCAGGCGCCCCTCCCCGTGCCCACCGGGCGTGGGCCGGGCACGGCGCGGTCCGCCGGGAACGGGTCGGGGCAGGCGCTCGGCATCGCGGAGACCCTCGAGCTGTACGCGGGCGCGGACCAGGATGCCGTGATCGCGGCGTGGTACCGCTCCGAGGCCGCGCGATGGGTGCGTCCCTTCACGCAGCGCGCACCGTCGACGCCGGCCGAGGAGCTGCCCGGCCCCGTCGAGACGTGGGAGACCGGCGACGACCTGGCCGATCTCGACTGGCCCGCGACCCTCCGCGCCGGGGGCGTCGTCGTCCCCGGCATCACGACCCGCCGCCGTTCGTTCCTCGCCGATGAGCCGGTGCCGCGCGAGGCGAGCATCACGCTGGACATGTACATCGACTCATCTGGATCGATGCCGAACCCTCGATCGGGGTCACCCGCCGTGCTGGCGGGCACGATCCTCGCGCTGTCGATTCTGCGGGGCGGCGGCCGGGTCCGCGTGGCGAGTTTCTCGGGCCCCGGGCAGGTCGCCGGTAGCGACGACTTCACGCGCGACCCGGTCCGCGTCGTTCGCGACCTCGCCCACTTCTTCGGCGGCGGGACGACCTTCCCGCTCGACCTGCTCGAGCGCCGTGCCGCGGGGCGGGGACCGGCGAGCGCCGAGAAGCGCCGCCATCTCGTCGTGCTCTCGGACGATGGGCTGGTGTCGATGTTCGGGGCGGGCGATCCCGACCGAGCCGGAGTGGCGGCCCAGGTGCGGTCCACGCTGTCGACCGGCACGCTCGTCGTCCTCGACCGGTCGCGGCAGGTGGAGCCGCTCGCGCGGGCCGCCGGCTACGAGACGCTGTTTCTCGAGACGATGGACGACGCCCCCGCGGCGTGCGCGACCCTGGCGGAGGTGCTCAATGGCTGACGCCGACGAACTCCTGAAGGTGTGGGCGAGCATGGCCCCGCCCGAGGGCGAGACGTGGTCGCTCGCGCGCCCCGGGCCCGCGCTGGACGCGGTCGCCGCGCGGCTGTCGAGTGTGCCGCGATCGTTCCTCGACGACGACGTGTCGATCAGGGCGCTCTCGGGCGACATCGCGGGGGCCGAGTGCGCGTCCGCGGCCTACGCCGACGATGCCCGCGTGCGTCGCGGCGCCGCGATCGGGCTCTGGCTGCTCGCGAGCGAGGAGATCGTCGAGCCCTTCCGCCCGTCCCTGACCGGGCCGTGGGCGCTCCGCGCCGTCGACTCCCTCGGGCTGCGGGTCGCACCGGTCGTCGATCCGCTCGACTGGCTCGCCGACGACGAGCGGCGGGAGGAAGCGGCCCGCACCTTCCTGCTGTGGGCCGGATTCGTCCCCGCGGGAGAGGACCGCGCGACCGCGCAGGCGCTCTGGCAGGCGCGCGACTCGCTGCGGCGCAGCAGCGCGCTCGCCGAGGCCTACGCCGCGTACGAGCACCGCGAGGAGATCGCCCGACGTCTGGCCGAGGCCCGGGCGAGGGAGGCTGCGGCGAGGTATTCCAGTGAGTGAGCCGCGCGGCCTTCCGACTGCCCCCGAAACGGTGGCGGGGAGTGACAGCGGAGACCCGTCCCGCGGCATCGGCGGCGTGCCGTGCCCCGATGGCCCCGGCGCGGAGCGACGGCGGTGGGCGGCAGTCGGGGACGGCGCCCGACCCCGATGATCCGCTCGCGCTCGGCGAGTACCGCCCGGGCTCCGCGGCGGTGCTCACGGATGCCGAGCGCTGGCCGACCCTCGACGCCCCCGCCGCGGAACGCCTCCGCCGCTGGCGCACCCACCCCTCCGCGCCCGCCTGGGTGCACGCGACCGGCGACCGGCTCACCGCCGAGGCGATCGAGCGCACGCGTACGCCGCTTCCGCTCGAGGGCTGGCTCGACGAGCACCTCGCGACGGCGCGGAAGCTCCCGTTCTATCGGGGGCACACGGGGCTGCGCACCCTCGCGGACTTCCCCCCGATCGCCCGCGCCGATCTCGCGGCCGACGTCTCGGCGTTCGTGCCGCTCGACGCCGACCTCGACCGCATGCTGCACGGCACGAGCTCGGGCTCGACGGGAGCTGCGCTCGTCATCCCCGACGACGTCGAAGAGGTCGCCCGGGGCTTCCACCTCCTCGTCGATCTCGCCCGCCGTGCGGGTGTCGAGTGGACCCCGGATGCCGAGCGCCTCGCGCTCGTCTGGGTGCTGCAGCAGCGCCAGGCGTTCACCTACATCTCGCTGATCAGCGGCTTCGCCCACCGGGCGATGGCGCGCGTGAACCTCGACGCGCGCGCCTGGCGCGCGGCATCCGATCGCTCCCGATTCCTCGCGGACGCGAACCCGCAGGTGATCTCGGGCAACCCGACGAGCCTCGCCGAGCTGCTGAGCGACGATCTGCGCGAGGTGCTGCGGCCGCTCGCCCTGTTCTCGGGCGCGATGGCGTTGTCGGGGCCCCTGCGTGCCGAGCTCGAGACCGCGTTCGCGTGCCCGGTCATCGACGTCTACGGCCTCCACGAGACGCGACCGATCGCCGCGCGCACCGACGACGGGCCGTTCCGGGTGCTGGACCGGCGCGTGCTCGTCGAGATCCTGGATGCCGCGGGCGACTCGGTGCCCGAAGGCGAGATGGGCGAGATCACGGTGACGGCGGGAGAGAACCCGCTGCTCCCGCTCGTGCGGTATCGCACGGGCGACGTGGGGCGTCTCGTGCGGTTCCCCGACGGGGCGGTGGGGATCGCCGACCTCGAGGGGCGCGAGCACACCGAGTTCGTCACCGGTTCCGGCGTGCGCGTTCCCTCGGTCGATCTGACGCAGCAGTTGCAGAGTCACGGGGCGCTCGGGTGGTCGGTCGTGCAGGACGCGTCGGGCGCTGTCGCGGTGACGGTGGTCGGCGGCGATGCCGCGCGGATCCGTGAGGCGCTCGTCGTGCTGCTGGAGCAGCCGGTCGAGGTCGGACGTGTGAACCGCCTCATCGACCTCGGCGAGGGCAAGCCCCGACGCTTCCGCTCCGCGGCGACGGCGTGACGCGAGCCCCCTCCCGAGACGGGGAGGGGGTCGCGACCGGGCTGGCCGTCAGTCGAGGTACTTCGCGTACGCCGGCAGGGTGAGGAACGCCGGGAACTCCGGACGCAGAGCCACCTCGCGGAACACCGCGGCGGCGTCGTCGAAGCGGTCGCCGTCGGTGCGCGGCACCTCGGCCAGCACCTCGTCGAGCAGGCCCTCGACGAAAGACCGGGTGATCGTGTCACCCTCGGCGGTCTCGCGGTCCTGGTGGATCCACTGCCAGATCTGCGAGCGCGAGATCTCGGCGGTCGCGGCATCCTCCATGAGGTCGTCGATCGCCACGGCGCCGAGGCCCCGCAGCCACGCCTCGATGTAGCGGATCGCCACCGAGACGTTGCCGCGCACGCCCGCCGTCGTCACGGGGAGGCCGATCCGCAGGTCGAGCAGGTCGGCGGGATCGACCGCGACCTCCTCGCGCGTGCGGTGCAGCTGGTTCTCGCGCTCGCCGAGCACGGCGTCGAACTCGGCGCGCGCCACCGGGATCAGATCGGGGTGGGCCACCCACGTGCCGTCGAAGCCGTCGCCGGCCTCGCGGCGCTTGTCGGCGGCGACCTTCTCGAACGCCGCCTCGGTCACCTCGGGCTTGCGGCGGTTGGGGATGAACGCGCTCATCCCGCCGATCGCGTACGCGCCCCGCGTGTGGCAGGTCCGCACGAGCAGCTCGGTGTAGGCCCGCATGAACGGCACCGTCATGGTGACCTCGCTGCGGTCGGGGAGCACGAACCGCGCCCCGCGCCCGCGGTAGGTCTTGATGATCGAGAAGATGTAGTCCCAGCGCCCGGCGTTCAGCCCCGCGCAGTGGTCGCGGAGGGCGAAGAGGATCTCCTCCATCTCGAACGCCGCGGGCAGCGTCTCGATCAGCACGGTCGCACGGATCGTGCCGTGCGCGAGACCCAGACGCTCCTCGGTGAACGAGAACACGTCATCCCACAGTCGTGCCTCCTCGGCCGACTCGATCTTCGGCAGGTAGAAGTACGGCCCGCGGCCCGCGGCGATCAGCGCGTGCGCGTTGTGGAACACGTACAGCCCGTAGTCGACGAGGGATCCGGATGCCGACAGCTCGCGGCCCGACCGGTCGATGAACGTCACGTGCTTCTCGGGCAGGTGCCAACCGCGCGGGCGCATCACGATCGTCGGGGTGCGCTCGGCGGTGACCTCGTAGCGCTTGCCCTCGGGGCTCGTGAACGACAGCTGCCCGCGGATCGCGTCGAACAGCGAGAGCTGTCCGCCGATGACGTTCCGCCAGGTGGGGGAGGTGGCATCCTCCTGGTCGGCCAGCCACACCCGCGCACCGGAGTTCAGCGCGTTGATGGTCATCTTCGGGTCGGTGGGTCCGGTGATCTCGACGCGGCGGTCTTCGAGGCCCGGGCCCGCGCCGGCCACACGCCACGACGGGTCGTCGCGGATGTGCGCGGTGTCGGCGCGGAAGTGCGGGTCGTCGCCCGTGCCGATCTCGAAGCGCCGGCGCTCGCGCGCGGCCAGCCGGTCGTGCCGGCGCCGCGCGAAGCGGTCGTGGAGCTCGGCGACGAAGGCGATCGCCGCGGGGGTGAGGATCTCGGCATCCCGTCCTTCGAGGGGGCGCTCGAGGCGCAGGTGGGGGATGGATGCCGGAGCGCTCGGCATCCGGGATCCGTCGGTGCTCGCGCGGGTCGGGGTGGGCGGGGGAGAGGTGATGAGGGTCATGGTCGTGGCTTTCTGTGTCGGTGGCGTCCCCTGGCGGCTCGCGGCCGCGAAGTGTTGAGTGTCCAGAACACGCCGTAACAGAGGGGTGGATTACGGCGTGTCTTGGACACTCGACGGGGGTGGGACGGAGAACAGGGGGTCAGTGGAACTGGGCCGTCTCGGTGGAGCCGGCGAGGGCGAGGGTTGCGCTGTCGGGGTTGAGCGCGGTCGAGACGACGTCGAAGTAGCCGGTGCCCGCTTCGCGCTGGTGGCGCGTCGCGGTGTAGCCGTCGGCTTCGGCGGCGAACTCGGCCTCCTGCAGCTCGACGTACGCGCTCATGGCGCGCTCGGCGTAACCGCGGGCGAGGTCGAACATCGAGTGGTTCACGGCGTGGAAGCCGGCCAGGGTGATGAACTGGAAGGCGTAGCCCATCGCCGCGAGCTCCGCCTGGAACGTCGCGATCTGCGCGTCGTCGAGGTGGCGCTTCCAGTTGAAGCTCGGGGAGCAGTTGTACGCGAGCTTCTTGCCCGGGAAGCGGGCGTGGATCGCCTCGGCGAAGCGGCGGGCGAGCTCGATGTCGGGCTCTCCGGTCTCGACCCACAGCAGGTCGGCATAGGGGGCGAACGCGAGGCCGCGCGCGATCACGGCATCCAGACCAGGTCGCACCCGGTAGAAGCCCTCGCTCGTGCGCTCGCCGGTGAGGAACTCCCGGTCGCGCTCGTCGATGTCGCTCGTGAGCAGGTCGGCGGCCAGCGCGTCGGTGCGCGCGATGATCACCGTCGGCACGCCCGCGACGTCGGCCGCGAGGCGCGAGGCGTTGAGGGTCCGGATGTGCTGCTGGATCGGCACGAGCACCTTGCCGCCGAGGTGACCGCACTTCTTCTCGCTCGCGAGCTGGTCTTCCCAGTGGATGCCGGCGGCCCCCGCCGCAATCAGCGACTGCGCGAGCTCGTAGGCGTTCAGGGGTCCGCCGAAGCCCGCCTCGGCGTCGGCGACGATCGGGGCGAGCCAGTCCTGGGTGATCTCCCCCTCGGCGCGCTCGATCTGGTCCTGGCGGAGCAGGGCGTTGTTGATGCGACGCACCACCGCCGGGACGGAGTTGGCGGGGTACAGGCTCTGGTCGGGGTAGGTCTGGCCCGCGAGGTTGCCGTCGGCGGCGACCTGCCAGCCGGAGAGGTAGATCGCCTTCAGGCCCGCGCGCACCTGCTGCACGGCCTGGCCGCCGGTGTAAGCGCCGAGGGCTCGCACGTACTCCTCGGTGTGCAGGAGGTTCCAGAGGTTCTCGGCCCCGCGGCGGGCGAGCGTCGCCTCCTCGCGGACGCTGCCGCGGAGGCGGACTACGTCGTCGGCCGAGAACGTGCGCTCGATGCCGTCCCAGCGGGGGTCGGCATCCCAAGCGGCACGGAGCTCGGCGGCGGTCTCGGTCTGGTCGCCGGGGCGGAGCGGCGGCTGCGCGGGGGTGGCCTGGATCGTCATGAGCGTTCTCCTTCGGGATTCCGGGGCGTCGGTGCCCCGTGGAGACCACTGTGGGCGAAGAACAAGACCCATTTCCGACATTTCCCTTGTGAAGATCGCGCGATCTTCCGCTTCTGTGAGAACCTGCCGGTATGGACACCGGCGTCTCGATTCCCGCGGCATCCCTCCCGCTCGACGATGAGGGAGTGGACACGCTCACCATCGGCCGACGCATCCGACAACTGCGCACCGCGCGCGGCATGACGCTCGACGACCTCGCCGGAGCGGTCGGTCGCGCGCCCAGTCAGATGTCGATGATCGAGAACGGTCGCCGTGAGGCGAAGCTCACGCTGCTGCAGGCGATCGCGCGGGCACTGGAGTGCAAGCTCGATCAGATCCTGGATGCCGAGCCCCTCGACGCCCGCGCCACTCTCGAGCTCTCGGTGGAGCGGGCGATGCGCGGGCAGACCTTCCAAGCGCTCGGGATCGCGCCGTTCCGCGTGGGGCGGTCGGTGCCGGACGAGGCGCTCGCCGCGATGCTCGCTCTCCAGGCCGAGATCGAGCGCCTCCGGGAGGAGCGGTCGGCGACGCCCGAGGAGGCCCGACGCGCGAACGTCGCCCTCCGTCGCCTCATGCGCACGCAGGACAACCATTTCCCGGAGCTCGAGCGCGTGGCATCCGGAATCCTCGAAGCGGTGGAGCATCCCGGCGGGCCCCTCACGCAGCGCGGGGCGAGCGACATCGCCGCGCACCTCGGCTTCACGCTGCACTACGTGCCCGACCTGCCGTCGTCGACGCGCAGCATCGCCGACGTGAAGAACGGCCGGCTGTACCTGTCGACGAAGGTCGCGAAGGGCGATCCGCGCGCGGCGGTGCTGCAGGCGCTGTCGAGCCGGATCCTCGGGCACGGCGAGCCGACGAGCTACGACGAGTTCCTCCGTCAGCGCGTCGAGACGAACTACCTCACCGGCGCACTCCTGATGCCCGAGGCGCACGTGGTCGCCGCGCTTCGCGAGGCCAAGGAGCGGCGCACGATCAGCATCGAGGACCTCCGCGACGCCTACTCAGTGTCGTACGAGACGGCCGCGCACCGCTTCACGAATCTCGCGACGGTGCATCTCGGCATCCCGGTGCACTTCCTCAAGGTGCACGAGTCGGGGACGATCACGAAGGCGTACGAGAACGATGACGTGAATTTCCCCACCGATCGCCTCGGGTCGATCGAGGGGCAGATGTGCTGCCGTCGGTGGACGAGTCGCGTGGTGTTCGAGGAGGACGACCTCTTCAACCCGTACTACCAGTACACCGACACGGGCAACGGGACGTATTGGTGCACCGCGCGCGTGGAGCAGTCGAGCGAGGGCGCGCACTCGGTGAGTGTGGGCGTGCGCTTCGACGACACGCGGTGGTTCCGGGGTCGGGATACGCCCAATCGCGGTGTGTCGCGGCACGCGGTCGAGACGTGCTGCCGCCGCCCTCCCGCCGACCTCGAGGCCACGTGGCGCGGGCAGGCGTGGCCGAACGTCCGCACGCCGCGGACGCTGCTCGCGACCCTGCCGACGGGGGCGTTCCCGGGCGTCGACACGACGGAGATGTACGAGTTCCTGCAGGCGCACGCGCCGGCGGACTGACGGCGGGCGGCAGCGGCGCGGTCCCGGGGCGTGCCGTCGGGCGGAGTTCGTGGGTAGGGGGGGGTGGGGGTGTGCCGTCGGGCGGAGTTCGTGGGGTCCGGGGGTGGTCGGGGGTGTGCCGTCGGGCGGAGTTCGCGGGTGACACGCCGGTTCGGGATGCCGGTGGCCCGGCGTGTCGGGTCGGGACTCCGCGTGACGGTCCGGGTGCGCGGCTCGGGCTGGCCGTGGCCGGTGGTCGGGGATGTGCCGTCGGGCGGAGTCCGTGGGCCCGGGGGTGGTCGGGGGTGTGCCGTCGGGCGGAGTTCGTGGGTCCGGGGGTGGTCGGGGGTGTGCCGTCGGGCGGAGTTCGTGGGCGACACGCCGGCTCGGGATGCCGGTGGCCCGGCGTGTCGGGCCGGGACTCCGCGTGACGGTCCGGGTGTGCGGCTCGGGCTGGTCGTGGCCGGTGGTCGGGGGTGTGCCGTCGGGCGGAGTTCGTCGGTCCCGGGGTGGCCGGGCCTGTGCCGTCCGGCGGAGTTCGTGGGGACACGCCGGTTCGGGATGCCGAGGTCCCGGCGTGTTGGCTCTGGACTCCGCGTGACGGTCCGGGAACGAACCCGGCCACCACACCGAGGCCCCACGTCGAGGCCCATGGGTTGACGAGAAACCTGACATGTGTAAGGTTTTTGAGCAGCGAGCTCCACATCCCCCCGGAGCGCTTTCGATGAGGAGAGCAGTCATGAAGCACACCCTCGCGGCATCCACCGCGATCGTCGGACTCGTCCTGGGCGGTTTCGCCGCGGCATCCCCTGCCGTCGCCGCGCCGCCCTCCGCCGCGACCGAGAAGCCCGGACCCCCGGGTCATGCCGGACCGCCCGCGCACGCCGGCCCCGGCGTGCGCGACCTCGAGCGCTACGCCGCAGACACCTGGGCATCTCTCGCGGCGATGGCCCACGAGAACACCGGCCTGCCCGACGACAACATCGGTGGCGCGCTCGATGAGTCCACGGCATCCGGATACACCTCGCCCACCAACATCGGCGGCTACCTCTGGTCGACCGTGACCGCGCGCGACCTCGGGATCATCAGCGCCGACGAGGCGCGCGAGCGCCTCACCGCCACCGTCGCGACGCTCGAGACGATGGAGCGGAACGAGGGCAGCGGGATGTACTACAACTGGTACGCCCCGGACACCGGCGCGAAGCTCGAGGTCTTCCCGACTTCGGGCGAGGTCATCCACCCGTTCCTCAGTACGGTCGACAACGGCTGGCTTGCGGCGGGCTTGCGGATCGTCCGCGAGGCGGAGCCGACGCTCGCAGACCGCGCCGACGCGCTGTACGAGTCGATGGACTTTTCGGCTTTCTTCGACGCGGCGGGCGCGGCGGGTCTTCCAGCCGGAGCGAACCGAGGCGGCTTCTGGGAGGCTCCTCCCGGTGACGGCTGCGCGGTCGAGGCGCCGATGTACAACGGCAGCGGCGAGACGGCGTTCTACACGTGCCACCACTACGACACGACGGTGAGCGAGAGTCGCATCGCGACCTACCTCGGCATCGCGGAGGGCTCCATCCCGGCATCCGGTCTGTACGGCACGCACCGCACGATGCCGGCGGGCTGCGACTGGGCGTGGCAGGAGCAGCTGCCCACCGGCGACACACGCACCTATGACGGTGTCGACGTCTTCGAGGGTGTGTATTCCTACGACGGCATGAGTTTCGTCCCGAGCTGGGGAGGCAGCATGTTCGAGGCGCTCATGCCCGACCTGCTCATCCCCGAAGCTGAGTGGGGCCCGCGCTCGTGGGGCGTCAACCACCCGATCACCGTCGAGGTGCAGAAGCGTCACGGCCTCGACGAGGCCGGCTACGGGTACTGGGGCTTCTCGCCCGCCAGCAACCCGTTCGGCGGCTACAGCGAGTACGGCGTCGACATCGCCGGCATCCGCTCCGACGGCTACACCTCGGATGCCGAGAAGACCGACGTCGACGTCGACCGCCCCGGCTGCTCGGAGGGCACGAACCCGAACCCGACGTTCGGCGATGGCGTGGTCACGCCACACGCCGCGTTCCTCGCCCTGCCCTACGACCGCGCCGGTGTGCTGAAGAACCTGCGCGGCCTCGAGAAGAAGCTCGGCGCCTATGGCCCCGGCGGTTTCTACGACGCGGTCGCGGTGAAGAGCGGCACGGTCGCCGAGCGGTACCTGTCGCTGGATCAGTCGATGATCATGGCGGCGATCGGCAACGCGCTGACGGGCGGCTCGCTGAAGGACTACATGGTCGATGACAGGATGGAGCAGAACCTCCGGCCTGCCATCGAGCAGCAGGTCTTCGGCTCGTCGTGGGGCGCTTCGCGTCCCTGACGGCTCGATCGCTCGATGCCCGGTGCCTCGCGGAGGTGTCGGGCATCGGTGTGCCCGGGGCGGGGGAGAGGATGCCGATGACCGACGCACCCCCTCCCCGCGCGCGCCGCGGCAGTTACGCCAAGGGGCAGCAGACGCGGCAGCGCATCGTCGATGAAGCCGTCGTGGTCTTCGGGCGGTCGGGTGTCACGGCCGGTTCGCTCCGTGAGGTCGCCACGCGCGTCGGCCTCACCCCCGCGGGCCTCATGCATCACTTCGCCTCCAAGGAGGAGCTGTTTGCCGAGGTGCTGCGCCAGCGTGACGAGCGCGTCCGCGCGGCGGCCGGCGATCCGCACGAGCACACCCTCGTCGAGCAGATGCAGAAGGTCGTCGCGCACAACGCGACCACTCGCGGCCTCACCTCGCTCTACACCCTGGTCGTCGCCGAGGCGGGGGACCCCGCGCATCCCTCGCACGCGGCCTTCGCTGCGCGGTACCGACACGGTGCCGAGACCGCCGCCGAGCTGCTGCGCGCGGGACAGGCCGCCGGCGAGGTGCGCGCCGACATCGACCCCGAGCATGCCGCGCGGTTGCTGAGCGCGGTGATGGACGGCCTGCAGCAGCAGTGGCTCCTCGACGAGTCGGTCGACATGCCGGCGCTGTTCGCCGAGTTCGTGCGGGGTTATCTGCGGCCTCGGGCTTGAACTCTGGCATCCGGTGTTCCGTCGCACCTCCGTGTCCGGGTGAGTCGGTGCGCGTCGGGGTGTCGGGGGCGGGCCGTCGGGCGGAGTTCGTGGCGACACGCGGCGTCTGGATGCCGCTGGCTCGGCGTGCCGGCCGAGGCTTCCGCTCGACGGTACGGGCGCGGGGCGGGCGGTGGCGGTCCGGATGGGCAGGGGGCGGCGCACCGGGCGGGCCGTCAGGCGGAGTTCGGGATGACACGCGGGTTGTGGATGCCGCTGGCTCGGCGTGTCGCGGAAGAACTCCGCGTGACGGTACGGGGGCGTGCGGCGTGGACTCCGCGGGCCGGTACTCGTGGGGCGGGCGGGACGATACCGGGCGGGGCACGGACTCCGCGGGACGGTGCGGGCGGGGCGGACTCCGCGGGACGGTGCGGGCGGCGCGGCACGAACTCCGCGCGACGGTGCGGGTGGCGCGGCGCGGACTCCGCGCGACGGTGAGTGCCGCGCGGTGGGGAACGCCGCGTGAGGCGACACGCCGCTCGGGCGTGAGAGAGAAGACCGGTTACGACCGCGCGCGGTGCAGGCCGCGATCGACGTGGGCGCGGATCGCGAGCTCGACCGTCGGCCAATCGTGCACGACCATCGCGTAGTCGAAGCGCAGGGTGACGAATCCCCACGCGGCGGCGTGGGCGTCGCGCACGAGGTCGCGGTGCCTGTGGTCGGGGGCGGCGTGGTTCTCGGCGCCGTCGACCTCGACGATCAGGCGCTCGCCGATGAGAAGGTCGACGCGTCCCACGGAGACGACGCCCTGCTGCGTCCGCACGTCGATTCCCCAGTGGCGCAAGCGCCACCGGACCAGGGTCTCGAGTCCGCTCTCGGCGTCACGTCGGGCGAAGGCGATCGCCTCGCGACCCGCGGCGTTCGTGTGAGCTTCGAGCCAGGTGAGATCGGCATCCTGGATCTTGTTCTGGTGGAGTGCCGATTCGAGGGCGACCAGGAACTCCTCGACCCCGCGGCACCGGAGTACCTGCCGGAGGGTCTGCGCCACCGCGGGGAGGCCGAAGGCGTCGACGGTGTCACGGTCCCAGTGCGAGACCTCTCCGTTTGCGCGTCGATGTCCGCGCGGCTTCAGTCCGACGTGCAAGGGTTCGGGGTCGGCCAGGATCCACAGGCCATGGTGTCGCGCAGCGCTGACGCACGCGGGCGGTCCCCCGAGGAGCGCCGCGCGGATCACGGGCTCGCAGGCGTCGGCATCCGCATACACTCCGCGTCGCAGGCGGACGAGGGACCCCGCCCGCAGCGCGCGGTCGATCGCGCGGCGCGTCATGCCCGTGGCGAGCAGCTCTGCCCGGGTGCGGACGGATGACGTGTGGCACATCGTCCGAGGATGGCCGAAGCGGCCCGCCGCTCGGGGCGGTCCTGCCCCGACTTGTGGATGGATCGACAGGTTGATCGTCTGGGGAGGAGGCGTCGCCGCTCCCCCGAGGTGTGCCGTCAGGCGGAGTGCGGCCCTGACACGCCGCTACGGCGCGCGGCGAAACGGCGTGTCGACCCCGAACTCCGCCTGACGGCGCGGCGGCACCACGGCCCGCGGCAACGCGCGCGAGCCGCCGACCCCGTACCGACCCGGGTTGCACCCCGAAGGTTATGCGCTTAAACTCAACCACGACGCACGGAAGGAGCACCCGACGACGGGTGCCTGTTCGAGGAGGAACACGATGAAGAAGACCCGATGGAGCGCCGTGGCCGTGATCGCCGCCGCGGCGATCGCCCTCACCGGCTGTGGGCGCACCTCCGACACCGGTTCCGGTCCGAGCGAGGCGGGCACGATCGGTGACGCCAAGGCCGAGGGCACGCTCACGATGTGGGCGATGGGCGCCGAGGGCGAGGCGCTGCCCGAGTTCGTGAAGACCTTCGAAGAGGCCAACCCCGGTGTGACCGTCGACGTCACGCCCGTTCCGTGGGATGCGGCCTACAGCAAGTTCCAGACCGCGATCGCCGGCGGTAACACCCCCGACCTCGCGATGGTCGGGTCGACGTGGATGGCCGACTTCGGCGACGCGCTGCAGACGGTGCCGACCGACCTCTCCACCGACGGCATCTTCCCCGGTGCGATCGACTCGACGATGATCGACGACCGCGCGACGGGCGTGCCGTGGTACGTCGACACCCGCGTGCTCTACTACCGCACCGACATCGCCGCGCAGGCCGGCTGGAACCAGGCGCCCACGACGTGGGACGAACTCAAGCAGATGGCCGCCGACATGCAGTCCAAGGGCGGGGCCGACTACGGAATCCGTCTCCCCGCCGGCAACGATTCGTTCCAGGGGAACCTCTGGATGCCGTGGTCGAACGGTGCCGAGCTGGAGGACGGCTCGAAATGGACTCTCGACACCCCCGAGACGGTCGAGGCGCTCGACTATTACCAGAGCTTCTACACCGACGGCATCGCCAACCCCGCCGCCGACCGCTCGGCCGGCGCCCAGGAGGCGGACTTCGTCTCGGGCAACACGCCGATGTTCATCGACGGACCCGCGTTCATCGGTCTGCTCAATGACCTCGGCGGCGAGGGCTTCGGTGACAAGATCTCGACGGCCGTCCTTCCCGCGAAGGAGTCGTCCACCTCGTTCAGCGGGGGCGCGAACCTCGCCGTGTTCGACAACTCGAAGAACGCCGCCAGCGCCTGGAAGCTCGTGCAGTGGTTGACCGAGCCCGAGACGCAGGCCGCCTGGTACGAGGCGACCGGTGACCTCCCGGCCGTTCAGGATGCCTGGAAGTCCGACGCCCTGGCCTCGTCGAAGACCCTCGCCGCCTTCGGTACGCAGCTCGAGACCGCCAAGTCGGTGCCCGCCGTCACGACCTGGGTGCAGGTCGCCGCGGCCGGTGACGCGATGCTCGAGAAGATCCGCCTCGGCCAGCAGTCGCCGGCCGACGGTCTCAAGGAGCTCCAGGCCACCGCCGACCAGCTGGGCCTGGGCTGAGATCATGACGCAGGCAGTCGTGGGCGCGACCGGAACGCGTCGTGCGTCCGGTCGCGCCCGCGCCGGCGGGGCGTCGAGCCGCCGTCGGCGCCAGGGATGGGTCGCGTGGGGCTTCGCCCTGCCGTTCGTCGCGGTCTTCGCGGTCTTCATGGTCGTGCCGATCGTGGGCTCGTTCGCGATGTCGTTCACCGACTTCACGGCGCGCGACATCCGCTCGCCGTTCGCGGTCAATTTCGTCGGACTCGAGCAGTACCTCTCGGTGCTCGGCGACCCGGTGTTCCTCACCTCGCTGGGCGTGACCGCGACGTTCGTCGTCGTCGGCATCCCGGTCACCATGGCGGTCGCGCTGGCCCTTGCGCTCGCGCTGAACGCCAGCAGGGGGCGCTTCGTCTCGATCCTGCGCGTCGGCTTCTACGCCCCCGTCGTGACGAGCATCGTCGCGGTGGCGGTCGTCTGGCGCTACATCCTGCAGCCCGAGGGCCTGCTCAACTCGGCGCTCGCGATCATCGGCATCCAGGGTCCGGACTGGCTCAACGACACCCGCACCGCGCTTCCCTCGCTCATCGCGATGGCGGTCTGGCGCAACGTCGGCACGCTGATGGTGATCTTCCTCGCCGGGCTCCAGGCGATCCCCACCGACGTGAAGGAGGCCGCCCTCATGGACGGCGCCTCGTCGTGGCGTCGTCTGACCTCGATCACCCTCCCGCTCCTGCGCCCGACGCTGCTGCTGGGTGCCGTTCTCATCTCCGTCGGCTTCCTGCAGTTCTTCGAGGAGGCGTTCGTGATGACCCAGGGCGGTCCGCTCAACTCCACCCTCTCGGTGGCCTATTACACGTTCAAGCAGTTCGGCTTCGGGCAGTACGGCACGGCCTCGGCCGCGAGCTACCTGCTGTTCCTGGCGATCGCGCTGCTCAGCCTGGTGCAGTTCCGCGTGCTCGAGAACCGCGTCACCCCCGGTCGCGCGCTCACCTACGGCGTACTCGTCGTCGGCTTGATCGTGTGGATCCTGCCCTTCGCCTGGATGCTGCTGGGCTCGGTCAAGACGCAACGCGAGATCCTGCAGCGCCCGCCCACGTGGTGGCCGCAGGAGTTCACGTGGGAGAACTTCGGCGCCTGGTTCGGTCAGCTGAACTTCGGCCAGTTCTTCGGCAACAGCATCGTGGTGGCGCTGTTCACCGTCGCCGGCAACCTCGTCTTCTGCTCGATGGTCGGGTACGCGCTGGCGAAGATGGACTTCCCCGGCAAGAAGGCGCTGTTCCTCGTCGTCATGGTGACCCTGATGGTCCCGGGCGTCGTCACCTTCGTCCCGCTGTTTGTAATGGTGTCGTCGCTCGGCCTCGTCGACAGCTACGCCGCTCTGATCCTGCCGTTCGTCACGACCCCGCTCGGCGTCTTCCTGATGCGGCAGTTCATGCTCGGCATCCCGGATCCGCTGCTCGAGGCCGCGCGCATCGACGGTGCGGGCGAGCTGCGGATCTTCGCCCGGATCGTCATGCCGCTGTGCGGGCCGCCGCTGGCGACGCTCGGCATCCTGACCTTCCTCGCCTCGTGGAACAACTTCCTCTGGCCGCTCGTGGCGGCGCAGACCGAGGCGAAGTACACCCTTCCCGTCGCGCTGTCGCTGTACTCGACCGGGCAGAGCGCCACGAACTACGGCCTCCTGCTGGCGGGTTCCGTGCTCGTGATCGCGCCGATCATCCTGCTGTTCGTCTTCCTGCAGCGCTACTTCATCCAGGGCATCGCCTCGACCGGCCTGAAGTGAGGCGTGGGGCGGGCCCGCGCGCCCGCCCCACCCTCCCGCCCCTGAGCTCCCGCCGGTCCGCGCACCGGCGGCCCCGAAAGGATCCCCCGCATGACCTCCGCCCGCTTCCTCACCGCGCCCGATGGCACGCGCTTCCGCGACCTGAACGGCAACGGCGTGATGGACCCGTACGAGAACCCGACGCTCAGCGTCGAGGAGCGCACCGAAGACCTGCTCGCGCGCCTGAGCCTCGAAGAGAAGGTCGGGCTGATGTTCCAGACCGTGATCGAGGTCGGCGACGACGGCGAGGTGCTCGAGGCCCCGGGCAAGATCTCGAAGTCGCCCACCACCACGGTCGTCGTGAACAAGCGGATGAACCACTTCAACGTGCACGCGATCCGCACCGCCCGGCAGGCGGCGACCTGGAACAACAACCTCCAGGCTCTCGCCGAGACGACGCCGCACGGCATCCCGGTCACGATCAGCACCGATCCGCGGCACGCCTTCGTCGAGAACACGGGCGTGGCCTTTTCGGCCGGTCCCTTCTCGCAGTGGCCCGAGGGGCTGGGGCTCGCCGCCCTCGACGACGTCGACACCGTGCGCGAGTTCGCCGAGGTCGCCCGCCGCGAGTACGTCGCGGTCGGCATCCGCGCGGCGCTTCACCCCCAGATCGACCTCGCCACCGAGCCGCGGTGGGGTCGGCAGGCGCAGACCCTGGGTCAGGATGCCGCCCGCGTGACCGAGTTCACCGCGGCCTACCTGCAGGGTTTCCAGGGCGACGAGCTCGGACCCGAGAGCGTGGCCTGCACGACCAAGCACTTCCCGGGCGGCGGGCCGCAGCTGGACGGCGAGGACGCGCACTTCCCCTACGGCCGCGAGCAGGTGTACCCCGGCGGCATGTTCGACTACCACCTCGAGCCGTTCCGCGAGGCGATCCGTCGCGGCACCGCGGGCATGATGCCGTACTACGGCATGCCGGTCGGCCTCGAGGTCGACGGTCAGCCGATCGAAGAGGTCGGCTTCGGGTACAACCGTCAGATCATCACGGGGCTGCTCCGCGAACAGCTCGGATACGACGGCGTCGTCGTCACCGACTGGGAGCTCGTGAACGACAACCACGTCGGCGACCAGGTTCTCCCCGCCCGTGCCTGGGGAGTTGAGCATCTCTCCGCGGTGGAGCGCATGGAGAAGATCCTGGATGCCGGGAGCGACCAATTCGGCGGGGAGGAGTGCGTCGAGATGCTCGTCGACCTCGTCCGCTCGGGCCGGGTGTCCGAGGAGCGCATCGACGCGTCGGCGCGGCGCCTCCTGCGGGTGAAGTTCCAGCTCGGGCTGTTCGACGACCCCTACGTCGACGTCGACGAGGCCGAGCGCATCGTCGGCAACGCGGAGTTCCGCGCCCTGGGGGAGCGGGCGCAGGCGCGTTCGCTCACCGTGCTGGCGAACGAGGGGGGCGTGCTGCCCCTGCGTCCCGTCAAGACGGTGTATGTCGAGGGCTTCCGTGCCGACGACGTCGCCGAGCTGGGCAGCGTCGTCACCGACCCCGCCGAGGCCGATCTCGCGCTCGTCCGCATCGGCGCGCCGTTCGAGCCGCGCGACGACCTCTTCCTCGAGGCGTGGTTCCACCAGGGCTCCCTCGAGTTCGCGCCGGGCCTCGTGTACCGGCTGCAGCAGATCGCGGCATCCTGTCCTCTCGTGCTGGTCGTGAATCTCGACCGGCCCGCGATCCTCACCCCCTTCGTGGGGCATGCCGCGGCGATCGTCGCCGACTACGGCAGCTCGGCGAAGGCCGTGCTCGACGCCCTCACCGGCCGCGTGCCCCCGCGCGGGCGCCTGCCGATCGAGATCCCCCGGTCGATGGATGCCGTGCGTTCCTCGCGCGAGGATGTACCGTCGGACACCGGCGACCCCGTCTTCCCCGTGCACCACGGGCTCGAGCTGGAGGAGCCGGCGACCGTGGGGCAGAGGGGGTAAGGGCGGCTCATGGCGGAGGGGCAGACGACGCGACGACCGACCGTGTACGACGTCGCGAACGAGGCGAACGTCTCGATCGCGTCGGTGTCGTTCGCGTTCCGGCGCCCCGACAAACTCAGCGACGCCACCCGCGAGCGGGTCCTCGCCGCGGCGCGCCGCTTGGGGTACGCCCCCAGCGGCGCTGCGCGGGGGCTCGCGCGGGGCCGGACCGGCACGCTCGGCCTGCACGCCTTCGACCTGCTGCTCGAGCGCGCCGACCCGCTCGCGCAACCGCTGAGCGGCATGCCGTCCCCGCCGCTCGACACCGGGGGAGTGATCCCCTGGGATCAGACCGACGACGACGTGCTGTCCGACCCGCGTGCCTTCCCGCTGTACGTCGACGAGGTGCAGCGCGGCTTCGAGCTGGAGTGCTGGGCGCTCGGGCGCCCGGTCATGCTGAGCAGCGGATCGGATGCCGACGTCTCGGTCGCCGACACCGTCGGGCGCGTCGATGGGCTGGCGATCTTCCCCTCGCCGCAGACCGCGCCGACCCTCGCTCGGCACTCCCTGAGCATCCCCGTCGTGCTGTTCAGCGCCGCGCCGGCGGACGACGCGCACCACCGGGTCCGCGTCGACAACGCCCGCGGGATGCGCGCGCTCGTCGCCCACCTCGTCGATGAGCACGCCGCGACCGACCTCGCGTTCGTGGGGCGCCTGGAAGCGACGGATGCCGTCGAGAGACGCGACGCGATGATCGAGGAACTCGAGGCCCGTGGCATCCGGAGCCGTCCCGAGATCGTCGACGCGACCGTCCGCGGCGAGGACGACCTCGTGCCCCAGGTGCGGGCGCTGATCGCGGGCGGGCGGATGCCGCAGGCCTTCGTCTGCGCGACGGACCAGAACGCGTTCACGCTGCTCGACGTGCTCGCGGCCGAGGGGGTGCGTGTGCCCGACGACGTGATCGTCACGGGCTTCGACGGCACGCTCGGCTCGCGCCTGACCAGCCCGCCGTTGACGACCGTCCGCCAGCCGATGGAGGCCATGGGGCGAGCCGCCGCGCGGATCCTCGCGGGCGCGGCCGGAGCTCCGCCCGCGGGCGGCCCGTTCGACGTCGTGTTCGAGCCCCGGGTGCTGGTGCGGGAGAGCTGCGGCTGCTGACGTCGGCGCCGGTCCGTCGGCGGGTGTGCCGTCGTGGCGGGTCGTCCGGCTCGCGGCGGCCGGGGCGTCGGGTGGCTGTGCCGTCGGGCGGAGTTCGTGGGTGACACGCCGGTTCGGGATGCCGTGGCCCGGCGTGTCGGCGGGGATCTCCGCGTGACGGTCCCCGAGGGCCGGTCAGGCCGCGTTCCACCTCAGCCGCGGGGTGCCCAGGCCCGCCCGCACGCCGCCGGGATCGGCCACCGGGAACATCGTGACGATCCGCCCGTCGACGGCGTACGCCAGAGCCGCGGAGCCGTCGGGCAGCGGGGCGCCGAGCGCGATGCGCGCGGTGCGGCCCCCGAACTCCTGGGTCACGGCGTCGGCGCGGGCCAGCAGGGTCGAGGCCGCCGCGGTCGCGCGTGACAGTAGCGTCTTCGGCGGCGCCCAGGGCAGCAGCGCCCCGGTCTCGAGCCGGCACGCTCGCTCCAGTTCGCCCGACAGCCACCGGTCGCGCTTCAAGCCGTACGGGGTGGGCGTCGTCGACAGCAGATAGCCGTAGACGTGCAGCACCCCGGCGTTGCCGATCGGCCACTCCGCCGCGAGTCCCGCCCGCTCGTGCAGTTCGTCGAAGACCCCGCGGGGGACCACGGCAGCCCCGACGTTCTCATCGATCACCGTCGAACGTCCCCACGCGGCGAAGCACCCGGCGGCGCGATCGTCGGCGAGGGCACGGGCGAGCCAGGGGAGGGAGTCGATCGCGGACGCGGGGTCCGAGACGGCGAGGTGCGCGGCGGCGTCGAGGGTCTGCACCGCTCCACGCTACGACGCTCCCGCGCATCGTTTACACGGCGTTCATCTGACGTGGACATTCCGTCCACATCTGCGGCGCATCATGGACGCAACGTCCACGACAGGAGCTTCCTTGCCTCGCCCCGTCCTCATCTTCGACTTCGACGGTACCGTCGCCCTCGGCGACGGCCCCCTCTTGGCCTACGCCCGCGCGGTCGCTGCGCACGCGGCATCCGCCGACGCCCTCGTCTCCGCCGTGGCCGCTCGCCTCGCGGAGCCCTCGGGCGACGCGATCGACGGCTACGACGTCGTCCGCCGCGTCGCCGAGGCCGAGGGGATCGGCGACGACGCGCTCGCCGCCGCCTACACCGCCAGTCGCGTTCAGCTCGGCACCCCCGACGCGCCCGTCGCTGTCGCCGTCGGCCTCGCGGAGTTCCTCCGGACCACGGATGCCGAGCGCCTCCTCGTCACGAACGCGCCGGCGACCCGGCTCGACGAGGCTCTCGCCTCGCTCGGCCTCGCGGGACTGTTCGACCGCATCGTCACCGACGCGGCCAAGCCCGCGGGGCTCGAGGCCCTGCTCGACAGCCTCGAGGAGGGCACCCCCGTGCTCACGATCGGCGATGTCTGGCGCAACGACCTCGCGCCCGCGTACGCCCGCGGCCACGCGACCGCCCTCGTCGGCGGCTACCCCGACCCCGCCGCCCACCCCACCTACCGCGCCGACACCCTCGACGAGCTCCTGTCGGCGCTCGCCCAGTGGGTCGCGAACGCCCGTCTTCCGTTCTCCGCCTGATCTCCACCCGACCCGCAGAAGGAATCATGAACACTCGTCGCATCCGATTCGCCACCGCCCTCGCCTCGGTGGCCCTCGCTTCCGTCGCCCTCGCGGGCTGCTCCGGCACCGCGGGCGCCGCGTCCGGGCCCGCCGCCGACCCGAGCTCGCTCGTGCTCGCCCTCGTTCCCTCCCAGGACCAGGCGAACCTCGTCGACACCGCGAAGCCCCTCACCGACATGCTCACCGAGAAGCTCGGCATCCCGGTCACCGGTGTGGTGTCGAAGGACTACCAGGCCGCCGTCGAGGCCATGGGTGCGGGGCAGGCCCAGATCGGCTTCCTGCCGTCGCTGCAGCTCTGGCAGGCAAACGACCGATACGGTGCCTCGGTCGTCCTCCAGACCGAGCGCAACGGCAACATCACCTACCCGGGCCAGTTCATGACGAACAACCCCGACAAGTACTGCTCGACGCCCGTCGTCGAACGCGACGGCATGAGCTTCTGCAACGGCGCCGACGCGCTGAAGGGCCCGGCCGGGCTCGACTCGATCACCAAGATCGCCGGTGCCAAGGTCGCCGTGCTCGGTCCCGGCTCGCCCGCCGGCTACATCTACCCCATGCTCGCGCTGAAGGAGGCCGGCGTCGACATCGACAGCGGCTTCCAGAAGGTGCCCGTCACCGCCAACGACGCGTCCGTGCTCGCGGTGTACAACGGCGACGCCGAGGTCGGCTTCAGCTTCTGGGACGCGCGCACGCTCGTGCAGAAGGACAAGCCCGACGTGGGCCAGAAGGTCGTCGTCTTCGGCCTGACCAATGAGATCCCCAACGACGGCGTCGCCGTGTCGAAGGACCTCTCGCCCGACCTGCAGAAGAAGATCTCGACGGCGCTCGAGGAGTACTCCAGCACCGACGAGGGGTCCGCCGCGCTCAAGGCCGTGTACTCGATCACCAAGCTCGCCCCGGCCGACCCGTCGTCGCTCGACGTCGTCGCCCGTGCCGCGCAGGAGCTCGGACTCCAGTGACCACCGGTTCTGCAACCCGGGGCGTCGAGGTTCAGACCTCGGCGCCCTGGGGCATCCGCCTCGACGGCGTCTCGGTGCGCTACCCCAACGGCACGATGGGGCTGCGCGACGTGAGCGTCGACATCGCCCCGGGCGACCTCGTCGCCGTCGTGGGGCTCTCGGGATCGGGCAAGTCGACGCTCATCCGCACGATCAACGGACTCGTGCCGGCGACCTCGGGCACGGTCGAGGTCGGTGGACGCCGCATCGACGGTGCCTCCGGCCGGCGCCTCCGCGAGACGCGCGGACACATCGGCATGGTGTTCCAGAGCTTCAACCTCGCGGGGCGCACGAGCGTGCTCAACAACGTGCTCGTCGGCCGCCTCGCGCACACACCGCTGTGGCGCACGCTCCTCGGCGCGTACCGGCCCGAGGATCGCGAGCTCGCCTTCGAGGCGCTCGACCGCGTCGGCATGCTGCCCAAGGTCTGGGACCGCGCCTCGGCCCTCTCCGGCGGACAGCAGCAGCGCGTCGCGATCGCCCGCGCGCTCACGCAGCAGCCGCGCATCGTCCTCGCCGACGAACCCGTCGCGAGCCTCGACCCGCCCACCGCGCGCGGCGTGATGAACGACCTGCGCCGCATCAACGACGACCTCGGCATCACGGTGCTCGTGAACCTGCACCTGCTCGACCTCGCCCGCGAGTACGGCACCCGCATGATCGGCATGCGTGCGGGAGAGATCGTCTACGACGGGCCCGCGGCATCCGCCACCGACGCCGACTTCGCCGAGATCTACGGTCGCTCCGTGACCGCCGCCGACAGGCTCGAGCGATGACCTCGCTCACCGTTCCTCCTCGTCCGCGCGGACGATGGATGCCGTGGACCGCCGCGCTCGTGATCGTCGCGGTCACGGTGGTGATGTGCCTGCCGGGGGTCGGTGTCGGTCTCGACCTCGCCGCGATCGCGCGCAACTGGCAGCAGGGCGCACTCCGCATCGTCGAACTGCTCACCCCCGACTGGACGTTCTTCCCCCGCACGGTCGGCCCGATCCTCGAGACGCTGCAGATGGCCGTCATCGGCACGGCCGTCGGGGCGGCGATCTCGCTGCCGGTGAGCTTCTGGGCCGCGCGGCCCACCAATCCGTTCACCCCGACGCGGGCTCTCGTGCGCGGCATCCTGAACGTCATCCGCGCGGTGCCCGAGCTCGTCTACGCGGCGGTGCTCGTCGCGATGGTCGGGGTCGGGGCGCTGCCGGGCATCCTGGCGCTCGTGCTGTTCAACGTCGGCATCGTCGTGAAGCTCGTGTCCGAGTCGATCGACGCCACCGACGCCGGCCCGCTCGAGGCCGGGCGCGCCGCGGGCGGCTCGCAGACGCAGATCAACCGCACGATCGCACTGCCCGACACCTGGCCCACGTTCGTCTCGCAGACGCTGTACGTCTTCGAGCTCAACGTCCGCGCGTCCACGGTGCTCGGACTCGTCGGTGCGGGCGGCATCGGCCTCCTCATCGACGCGGTGCGTACCTTCTACCGCTACGACCAGCTGTCGCTCGTCATCCTCGAGATCCTCGTGATCGTCGTGGTGCTCGACACCGTCAGCGACGCGATCCGCCGGAGGCTCGTATGACCGTCCTCGCTCCCGCCCGCCCCGCGGCGCTCGCCGTGCCCGCGCGCCGGCGTCGGCCGCTTCGCGCCCTGTCGTGGGTCGCGGTCAGCGTCATCGTGATCGCGGCCTTCTGGTCGGCCGACATCACGTGGTCCCGGCTCGGCGAGCTCCCCGCCGAGATCGTCCGCTACCTCGGGTTGATGTTCCTCTCGCCCAACTGGGCGAAGCTGCCCGAGGCGCTCTGGCAGACGTGGCGCAGCGTCGAGATGGCATGGATCGGCACGGTGCTCGGCATCCTGATCGCCACCCCGCTCTCGCTCATCGCGGCGCGCGGTTTCGGACCCGCGCCCGTGCGGGTCGCCCTGCGCTTCGTCTTCTCGCTCGTGCGGGCCGTGCCCGAGCTCGTCTTCGCGATCATCATCCTCTCGGTCACGGGGCTCACCCCCCCTCACCGGCGCACTCGCCCTCGCGGTCGGGGGAGTGGGGACACTCGGCAAGTGGGGCTACGAGGCGGTCGAGAACATCGCCCCGGGTCCCATCGAGGCGGCGCGGGCCGCCGGCGGGTCGACCGCGCAGGTGCTGCGCTGGGGCGTCTGGCCGCAGGCGGCGCCGACGTTCTTCTCGTTCTGGCTGTACCGCTTCGAGATCAACGTGCGCGCCTCGGCCGTCCTCGGCCTCATCGGCGTGGGAGGCATCGGCGACATGCTCACCTCGTACACCCAGTACCGTGAGTGGTCGACGGTGGGGATGCTCCTGATCGTCGTGGTCGTCGTCACCGTCGCGATCGACGCCGTGTCGGGCCGCATCCGCCGCCGCATCATGGAAGGTCCCCGTGTCCGCTGAGGTGCCCGTCACCGCGCGCATCGCCGCGGTGCGCAACTCCCTGCAGCCGAGCGAGCGCCGCGTCGCCGACTTGATCGTCGACGATCCGGATGCCGTCATCGAGCTCACCGCGCAGCAGATCGCCGACCGCGTGGGCGTGGGACGCTCCTCGGTCGTCCGCGCGTGCCAGACCTTCGGGTACCGCGGGTACCCGCAGCTGCGCGTGGCGCTCGCCGCCGAGCGGGGCAGCCGGACCGTCGCCCCGAGCGCGCAGGACGGGGCGCTCGGCGGCATCCGGTCCGCGATCGACCGCATCGCCGACGACCTGCGCGCGGTGACGAGTCTGCTCGAGGCCGACGCGGTCTCCGAGGCCGTGGAGGCGGTCGTCGGTGCCCGCCGTCTGCTCGTCGTGGCGAGCGGCCTCTCGGCCCCGGTCGCGACCGATCTGGCGATGCGCCTGACCGCGGTGGGGCGTCCGGCCGAGACCGTGGGCGACCCGATCGGGCAGCAGATCGCAGCCCGCCACCTCGCCCCCGACGACGTCTGCGTCGTGATCAGCGGGTCGGGGGCGAACGAGGCGAGCCTGCGGGCGGCCTCCGCCGCTCGCGCCGCGGGGGCGCAGGTGATCGCCCTGACCTCGTTCTCGGCCTCGCCGCTGACCGAGCGCGCCGACCTCTCGCTCGTTCTCGCCTCGGGCGGCACGTTCCGCGACGAGCTCGAGCACACCTCCCGGATTGCGCACGCGGTGTTCGCCGAGGCGTTCGTCGACGCGGTGGCCGCCGCGCGCGCCGACGACGCCGCGCTCGCCCGCTCCCGCGTGCTCGAGATCCTCTCCGACAACCTCGGCGACGCGGGCTGACGTTCCCCGGGGCGCCGGCCCGTGGCATCCTGTGCCGTCGCGCGGAGTGTGGGGTCGACACGCCGGTTCGGGATGCCGGGGTTCCGGCGTGTCGGGGGCGAACTCCGCCTGACGGCTCGAAACGGCGGCGTCGGAGCGGTCGGGGCGTGGGCCGGTGGCATCCTGTGCCGTCGTGCGGAGTGTGGGGTCGACACGCCGTCCGGGATGCCGGGGTTCCGGTGTGTCGGGGGGCGAACTCCGCCCGATGGCTGGGGCCCGTCGGGCGCCCAGGTCGAGGCGGTCCGGGCATCGGCCCGTAGCATCCTGTGCCGTCGTGCGGAGTTCGGGGTCGACACGCCGTCCGGGATGCCGGGATCCCGGCGTGTCCGCAACGAACTCCGCCTGACGGCCCGGCCCCGGGCCTGACGCCCCGGCCCGGACTCCGCCCGACGGTCCGCCCCTCCTCCGCCGGCCCGGTGCCCGCCGGCCCGGCCCTACTCCGCCAACCGCAGCGCGGCCCACAGCTCCGCGCGGGCCGAGAACGACGACAGGTCGCGGCCCA
Source organism: Microbacterium sp. NPDC086615 (assembly GCF_040686055.1). Classification (NCBI taxonomy): domain Bacteria; kingdom Bacillati; phylum Actinomycetota; class Actinomycetes; order Micrococcales; family Microbacteriaceae; genus Microbacterium; species Microbacterium sp. NPDC086615. Next base: position 151,961 of record NZ_JBFBJJ010000008.1, read on the forward strand.
GCACCCGTTCGGCCTGGGCGATCCGCGCGCGCACGGTGTGGCGATGGATGCCGAGCGCCTGGGCCGTCGCCTCGTGCGAGCAGTCGTGCGCGAGCCAGGAGTCGAGCGTCTCGAGCAGCGCCGATCCCTGCTCGGCGTCGTAGTGCTGGAGGGGGGCGAGTGCCCCGGCGGCGACGGTGCGGGCGGCCTCCGAACCGAGGGCCGCGAGCAGACCCGCGCGCGCGGTGTCGGTGAAGTCGGCGACACCCGGCGTCGCGGTCCGGTCGCGGGCGGTGCGGGCCTGCGTCACGGCGCGCGAGAATCCGTCGTATCCGCTCGGGGCGGAGCAGCCGACGACGGTCTCGAAGCGGTCGGCGATCTCGGCGAGGATGCCCGTCGCCCCCGCGGGGACCACGATGACGAGCCCGTCGTCGCCGCGCCCGAAGAAGAGCTCGCCGCGGCGCTCGTGCGCGCGCATCTCGAGCCACTCCGTCATCGCTGTCGAGCGCGACAGTGCCGCCGGGGTGAGCCCGACCACGACGGGGGCCGTGGGCAGCGGCCCGAAGAGGTCGCGGGCGGCGCGGCGCGCGAGCCCGGGGTCGTCGCTCCCGAGCGCCTGGACGAGCCCGGCGCGGAAGGTGCCGATCGCCCGGCCCAGGCCGTCCTGCTGCTCGAGCGCGAGGGCCGCCATCGCGACGACCGCGGTCACGACGCTGCGCGCCTCGTGGTCGAGGTCGTCCGCGGCGATCGCGAGAGCCCCGCGCAGGTTCCCCCCGCGTCCCAGCGTCTGGACGCTGACCGAGACGTCGTCGACCCGCAGCGTCGAGGCCGCGCGGGTACCGCGGCGGAGCATCGTCTCGACCTCGGCCGCGACGCCCTCGACAACCGAGTCGGCGAGCGAGCCCGACGGGTGCGCGGTGCGCAGGGCCCCCGCGGCGTCGAAGAGCCCGACCCAGCAGTCGAGCTGCCGCGAGAGCTCGGCGAGGGTGGCCGAGAGCCCGTCGGGGCGGAGCGCGGCGAGAGAGACCGCACGCTGGGCGGCGAGCGACCAGCTGCGGCGGGCGTAGGCGTCGGCCGCGATCGCCTCGGCGCCGGCACGGGCCACCGCGATGAAGGGCGTGCGGTAGGGCACCTCGAACAGGGGCATCCCCGCCGCCAAACAGGCGTCGGTCAGGCCGGACGGGATGCCGTCGCGCACGACCTCCGTGCCGAAGCCGAGGGCGCGCACGCCCCGCGCCCGCAGGCGCCCCACGTAGGCGGCGTAGTCGTCGTCGGAGGCGAACTGCGTCCCGGTCGTCAGGAGGACGAGACCCTCGCTGAGGAACGGCGTCGGATCGGCGAGGTCGCTCGAGTGCACCCACCGCACCGGGTGATCGACGCTCCCGGCGGGGAGCGCCGACTCGTCCACGGCGAGACGCAGGTGCAGATCGCCGCGCGCGAGGAGGGCGCGCAGGCTCGGCGGCGAGACGGCGGAGTCGGGCATCGATGCTCCTGTACGAGACGTATATGGCAGTGCGAGTGACTGTACAGGGGGGAGAGTGCACCGCGTTGCGCGGCGTCCGTAGCATCGCCGCCATGAGCCTCGACACCCTCCCCACCGTCGGCGGTCCCTCGCTCGCCCAGGAGCGCCGCCTCGTCACCGCCATCCCCGGCCCCCGCTCGCAGGAGCTGCTCGACCGCAAGGCCGCCGCCGTGGCATCCGGGGTCGGGCACACCGTGCCCATCCACGCCGTCGCCGCGGGTGGGGGAGTGGTCGTCGACGCCGACGGCAACTCGCTGATCGACCTCGGCTCGGGCATCGCGGTCACGAGCGTCGGCAACGCGCACCCCGCCGTCGTGAAGGCCGTCCAGGACCAGGTCGCCGCCTTCACCCACACGTGCTTCATGGTCTCGCCCTACGACTCGTACGTCGCGGTCGCCGAGGCGCTCAACCGTCTCACCCCCGGTGACCACGCCAAGAAGAGCGCGCTGTTCAACTCGGGTGCCGAGGCCGTCGAGAACGCCGTGAAGATCGCGCGCAAGCACACCGGTCGTCAGGCCGTCGTCGCCTTCGACCACGCGTACCACGGCCGCACCAACCTCACGATGGCGCTGACCGCCAAGAACATGCCGTACAAGAGCGGCTTCGGCCCCTTCGCCGCCGAGGTGTACCGCGCGCCGCTGTCGTACCCCTTCCGCGACGGTCTCTCCGGCCCCGAGGCCGCCGCCAAGGCCATCAGCCTCATCGAGAAGCAGGTCGGCGCCGAGAACCTCGCCGCCGTCATCATCGAGCCCATCCAGGGCGAGGGCGGCTTCATCGTCCCGGCCGACGGGTTCCTCAATGCGATCGTCGACTGGTGCCGCGACAACGGCGTCGTCTTCATCGCCGACGAGGTCCAGTCGGGCTTCGCCCGGACGGGCGCGATGTTCGCCTCCGAGCTGTTCGGCATCGTCCCCGACCTCGTGACGACCGCCAAGGGCATCGCGGGCGGCCTTCCCCTCGCCGCCGTCACCGGCCGGGCCGAGATCATGGATGCCACCCACACGGGCGGACTCGGAGGAACCTACGGCGGCAACCCGATCGCGTGCGCCGCGGCTCTGGCATCCATCGACGCTTTCGAGAACGAGGGGCTCATCGAGCGCGCCCGGGAGATCGGCACCCTGCTCAAGGCACGCCTGCACGACCTGCAGGCGAAGGACCCGCGTGTCGGGGATGTCCGTGGGCACGGCGCGATGATCGCGGCCGAGTTCGTCGACCCGGCGACCGGCGCGCCCGACGCTGCGCTCACCGCGGCCGTGGCCAAGGCCGCGATCGCCGAGGGCGTCATCGTGCTCACGTGCGGGACCTACGGGAATGTCATCCGGTTCCTCCCGCCGCTGTCGATCGGCGACGATCTGCTGAACGAGGGTCTCGACATCGTCGAGGCCGCCCTGGCCCGCAACTGACGAACGTCCCGGCGGCGGCGTCGACCCGACTCCGCCGCCGCCGGGGCCGGCGGGGCGTTCCGCCAGCCGTCGGCGCAACACACAGACGTGAACGAGAAGAGAGAAGAGCTCATGGACGAGATCACCCGTGACGTGGTCGTCATCGGAGCCGGTGCCGCCGGCCTCACCGCCGCGAACGACCTGCGCAAGGCCGGCCTCTCGGTCGCGGTGCTCGAAGCGCGTGACCGTGTGGGCGGGCGCCTGTGGACCGACGTGATCGACGGCGCGATGCTCGAGCTGGGTGGCCAGTGGGTCTCGCCCGATCAGACGGCGCTCATCGACACGGTGGCCGACCTCGGGCTCGAGACCTACAGCCGTTACCGCGAGGGTGACAGCGTCTACGTGGGTCCGGACGGGGTCGCCAAGCGCTTCACGGGTGAGATGTTCCCCGTCGCTCCCGAGACCGAGCGCGTCATCGACGAGATCACCGCGCGCCTGGATGCCATGGTCGCCGAGATCGACCCGGACCGTCCGTGGGCGCACCCGAAGGCCGCCGAGTGGGACAAGATCTCGTGGGATGCGTGGCTCCGCGAGCAGACCGACGACGACGAAGCCGTGCGCAACCTCGCGTTCGCGACGGGCTCGGCGATGCTGACCAAGCCCACGCACACCTTCTCGCTCCTGCAGTCGCTGCTGATGGCTTCGTCGGCGGGCTCGTACTCGCACCTCGTCGACGCCGACTTCATCCTCGACAAGCGCGTGACGGGCGGCCTCCAGCAGGTTCCCGAGCTGCTCGCCGAACGCCTGGGCGACGACGTCTTCCTGAACCAGCCGGTGCGCCGGCTCATCTGGGGCGCCGAGACCACGACCCCGGAGCGCGCCGCGGACACGGCGACCGGTCGGCGCGTCGACGACCTTCGCGCCCTGACCGCGCGCGTCGAAGCGGCGAAGTCCTCATCCGCCGGCGTCACGGCGATCGCCGACGGGATCACCGTCCGTGCGCGCTTCGCCGTCCTGGCGCTCGCCCCCGTCCTGTACTCGCGCATCTCGTTCGAGCCCCCGCTCCCGCGTCTGCAACACCAGATGCACCAGCACATCTCGATGGGCTTCGTCATCAAGGTGCACGCGGTCTACGAGACGCCGTTCTGGCGCGACAAGGGCCTGTCCGGCACCGCCTTCAGCCCCTACGAGCTGTCGCACGAGGCGTACGACAACACCAATCACGGCGACGAGCGGGGCACCCTCGTGGGCTTCGTCTCCGACCAGAACGCCGACGACCTCTTCCGTCTGAGCGCCGAGGAACGCAAGGAGAAGATCCTCGAGTCGCTCTCGCACTACTACGGGCCCGAGGCCAAGAACCCGATCGTCTACTACGAGAGCGACTGGGGCACCGAGGAGTGGACTCGCGGTGCGTACGCCGCGAGCTTCGACATGGGCGGCCTCCACCGGTACGGCGCCGACCTGCGCGAGCCCGTCGGCCCGATCCACCTCGCCTGCAGCGACATGGCCGGAGCCGGTTACCAGCACGTCGACGGCGCGATCCGCCAGGGACACCGCGCCGCCGACGAGATCCTCGACCGAGCGCGCGGATGAACGCCGCGGTCGTCGTCGGGTACACCGCGACCGATACCGGGGCCGATGCCCTCGCCCTCGGCATCCGCCTCGCCCGCGCGATCGAGGCACCGCTCGAGATCGCGCTGGTCCTGCCCGGCGACGCCCGCAGCGTCATCACCCCGCCGGACGCGGCCTACACCCGCCACATCCGCGAGCAGGCAGAGAGCTGGTTGAACGACGCGGCGCGTCGGATTCCGGATGCCGTGCCCCACCGCACCCGCATCCGTCACGCCGACTCGTTCGCCGAGGGTCTCGTGGCCTTCGCCGACGAGATCGGCGCGGGCTACATCGTGGTCGGTGCCGCGAACGGGGGACTCCGCGGCCGCCACCGTCTCGGGACCGTCGCGTCGGAACTGCTGCACTCCTCCGACGTCCCCGTCGTCCTCGCACCCGAGGGGTCTCGCCTCATCGACCCGGCGCTCGGCATCAGCCGGGTCACCGCCGCGATCGGCAGCCGGCCCGGAGCCGACGTGCTGCGCGACGAGAGCGTGCAGCTCGCGGCAGCGGCATCCGTTCCCCTCCGTCTTCTCTCGCTCGTGACCGTCGACCTGCCCGCGGGGCTCGAGACGGGAGCGATCCGCATCGCGGGTGCCGCGCACTCCGAGGAGGTGCTGGCACAGGCGCGCGCCGAGCTGCCCGCCGACATCGCGGTCGAGGCGACCGTCGCCGACGGCGACAGCATCGAAGAGGCCGTGCGCGATCTCGCGTGGGATCCCGCCGAGCTCGCGATCGTCGGCTCCAGCCGGCTCGCCCAGCCGCGACGCCTCTTCCTCGGTTCGACCGCGGCGAAGATGCTGCACGAACTCCCCGTTCCTCTCGTCGTCGTGCCACGAAGCCGTGCCGACGCTCCCGTCCAGGAAGGACCGCGGCCATGACCGCACCCGCACCCGCCACCGGCAGTGAGGCCGGCGGTCTGTCGAAGAAGGGCCTGAGCGCCGGCACGATCGGCCTCATCGGCGCCGTCGTCATCGGCATCTCGTGCATCGCTCCCGCGTACACGTTCACCGCCGCGATCGGTCCGACCGTGGGTGCGGTGGGCGTCCAGGTGCCGGCCATCATCCTCGTCGGCTTCATCCCGATGCTGCTGGTCGCCTTCGGCTACCGCGAACTGAACAACCGGATGCCGGACTCCGGCACGTCCTTCACCTGGGCCTCGCGGGCCTTCGGGCCGTGGATCGGCTGGATGGCGGGGTGGGGACTGATCGCCGCCACGATCATCGTGCTGTCGAACCTCGCGGGCATCGCCGTCGACTTCCTGTTCCTGCTGATCTCTCAACTCACCGGTCAGCCCGGCATCGCCGACCTCGCCTCGAACCTCGGCATCAACATCGTCGTGTGCCTGCTGTTCGTGCTCGGAGCCACCGTGGTGTCGTACCGCGACATGCAGACCACGCAGAAGCTGCAGTATGTCCTCGTGACCTTCCAGGTCCTCGTGCTCGTCGTCTTCGCGGTGGTGGCGATCACCCACGCGGTGCAGGGCAACGCCTTCGACGCCACGCCGTTCTCGTGGGAGTGGTTCAACCCGTTCGCGGTGTCGTCGTTCAGCGCCTTCGCGGCCGGGGTGTCGCTGTCGATCTTCATCTTCTGGGGGTGGGACGTGACGCTCACCATGAACGAGGAGACGAAGGACTCCGAGAAGACGCCCGGCCGCGCGGCCACCATCACCGTCATCACGATCGTCTCGCTGTACCTGCTGCTCGCGGTGTCGATGATCATGTTCGCCGGGATCGGCGACGGGGAGTTCGGCCTCGGCAACCCCGACATCCAGGACAACGCCTTCTTCGCGCTCGCCGGCCCCATCCTGGGTCCCTTCGCGGCGTTCGTGTCGCTCGCGGTGCTGACCAGCTCGGCATCGTCGCTGCAGTCCACCTTCGTCGGCCCGGCCCGCACGCTCCTTGCGATGGGGCACTACGGCGCCCTGCCCGAGCGGTTTGCGAAGGTCAGCCCGCGCTTCTTCACCCCGGGGTACGCCACGATCGTCTCGGCCGTCGTCGCCGCGGGGTTCTACGCCGTCATGCGGGTGGTGAGCGTGAACGTGCTCAGCGACACGATCCTCACTCTCGGCATCATGATCTGCTTCTACTACGGGCTCACCGCGTTCGCGTGCGTCTGGTACTTCCGCAAGCAATGGTTCGACTCGGTGCGCAACGTCTTCTTCACGCTGCTGTTCCCCCTCGTGGGCGGGGTCATCCTCGCGGTGATCTTCGTCACGACCCTGATCGACAGCATGAACCCCGAGTACGGCAGCGGTTCCGAGATCGGCGGCGTGGGACTCGTCTTCATCCTCGGGATGACGATCATCCTGCTGGGAGTCGCGATCATGGTCTGGCAGCGTGTGCGCCGCCCGGCCTTCTTCCGGGGCGAGACCCTCTCGATCGACGCTCCCGCCAGCGCTCGCCGCGGTCGCCGCGCCGCCGCACGACCCTGACCGACCACCCACCACGACAGAAACGGACCGACACCCATGAGCGATTACGCCGTCGTCAACCCGGCCACGGGCGAGACCCTCGCCGAGTACGACACCCTGTCCGACGCCGGAGTCGAGGCCGCCATCGCCTCGGCCCACGACGGGTTCCGCGTCTGGTCGCGGACCGCGCCCGCCGAGCGCGCCGAGGGGCTGCGCCGCGTCGCCCAGCTGCACCGTGAACGTCGCGACGACCTCGCCGCGATCATCGTGCGCGAGATGGGCAAGCCCCTCGAAGCCGCGCTCGGTGAGGTCGACTTCGCTGCCGACATCACGGAGTACTACGCCGACAACATCGACAGAATCACCGGCGACACCCCGATCGACATCCTCGGTGAGGGCACCGCGGTGATCCGCCGCGCGGGACTGGGAGTGCTCCTCGGCATCATGCCGTGGAACTTCCCGTACTACCAGGTGGCCCGCTTCGCCGCGCCGAACCTCGCGGTGGGCAACACCATCCTCCTCAAGCACGCACCCCAGTGCCCCGAGTCGGCCGAGGCCCTCCAGCTGATCTACCGCGACGCGGGGCTCCCCGAGGGGGCGTACGTCAACGTCCGCGTGAGCAACGACCAGGCGGCGACCATCATCGCGGACCGCCGCGTCCAGGGCGTCTCGGTCACCGGCTCCGAGCGGGCCGGGTCTGCGGTCGCCGAGATCGCCGGTCGCCACCTCAAGAAGGTCGCGCTCGAGCTCGGCGGCTCCGACCCGTTCATCCTGCTGTCCACGGACGATCTGGATGCCGCGGTCCAGGCCGCCGTGGATGCCCGTCTCGACAACGTGGGCCAGTCCTGCAACGGCGCCAAGCGCTTCATCGTCGTCGACGACCTGTACGACGCGTTCCTCGAGAAGTTCACCGCCGCCCTCGGCGAGGCGAAGGTGGGCGACCCGTTCGCCGAGGACACGATCCTCGGCCCCCTCTCGTCGCTGGCCGCCGCGGAGCGCCTCGACGAGCAGGTCCAGCGTGCGGTCGCCCAGGGCGCGAAGATCGAGGTCGGTGGCACGCGCGACGGCGCCTTCTACCCGGGGACGGTCCTCACCGGCGTCACGAGCGACATGGACGCGTACGGCGAAGAGTTTTTCGGTCCGGTCGGCACGGTCTACCGCGTCTCGGGCGAAGACGAGGCGGTCGCCCTCGCCAACGACACGAGCTTCGGTCTCGGTTCCTACGTGTTCACGACGGATGCCGATCAGGCGGCGCGCGTGGCCGACCGGCTCGAGGCGGGCATGGTCTATGTCAACCTCGTGCTCGCCGACTCCCCGGAGCTCCCGTTCGGCGGAGTGAAGCGCAGCGGGACCTCGCGGGAGCTGGGTCTGCTGGCGGCTGACGAGTTCGTCAACAAGAAGCTCATCCGCACGGCCTGACGCCGTCTTCTCGTTTTCCGCGGGGCGTCAGGCGGGCAGGGTGCTCCGGACCTCGGCGGCCTCGCCGTGGCGGCCGAGGCCCTCGAGCGCGTCCCCGAGGTCGATCGCCACCGCCTGGCGCAGCTGCTCCTCGTCGGCCGCGTGCTCGAGCGCCGAACGCAGGACCGCGACGGCTTCCTCGGTGCGCTCGGCACCGAGGAGGATACGCGCGGCGACGAACTCGGAACCGCCCGCCTGCGGGGCGCCGCCGACCGAGAGGAACCCGTCGGCCGCCTGCAGTGCGCAGGCCACCGCTTCGTCGACCCGACCCGCGTTCGCGAGGAAGCGGGCGCGCGTGTCGAGCAGATCGGCGACGAGCCACGGCGCGTCGTCCGCGCGACCGATCTCGATCGCTTCGTCGAGGGGGGTGAGAGCGTCGTCGTCGCCCCGGTACGCCTTGACCTGCGCGAGAGAGTGCAGCGCGTCCGCGAGCATCCCGCGGTTCTCGGGGTCGGTTCGCGCGACCTCGACCGCCGTGGTCAGGGTGTCGACCGACTCGTCCGTCTCGCCGAGGCGGCCGAGCAGTTGGGCCCACGCGACGAGTGCCGAGGCGCGGCGAGCGGGTTCGTCCGCTTCTTCGTGCAGGTCGGCGGTGATCTCCCACGCGCGCAGCGCGTTGCCCCACTCCTCGGCGTGCTCGAACGCGCGGGCGAGCAGACCGACCGTGATCGCGCGCGACCCGGGGGCCTCGCCGGCCGCCGTCTCGTCCTGCAGGACCTCGTCGATCACCTCGACGGCCTCGTGCGCGGCGCCCGTCGCGAGGAGTGCGCGGCCGAGTCCGTACCGCAAGGCGACCGTCGACTCGCCGGCGGCCTCGAGGCGCTGGACCGCGACGCGGTAGCTCGCGACGGCGCGCTCGTTCTGGCCGGCGCGCTCGGCGAACTGAGCCCCCAGCGAGAGCGCGGTCGCGACCACCTGCCCGTCGGCGTCCCACGAGAGGAGGAGTCGAGCTGCCTCGTCGGCGTCGTCTGCTCCGCGGGAGGGGTCCCCCAGGGACTCTCGGAGCACCGCCCGGTCGGTCAGGACGTGGACTCGCCGTCCGACCTCCAGTCGGTCATCCGCGAGGAGGTCGTCGAGCACCGCGATCGCGTCCGCGGGCGCCTGCTTCTCGCGATGGATGTCGGCTTCCGTGTGGGCGAGCGCGTGGACACGATCGAAGTCGCCCACCTGTGCGTGGAGCTCGCGTGCCTCGCGGACCGTGCGGAGGGCCTCATCGAGACGGCCGGCGACCATGTGCCCGTACGTCACGATCGTCAGGAGTTGACCTCGTACCCCCGCCGGAGCATCCGGGTGCTCCGAGAGCGCGCGGGCGGCGAACACGTCGTCCTTCCCGAAGAGGGCAGGGCCGAGCTTCTCCTCGAGGTCGGCTCGCGCCTCGTCGCCGACGGCGCGCAGCGCGTCCACCCGTGCGGCGAGCACCTGCGCGGCGTCGTCGAGGCGTGCCTCCGCGAGCAGGCCGCGCAGCAGCTGGAAGGTCAGGGGCACACGGTCGGCAGCGTCGGCGTCGTCGAGCACGTCGGCGATCGCGTCGATCGACGAGGCGGTGCCGAGAGCCCCGAGCATGCGCGCGCGTACGCGCCGCTCCGCGGGCGTCCACTCGCGAGGCACCGACACCGGAGCCGCGAAACCCCCGGACGACATCGGGACGTCGTAGTGCTCGTCGGCCAGAGCGCGCGTGCGCTCGAGGCGCCGCGCGTGCGCGTCGGTCCCGTTGCGTTCGTCGAAGGCCCGCGCGATCTCCTCGGCCCGAGCCCAGCAGAGAACGGCGAGATCGGATGCCGTCAGCTCCGCGTCGCGCGAGCCGAACAGCGGCGAGAGCTCCGCGGCATCCGATCCCCGCACCGGAGTGTCGCCGTGGCCCGCGCGGGTCACGGCATCCAGTGCCAGGCCGAAGGCGGCCAGGGCCTCCTGGTGAGCCTCCGCGTTGAGACCGTCGTGGGTCAGCCAGCGCAGGTGCTTCTCGATCAGGCTGAGAGCGCGCGCTTCATTGCCGGTCACGGTGCAGAAGACCACGTGGTCGGCGATGATCGTGAGGTTGTCGGGGTTGTCGCGAGCGAGGCGATAACTGCGCGAATGGAAGGAACGGGCCTCGTCGAACCGTCCGGCGCGTAACAGCGGGAGCAGCACGAGAGCAAGGGCGCGCTCAGGCTCCTCGCCGCAGGTGAATCCGCCCTCCACCATCTCCTCGACGAGGCGGATCGACTCGTCCTCGCGTCCGGTCTCGGCGAAGAAGCCCGCGAACTGGCTGCGCACGCACGCGTCGCAGTGGCTGTAGTCGTCGCGCGGTGTGGCCTCGAGGCGTTCGCGCAGCGCGGCCGCCTCGTCGATGCGGCCCGCCGCCCACGCGTCTTCGAACCGGGCCATCAGCGCGCCGCTCAGGCCGACGCCTGCCCGGCGGTAGTGCTGCTCCATGTCGTCGAGCACCGCTTCGATCTGCTCGCTCGCGAACTCCGGCGAACCGCGCAGCGCACCCGCCATCCACTTGTACTGCCACAGCAGGTCACCCGCGGGCTCGAGCTCCGCGGGGAACCGCTCGGGGTCGGACTCGTGCTGCGCGAGGCACCAGGCGAACGAGGTCAGCATGAGATCGGTGTCGCCGATCATGTTGGCGCTCGAGGTCTGCCGGAGGCGCGCTTCGTACTCCAGCCGGGTGTCGCCGCTCTCCTGCGCTCGCGCGACCGCCTCGGCGACGAGAGCCCTCTCTTTCGGTCCCCAGGGCGTCCGGTCGATCTCGTCGAACAGGGCGCGGATGCTTTCGACGGCGGCGGTCATGCGGATCCTTCCGGAGAGATGCGGGGTGAGACGGTCGGGCCGCCGTCGCCGGGCTGCGGCTTCGCGGCGGGCGTGAGGGCCGGCGAGGTGGCGAGGTCGACGAGGTCGGCCAGAGCCGACGACATCAACGCGCGATCCGCGGTGCCGAGGGGATGATGCCCGGCGAGCAGCGCCTGCACGTACAGCACCTGCACGCCGGCGCTGAACGCCCGGCCCTCGGGAGCGTGCGCGAGACGCTGCACGGTCGGGTTGGTCCAGTTCAGGCACAGGCGCGACGATGGGGCGGCCCGCGTCTCGTCTCGTCCGCGCGTGCTGGCGCGCTCGGCTCGATCGAGGACGCCCGCCCACAGTGCCCCGCCTGCGCTGCGGGCCCGGCCGCGATCGAGCGCGCGCAACACCTCGGGGTCGGCGACGAAGAGCGCGGCGGCTTCGGGCCGCTCGAAGGAACGCACGACGACCTCCACGGTCGCGAGCGCGTCCCGCGTGCGGCTCTCGAGCGCGACCACGGCGGCGCGCTGGTCCAGCGGCGGGGGAGCGAGCCGGTCGATCTCGTCGGCCACGTCGACGGCTTCGACACGCACGTCGGGGAACACCTCGGGAAGCAGCCGGATCAGCTCGTCGTCGTAGAGGTAGCCGCCGTTCACGAGCGTCGTCCCCGTGGGCGCGACGCTCACGACCTGCCGGAAGGCCTCGACCGTCTCCGCGTAGCGGACGGGGGAGGAACGACGCACGAGGTCGTCGATGCGCAGTCGCCCGACGTTCGTCTCGACCGACAGCCACGGCACGATGAAGCGCGCCAGCTCGTCGTCGTGACGCACGAGCGATTTCAGGGCCACCTCGTGCACGCCGACGAACTGCGCCAGACGCAGGGGATCGCTCAGCGCGAGGTCGAGGATCCACCGGCGCACGGCATCCCCCAGCTCGGTCCGGGTCTGCTCGAGCGCGTCGTCGTCGACGAGCGCCTCGCGGCTCGCGGTAGGGTGAAGGCCCGCCGAATCGACGACGGCCCGCACGAAGAACGCCCAGTCCGGCAGCAGATCCTCGGCCCTCTCGGTGAGCAGCATGCGCTGGAGGTAGACGCGTGTGCTCTGGCGGGCGGTGGATGCCGGGGCGAACGGCAGCACGAACGCCAAGCCGCGCGTCTGCGTGGCGGGCACCGACAGGGGGATGACCGCGAGCGGCTCGGCGCCGAGGAGCTCTCGGCCATATGCCGCCTGTTCCTCGCGGTCGTCGCCGAGGAACGGGGGAGGCGCCGTGACGGTCGTCTCGCCGCCCGAAGGGAGGTCGACGCTCACCGTCACGGGAAGATAGCGGCCGAACGTCTCGGCGAGCTCGCCGATGGTCGCCGTGCTCAGCAGCGAGCGGCTGTCGCCGCGCGGTCGCAGGTGCACGCTCGTTCCCACGGGGATGTCATCGGCGCCGGGGCCGACCTCGAAGGTGCCGTCGGCGTGACCGACCCACTCGACCGGATCCGCGCCGTGCGCGCTGCGCGAACGGATGACGATGTCGTCGCACACCATGAAGCACGACAGCATCCCGATGCCGAACTGCCCGAGGAAGTCGGAGCGCGGCAGGTCGAACATGTCGCGCTTGGAGCTGCGGCCGACGGTCGCGAGCAGATCCGCCACGTCGTCGGGGGTCAGACCGACCCCGTCGTCGCGCAGGACGAATTCTTCGGATGCCGCGCTGACCGGCGTGATGCGGACGCGCCCGCCCGCCCCGTCGACCTCTCGGCGTGCGGCGATCGCGTCGACGGCATTCTGCAGGAGCTCTCGGAGGAACACGCGGGGACCCGAGTAGATGTGGCGGCTCAACAGGTCGATCACGCCGCGCAGATCGACCTGGAACTGCTGGGCGGGGGGTTGTGAGCTCATCCGTGGTCCTCGATCCTCACCGGTCGCCGCAGTGTCGGGGGCCAGAATGGCGACCGCCTTCCAGCCTATCCAGGAGCCCCTCCGAGCGGTGCGGCGGGGTGGGGGAGTTCGTCGGCGGTGCGCCCGATGCCGTACACTTGCAGTGCAGTCGAAATCTGCATTCTTTCGCCGTGCCTCGCGCACAGTGGCATCCCTCCCCGAGAGATCCGTGGTGAAGGCGTGCCGGGTTTCGAATCCTGGATCCATCCGGATCTTAGGGCGGTAGCTCAATTGGCAGAGCAGCGGTCTCCAAAACCGCAGGTTGCAGGTTCGATTCCTGTCCGCCCTGCGCACAGCACACGCTGGCAACGAATAGCGACCTAGGTGGTTCGATGACGCAGGACGAGGCGAAGGGCGAGGTCGTCGCTGACCGCGGCGCGCCCCGCGAGAAGAAGCTCAACTTCTTCGCGCGGATCGCTCTTTTCATCCGTCAGGTCTTCACGGAGCTGCGCAAGGTCGTCACGCCCACGCGGCAGGAGCTGATCAAGTTCACCCTCGTGGTCCTCGGGTTCGTCGTCGTGATGATGGCGCTCGTGTACGGCCTCGACCTGCTGTTCGTGTGGCTGACCAGCGCCGTCTTCGGCGTCCCGAGCACCGCCGGCGCCTGACCGGCGCTACGGCGACGAGCGGCCCCACGAGCGGTCGCACTTCAACGGAAGAGATCATCAGTGTCTGAAAGATATGTCGACGACGCCGATTGGGCGACGGCTGCCGAGCAGTCCAGCGAAGACGACGAAGCCCAGGAGGGCAACGTGCTCGCCTCGCAGGAGCACGCCTCCGACGCGGCTGAGCACACCGCCGTCCACGTCGTGGACGACGCCGACGACGCGGATGCCGACGACGACCTCGACGACATCGACATCACCGACCCGGAGGCTGACGCGATCGTGAACGACGCTCTCGAGATCGACGAGACCAGCGAGGCCGAGGCCGCCGCCGAGGTCCTGAACGACGCCCTCGCCGAGGAGCAGGCCGAAGAGGCCGCCGAAGCCGCTGACGAGGTCACCCCCTACGACGGTCCCGACATCAACGGCGAGCCCGACGCGCCGGTCCTCGACGACGAGTTCGTCGACGAGGTGCAGGCCGCCGCCGGCGTGGTCGACGAGGTCGAGGCATCCGAGTCTCCCGCCGACGCGGCGACCGACGTCGACGAGATCGACGAAGACGCCGACCCCTACGAGGCGTTCCGCGCCGAGCTGCGTTCGCTCCCCGGCAAGTGGTACGTCATCCACTCCTACGCCGGCTTCGAGCGCAAGGTGAAGGCCAACATCGAGCAGCGCAAGTCGACGCTCGAGGTCGAGGACGACATCTACCAGGTCGAGGTCCCCATGGAGGACGTCGTCGAGATCAAGAACGGCCAGCGCAAGATGGTCAACCGCGTGCGCATCCCCGGCTACGTGCTGGTGCGCATGGACCTCAACGAAGACACCTGGTCGGTCGTCCGCCACACCCCCGGTGTCACCGGCTTCGTGGGCAACGCCCACAACCCGACGCCGCTGCGTTTCGAAGAGGCCTTCAACATGCTGAAGAGCCTCGTCGAGGTCAAGGAAGCCGCTCCGGCCAAGGCGGGTGCCGCCAAGGGTGCTCCGGTCGCGACGCGCTCCATCCCGGCCGAGGTCGACTTCGAGACCGGCGAGACCATCACGATCAAGGAAGGCTCGTTCGCGGGCCTGCCCGGCACGATCAGCGAGATCAAGCCCGAGAGCGGCAAGCTCACGGTGCTCGTGTCGCTCTTCGAGCGTGAGACCCCGGTGGAGCTGTCGTTCGACCAGGTCACCAAGATGATCTGACGCCCCGCGCGTCCTCGCGAACGCCCCGTCCGGCCCCGGGCGGGTTCTAGCGGTGGTCGCAACGCCCCAGATTTTGGGAGGTTGCGGCCACCGTGTCGTTTGAGGGCGTGTCGAGTTCGGTCGTGCGGGAGTTGTTTCTGCGGCGGTTGAGTGAGGTTGGAAGTGTCACTGTGGTGGCGCGGGAGATGGGCCTGAGTCCCAATACCGGGTCCGTGTGGGCGCGGCGGGCGGGTATTGCTTCGGTCCGTGTTGCGCATCCGGGCCGGGCGGAGTTCGCGCGGTTGCGGGCGGAGGGGAAGAGTCGCCGTGAAGCGGCGGTGGCGGTGGGGATTCATGAGCGCACCGCGAAGGATTGGGATCGCGGGGTGCGTCGGACGATGAACGCGCGGATCTATCCGGATGGGCGTCGAGTGGATTATTCGACGGGGCAGACCACGATGGGGGTTGTGAAGCCTGTCGTCGACGTGGTTCCGGCGGTTGTCGGTGCCCGGTTGCTGTCCCTGTTGGAGCGGGAGAGGATCGCCGATTTGCGGCGGGCGGGTCTGTCGTTGCGGGCGATTGGTCGGGAGCTGGGGAGGCCGGCGTCGACGGTCATGCGGGAGCTTCACGCCCGTACCGACGCGAACGGGCGGTATCTGCCGCATGCCGCTCACCGTGACGCTGCGGCGAAGCGGGTCCGCCCGAAGCCGGCGAAGCTGGCCCAGCCCGGCAGGTTGCGGGAGTACGTTGCGGCGCGGCTCGCGCAACAATGGTCTCCGGGACAGATCAGCGGCGTCCTGTCGCGAGATCACGCGGGCGACGAGAGTATGCAGGTGAGCGCGGAGACGATTTACCAGGCG